>JAZOXF010000018.1:0-16008 GCA_045659605.1 Acutalibacteraceae bacterium
TATCACGTTTAATTGAACTGATGGTTCTGTCGGGGTTGGTGATAGCTTGACGCTTTGCAACCTGACCTACCATTCTTTCACCTGTTTTTGAAAAAGCAACTACGGAAGCAGTTGTTCTACCACCTTCAGCGTTAGCAATAACAACAGGCTCGCCGCCTTCCATTACTGCAACGCAAGAGTTAGTTGTACCTAAGTCAATACCAATAATTTTTCCCATTTTAATTTCCTCCAAATATAATAAATAATTTAATTAGCAACTTTAACCATAGCAGGACGAATAACTGTGTCCCCTATTTTGTAACCCTTTTGTAAAACCTCGGCAATAACATTTTCGCCAAAGGTTTCATCTTCCACATGCATTACTGCTTCGTGACAGTTAGGGTCAAAAGCATCGCCTTGGTGGGCAAGTTCAACAATTCCAAGTTTCTCACCAAGTGCAGCAAACTGCTTTACTATCATTTCTATACCCTTAATATAATCCTCGCTCGATTTATCTTCTAACATTTCAGCGCGGTCAATGTTATCAAGTATAGGTAACAATTCCTTAATTATATTCGCCTTTGCAAATTCGGCAACGGTTAAACGCTCACGCTCGGTGCGTTTTTTAAAGTTGTCGAACTCGGCGGCGGTGCGAAGAAGTAAATCATTTTTACTCTCAAGTTCAGCCTTAACCTTTTCAAGTTCCGCATTAGCTTTTGATTTCTTTTCTTTTTTAGGCTCGGGTTTAACCTGTTCGGTATTCTCTACCTTGGTTTCATTGGTTTCAGCCATTTTATGTCCTCCATTTTTCCCGATTTTAATTTATTAGGCAAAAGTCAAATTGTGTTTGACTTTTCCTGACTTTCTATATTTTATACAATAAATTTCCATTTGTCAAGGGTTTTTTGAAAATTTATTTGACTTTCTCTGACCTTTTACATTTTGTTCACAATTCGCTTATATTATATGTATTATCCCCCTAAAAAAATAATTTTAAATTTTTTCAAAAAAATGCTTGACATTTAGAAATGACTGTGGTAATATATCAAAGTCGCCTGAAGCGACAAACAATTTAGTTGGTGTTGATTGCGGTGAGGGTCCACCTGTTCCCATTCCGAACACAGAAGTTAAGCTCACTTGCGCTGAAGATACTTGGCGGGAGGCTGCCCGGGAAAATAAGTAGATGCCAACACAAAACACACAAGCTTTGCTTGTGTGTTTTTTTATTTCTTAAACAATAAACAATTAAACCCCCGATGAAATTACATCGGGGGTTATTTTTTATTCTTCAGTATTTTCCTGTTGGTCTTCTATTTGATAGTCATCATCAAAAGTAACGCTATCAAAATCCTCATCAAAGCTATCATCTACATCAAAATCATCAAAAGAGTTGCGCTTTACAAATTTAATAATAATTAAAACAAGTAACGCAATCATGCCAAGGAAGGCAATACAAAGACAAACAACGATAGTTTTAGCATTTGCGGATAACATCGCAAAACGGTTAAAAATTTCAATCTTGCTATCGGTTTGTGTTTCATCAACTTCTATTAATTTAAACTCAGGACTTCTTTGCAAAACCTTATCAACAGTGTCATATCTATAGGTAGCAAAGTCACCTTCACTATAACAATAGATATAATACATATCTTCAAAGTCAGCATCACTTGAGACATAACCTTCAAGACTTATACCATCAATCTTGAATTTTTCTTTTGAATATCCGCTCGGGATTTTAAATTCTTCACCAATTTCGGCAACAATATAATTCTTTCCAAGTTGATTAATAATTAAAACACGGGTAAAGCTGTTGCTGTTTTCATCATAGGTATAAGGATAAGCCTCGTTACTGCCTGATTGTTTTAAATAGAAAAGTTCGTACACGCCTTTTTCATCAACAGCAACCGAAATTTCCTCGTTGTTATAAAGTCTCTTAGTGGGGCTAAATCCCTTAGGAATGTTAACTTCGGAAATATCACTTAACACAACAAAAGAGTTACCATCAATAACAGTTTCCAAAGCAACAGGAACTTGTGACTCGCTTGATGCATTAGATTCAGTAGCATCTTCTTCGGAAGAACGGATAATAATTAGTGTGTAAGATTTTCTTGCGCCGCTGGGAGCAGTAACCGTAAGAACACGCTTATTCTCGCCCACTTTAAGTGTGGCGCTGCCGGTAATTGAAATAGTTGCATTGGGGTCAGCGGTTGTTCCGTAAACCTTGCATTCGGTAATGCTGTTTTTAACATTGATGGTATATTCGGTAACATTAGCTGAAAATTTAGGAGATATTGTTCCGGCACTAACCCTCAAAGCCGAAAGGTTTGCATTGTCCGACTTGGTAGCATCCGAAACATTAACAGTACCCGAACCTGAAACTGTATCATCATTTACTTCGTAAAAAGCACCGCCCGATGCTGTAACAGGCGAAGAACCTGCCGCAATAGCGGTAAATTTAAGGGAATAGGTTTGTTTTGAACTTCCCGCAGGTAAACCTGCAATCTTAATGCTTCCTGCACCGCCGTTTGCCGAATCTCCGCTTTCAAAACGCAAAACGCCGGGGTTATAACTAACATTAAAATCGGTGCTATACATAGCCTCGTTTCCTTGAACGGTTATAGAAACCGTAACCGTTTCCCCAACCTTAGGGGTATTATTACTAAAAGAAATTGTTGTAGTTGCGGCCGAAGCATTAAAAGCAAAACAAGAAAGCGCCACAATCAAAGCAATTAATAATGCTGTTATTTTTCTTAATTTCATATTTTCTTATCCTCTCTGACCTAGTTCAGTTTTCTGATTCCTAAAATATCCATCTGAACATTTGCCAAATCTCTTCCGTTTATAATTCCGTCGCCGTTTGTATCGGCATAGGCAAAACTGTTACCGCTTAAAGCCCTAACATTTAAAATATGCATTTGCACATTTGCCAAATCACGACCATTTATAATTCCGTCACCATTAGTGTCGCCCCTCATATATGCCGTAGCAACAGGAGCATTAATGGTTATAGTACAAACCTTATCAGCCTTAACGTTTATAACATAGTCACTCAAATATCCCGTTTGTGATTTAACGGTTAACACCACGCTGTTTTGACCAACATTAAGAGCAAAACTTCTGGCTCCAACATATTGAGCGCCTGCAGGTACATCAACCTTTAACTCAGTATTTTCCCAAACATTTAATTCGTAATTGTTTTGGTACATATAAAAAGATGGATTTAAGTTGGATGCTGTACCGGGGGTAGTAATAGAAAGTCCGCTAATATAGTAGTTATTAAGATTATCGTTTTTCTCAGGTAGCAGACAGGTACCATCAGGCATACCTTGATAAACCGGTATCATAAAATCAAGTTCCGCATCTTTAAAATCAACATAACTTTTAGCGAGTTTTTGAGCCTTACCATAGGTATCTTGAATATTTGTTGCGTATTGATGCCACAAACGGTCGGGTTGTTTCACATTAAAGTTCATATAATAATATGTGTTTTGTCCCACACCAAGATAGTTGTTTGCGCAAAACGAAGCGCCGCCGATAATGGATGCCGAGCGTGTATTCCACCCTTGTGCCTTAGCTTTGCCCAAACCGCGTTCAGCCTTTTGAGCATCGGTATCGCCGTAGGTGTCAACGTTAAAGAAGTTATAATATCCGTAAAGCGGATGGCCTTGTCCACCGTAGGTGCCCGAAATCATAAAAGAAGTACCGTCGGTTCCCTGCTCTTGGATTATAATACCTGCTAAAATATAGGGGCTGACGCCGGTTGCCTTTGCGGCCGCCATTAAAACCTTAGCGTAGGAACCGCCATAGTCTTCATCGTTAGGGTCGTTGTATCCTTTTTCAAGGAAAGTACCCTTTATTATTTTGTTTAAACCCTCTTCATTTTGGGTGGCTTCATTATAAACTTGAGGTAAAAAAGCATACACAGCCGAAGAGTTTAAATAATTTCTCGGGTCCATATAATGTCTTACAACCTCTCTCGAGGCTACATACCAGTCATCATCCTTAGCAACCCATTGACCTGTTTGCCAGTTGTAAGCACCAAATCCCAAGGAAAACCAAGATTTCTTGCCGGAAGCGCTAACCACCTTATGGCTTGAATGAATATCATATTCATTGGCAGGAATTTCAAGTTCAACCGCTTCGTCAAAAGTTAAATTAATATTATCAGGGTAAAATTTCCAGTTTGGATACTGGGCGTGAAGTTCCCTTAAATAAGGCCTATAACTTTCGGGGAATGCCGCTATCTGACTTTCAAAAGAAGCGTCAGGTACATAATCGGGTATTTGATTAATATAAAGACTTGAAACCCAACCCGTAATGGAATTGTATGTAATGTTATACCATACATCCGATGTCTTACTGCCATCAGTAACAGTTTGTCCCTTAGCTTCACTGTTAAGAATAACAGTAGCCCCACCGGGAACCTTTCCTAAAGAATTATTGCTAGAAACCTTAGCTTCAGATCTAATATTCAAAGAATCTGCCGTAACAGTACCTTTAGAACTTAAAGCCGATACATTCAAGGAAAACTGTATAGAAATAGCTGATATTAAAATTGTAAATACAAGGAATACCGAAAGTAACCTTTTAATATTAGTCATTCTTTAAAACCTTTCTTGTCGGATTATGCCGTTAGTTGTAACAACATACAACAATTATACTATTTATGCTTTTTACTGTCAACTCAAATCCCCTAAATTTAAGAAAGTAATTTTTGACATTAAAGATTGTAAACTATATATTTATATGTTATCATAGTAGCGTAGAGGTGAGTCAAGATGATTAGTTACATATTTAAAAATAAAATCAAAAATATTTTTGTTACAATCGTTACGGCAATTTGCATATTAATACAATTAAACGAATTGCACAGTTACTCGATTTTTTATCCCGATTTGAAATCTATTGCAATAAAATTTATTAGTTTATTTCCTTATTTGTTAATATTCATATATATGATTACGCTCAAAAGAGAATATGCTATCAAAAAATGGCTTTTCCCCATATCCTTTGCAATATTTTCGCTTTTAACTGTTTATGCAATTATAGGTTGCTTTAAAGACTACACTAATTCATTAGAGGGCTTACTTACCATTTTGGTTGTTGTGAATTTAGATATAGTTTTACTTGCTTCCTATATTCTTAGTTTAATAGGGTCAATTTCAAATTTCAAAAGAGTTAATTTATTGCGTATAGGAATAACCATTTGCATTGTGTTTATGCTCTGTTCTCGCATATGGTATTACTACAGCACTTACTTATATGCCTATTATCATTGGATTTCTCCGACCATCATGTTAGGAGAAATTTTAAGAGACCTTGTTTCTTTGCTATTTTACATAAGCATTCTTTGTTTAACTTTGACAAAAAAGAGTGAAAACATAGATATAACCCCGTTTATTGAAAAGAGAAAAGCCAAAAAGGAATTTATAAAATCCAAGAAGCTCGAAAACCAACAACCCGAAGAGGTTTCGCAACCCGTTGTTCCCGACGGTTACTGGCGTTGTATGGGTTGTGGCAAAATATTGCCAAACAGCGAAACGGTATGTGAGTGTGGCTATAAAAAATAAAAAACCGAAAATTAAAATATGTAGGGGTCGATGCCCACATCGACCCATAGTACCACACAAAAAAGACAGCAGAAATCTGCTGTCTTTTAATTATTTACCCATATATTTTTCTGCGTGTTTTTTGATTGCCGAAAAGGTTTCCTCGCTTATGTGGTGTTCCATTTTACAAGCATCACGGGAAGCGGTATCGCTTTCAACACCCAATTTTTCCAAAAAGCTTGTAAGAAGTGTGTGTCGTTCAAACATCTTTTCAGCCACTTCCTTGCCCGCTTGGGTAAGGTGCAAATATCCGGTTGCATCAGCAGTGATATACTCCCCTTTTTTAAGGAGGCTTACCGCCCTTGAAACACTGGGCTTTGAAAATCCCATATATTCAGCCACATCCAAAGAACGAACGCAGTCGCTCTCTTTAGACAATATATATATCGTTTCCAAATACATCTCGCCCGATTCCTGCAAAGACATATTATCCCTCCTTGTTACAATTTCCACAGCTTGTAAAAAGCTTGTCTATATTAAGGCTCTTTTCTTCTTTATCCTTGATAAACTGCAACTTTTCTAAAAAACTTTCGGGCAAAGTTTCGGCATAGTAGGCATTCATAACAAACCGCTCGCAAGCAATATGTAATGTACTCCGTAAAATGCCATCAGCCAACCCTAAATCATCCAAAGGTGCAATGTGTTTTATAACCATTTTTTCCTTTGTAATATCAAAAAGACTAAAACCAAAATCTTTCTTGCCATCGGTCGCCAACAAACAAGCCGAATTTTCGTTTTGCTCGATACCGCTTTTTTCGAAAAGCGCCTTTGTTTTTTCTTTATCCTTCAAAACCGAAAGGGTAAGCACTAGCCATCCTTCCTTTCGGTGTTTACATTTGTTAAATGTCTCATTTCACGCTCGTTTAATGGGCGCCATTTACCTTGGGGCAACATACCAAGTTTAACACCCGCAATTTCGGTACGTTTAAGACGAATAACCTCAAGTTCAACCTCTTCGCACATTCTTCTGATTTGACGGTTTCTACCCTCTTGAATTATGAAAATCAAAACCGTTCTATCGGCTTTACGCTCAGCAACAAAGCAATCGCAAGGCAAAGTCTTTCTTCCATCAAGCACAATACCTTCTTGAAGTTTAATGAGTTTTTCATCAGCCACTTCACCCTTAACGGTCACACGATAGGTTTTATTAACATGGGCCGAAGGATGTGTCAAAGCGTTTGCAAAATTACCGTCGTTAGTCATAATCAAAAGACCTTCGGAATTGCGGTCGAGCCTTCCAACAGGAAAAACCTTAACTCCCACATCTTTAACCAAGTCAGCCACCGTCTTACGGTCAAGTTCATCACTTAAAGTGGTAACAAATCCACGGGGTTTATGAAGCATAATATAAACTTTTTGGTTAACAGGCACAACGGTTTTACCACTAACTGTAACCTTATCCCGTTTAGGGTCCACCTTTGCGCCGATTTTAGCAACACGGCCATTCACCCTAACCTTACCAAGCTCAATTAATTCCTCAGCCTTACGGCGAGAAGCAACTCCGCTTTCAGCCAAATGCTTTTGCAATCTAATTTTATTATCCTTCATTTATATCTCCCAAATTTTCAAAAATATATATTTAAAATTTTCACAAGCGCTGTCCCAAAAATCTTTTTTCGGAACAATACTTTCAACGCTTTTATTTGCTTTAATTTCCTGACATTTAATCTTAGCGCCGTTTTTATAATATGTAATATTTCCAATTACCTCACCCGCTTTAATCGGCGCATAAACAAATGCGGGTAAATTCATTTCATAGGTAAACCCCTTATCTTCAAGGGTATTTACCGAAAAATCTTCAATTTTAACCTTTAAAACTTCACCGCTTGAGGAAACAACAGGAACATTATATTCCTTTTTCAAAGGGGAAATTTTAACAGTCTTAACCCGACTGAATCCGTAATCCAAAAGATTAGTATGGTCACGCCAGTCATCGGGGTCTTTCAAGGTTACGGCAATAATCCGTTTGCCGTCACGCTCGGCGCAAGAGACCAAACATCTCCCCGACTTTTTGGTAAAACCCGTTTTAACGCCAACCGCTCCCTCATAAGTTTTGAGAAGTTTGTTATGGTTTGTCAAAGTCCTTCTATACGGCGGGTTTCCATACTCCAAAATTGCCGATTTAGAAGAAGCAGCCTCGTAAAACAAAGGGTTTTCCATACACACTTTTGCCAACATTGCCAAATCATAGGCGGTGGTATAATGCTCATCCCCATCAAGCCCCGAAGGTGTTTCAAAATGGGTACTTAATAACCCCAACTCTTTTGCCTTGTCATTCATCATTTTAACAAAGGCATCTATAGTACCGCCCAAAGCATAGGCGGTTACATTGGCCGCATCGTTACCCGATGCCAAAAGCATACCGTAAAGCAAAGCCTTGAAACTCACCTTATCCCCTGCCAAAAGTCCCATGGAAGTGCCTTCGACCCTTACCATTTGGTCGGTAACGGTAACCGTCTTTTCCATATTGCCCTCTTCGCACAAGATAAGCGCGGTCATAATTTTGGTTGTACTCGCCATCGGCAGTTTTTCCTCGGCATTTTGGCTGTAAATAACTTCGCCCGTATCACCGCTTATAACAATAGCGGCACGAGCCGAAGTTGAAACCGCCCCTACCTTAAAACCCGAAAAAACAAAGCACAATATAAAACAAAAACAAACCGCTTTTTTCAAGGAAACCACCTCACCTAATCTTATTAGGTAAGTGTTATTTATTATTCCTTATCTTCCTTTTTCGCAAAAAGTCCCTTGGCTTTTTCAAGAATTTCAGGCGCCATAGTAATAGCTTTTTCCAAACTTGTAACCTCATTATAAACGGGAAGCATTTTTACATTTTCACCGTTTACAACCATAAAAGCAATGGGAACAACCGTAACGCCGGCTCCACCGCCGCCACCAAAAAGTTGGCCGCTTTTAGAGGGGAAATCACTTCCGCCCGAAGCCATACCGAAAGATACGCGGGACACGGGAATAAGGGTTAATTCCCCAACCTCTATAGGACTTCCGGTAACAATATCAGCGTCAACCAAAGCCCTAAGCTTATCCATTGTAACATCAATTATTGATTTAATGTTATTATCGCTCATCTTAAATATTCTCCACCTAAATTAATTTTCTTCATCGGTTGCCATTGTAAGTTGTTCGGCAACATCGTTTACTGCATTTTCATTTTTTGGAAGTTCAGGAAGCTCGGATAAATCAGAAATTCCAAAACATCTTAAGAAATTCTTGGTTGTACCGTAAAGCAAAGGTTTACCGGGGAGTTCCAGTCTTCCTTGCTCCTCAATAAGTCCTTTTTCAACAAGTGTTGAAACAACGCCCGAACAGTCAACACCTCTAACCTGCTCAATAAAAGACTTGGTTACAGGTTGATTATAAGCCACAACCGCCAAAACCTCTAAAGCAGCCGAAGAAAGGGGTGTGCGCCTTCTGATATCAAAAGCCTTTTTAATATATTCCGCATATTTTTCATCGGTAGCCATTTGATATGTATTTTCAAGTCTGACTATCACAATGGAACTGCCGTTGTGGGCATATTCCTCGGTTAAACTTTCTACAGTTTTAACTACTTTTTCAGGCGTAACTTCAAAGGTTTGCGCCAGTCTTTCAATACTCATCGGCTCGCCCGAGGCAAATAAAACCGCTTCGACAGCCCTTATTAATTCTTTAGTGTTCATTTTTATTATGCCCCTTAATTAATGTAATTTCCATATTTTCTCCGTCGCCTTCAACCTTAACACGATTGGCCTTGCAAAGTTCCAAAACAGCTAAAAATGTTGCCACAAGTTCGGAACGGCTTTTTGCGGTTTTGTAAAGCGCGTTTATATTCTTTTTTCCACCGACAAAAAGATTTCTGATAACAAAAACAATTTTAGTAGAAACCGAAACAATTTTTTTAGCAACAATTCTTCTAAAAGGTGTATCGTTAACCGGCATTCTTCGTTTACCTCTACCCACGGCAGAAAGGTAAGAAGAAAACATCAAATCTTTATCGTGAATAAGTTCATAGGTCTTATCAAAATCATACTCGCAAGGTTTACGAATAAATTTATCAAATCCACCCTGCATTTTAGAAAGTTTACCCGCCATTTGCTGGCAAACCAAATATTCAAGAAGTTCACCCGTTAGTTCTTCTTTGAGTTTCACAACATCTTCGTGTTTAGGAAGAAGACTTACCGTCTTAATGTAAAGCAAGCGAGATGCCATTTCAAGAAACTCACTTCCAACCTCCATTTGGTCCTCTTCAAGAAGTCTTATTTGTTCCATATACTGGTCAATAAGTTCCAAAAGGGGTATGTCATAAATATTAAGCTTGTTTCGGGCAATCAACTGCAAAAGCAGATCCAAAGGCCCTTCAAAGCCCTCCAATTTATAAGATAAAACAGTTTGCGACATAAATTACCTCTAAATAAAAATTCTGAAAATAGCGTTACAAATAATATTAAGTAAAGACATAACAGCGCCTGATAAAAAATTTATAGGAGCATCTAAAACACCGGTAAAAAGCAAAAGCAAAAGACCGATGTATATATATCTTTCATACTGCATAATTTTGTAGTATGTCCTGTCAGATAAAAAGGCGCTTAAAATTCTTGAGCCGTCCAAGGGTGGAATGGGTATCAAATTAAACACAGCCAAGGACACATTTATTTCAACTACAAATCGACAGAAATCCATAAGATAAGACAAAAAAGAGTTTGATAAATAGAAATATTCAAACAAATTAATCGCATAAAACAAAATGCCAAATATAAACGCCATTATTATATTAGACAAAGGTCCTGCCAAAGCAACAATTGCCATATCTCTTTTAGGCTTCTTGAAATTCAAATGATTAACCTGAACGGGTTTAGCCCAACCAAACCCAAAAAGCAAAACAAAAAGCGAACCCATATAGTCGATATGGGCAAAAGGATTTATAGTAAGTCTTCCCTGCCAACGTGGGGTATTGTCCCCCAACTTTACAGCAGTAAAAGCGTGAGCAAACTCGTGAATAGGTAATGTCAAGAAAGCAACCGTTAAAAACGAAAAAATATAAATCAAGGCATCAACAAACGTAGATTTTGGGTCAAACAAAATCTCAAGCATTTAAATATCACTCCGAAAATATATAATATCCCAAAATAATCTATATAATTATACTATATTCTTACCATAATTACAAGAGAAAAATCACTGTCCTGAATAAGGGACACCACCCCTGTTAAAATACAAATGTAAAATAAATAAAAAAACACTTGACAAAGGTCGAATTATGGTATATAATTCAAATATCGAACAAGTGTTCGGGAGGAATTGAAATGACTTTTATCCAAGTTTTAACAACAATTTTTGAAATATCTATGGTGGTTGCCCTCTTCTGGTGCTTTTTCCATGAGGACCGCCTTATTGCTTTTGAAAGAAGAATCCTTGCAAATATCAGAAGAAGAAAATTTAAAGTAGTTCACACCAATTACCAAGAACCCCATATTGTAAGACAATAACACTCTGCTACATAAAAAAGACAGGCGGCTCGTTTTAGAGTTGCCTGTCTTTTTTTGCTCTATTCATAATATACAAGCCATTTATCATATTAGATACCGAGGTGCTTTTTATGAAATGTATAGTGATTACCAAAAAACAACTGATGTTGGCTATTTGCCTTGTTTTATCCATTTCTATTATTGTTTTGGGATCGGTCAGCGTTTTTGCCAACACAAATCGACTGCTTCCTATTTATTGTGTAGAAACCAACAAAAAGCAAATTGCCATTTCCTTTGACGCCGCTTGGGGTAACGACGACACCGAAGAATTAATCTCAATTTTAAAGGAATATAATGTTCCCGCCACTTTCTTTGTTGTAGGCGCGTGGGTAGATAAATATCCCGAATCGGTTGAGGCTCTGCACAAAGCAGGCCACCAAATTCAAAACCATTCCAACACCCACCCCCATATGCCCCAACTGTCAAAAGAACAAATGAAGGATGAGATTTTGAGTTGCAACGAAAAAATTAAGGAAATAACCGGCAAGACCCCCACCCTGCTAAGACCACCCTACGGCGACTACGACAACGCCCTAATTGAAACCATGACCGAACTCAATATGTACACAATTCAATGGGATGTTGACAGCCTTGACTGGAAAGAAAACGCCACACCCGACAGTATTTGTCAGCGTGTTACAAATAAGGTTAAAAACGGCAGTATTGTTCTATTTCATAACGATGCCGACCACACACCTGCGGCACTGCCAAATATCCTCAAATGCCTCAAAGATGAAGGGTATGAGTTTGTCTTTATAAGCGATTTAATCTATAAGAAAAACTACGAAATCAAACACGACGGAACGCAATGCAAAAAAGACGGCGCTAACTAGCACCGTCCTTTTTTAACATAACACAACAGAACCATCCACTTGCGTTTTCCCTTGTGTTCCTAGGTTATATTTTACGAAGGAATGCTTGAAGATTCCTGACTTTGATTTTCTTGACTTTGAGATTCCCGACTTTGAGATTCCCGACTTTGAGTTTCCTGACTTTGAGTTTCCTGACTTTGAATTTCCTGACTTTTATTCGAAAACATTCTTTCTTGCCATCTTGCAGTCAAAGTCATATCTTCAGTTACTACATGACCCGCAAAGTTCCAACGAGTCTCTTCATTTTCGGCGTACCAACCACAAAAATCATAGCCCTCTCTGGTAGGATTACCGGGTTTTGCTACCTTATAATTTTTAGATTTTGCAGTAGTTTTTTTATTATCATATCCATAATCAAAAGTTACGGTGTACTCTCCTGCAACAACTGTAGGCTTAGATTCTTCAGTTTTGCTTGGTGTACTGTTGCTTGGGGTTGTATTGATTGAAGAAGTGCTTGTGGAATTTTCTTCGCTTGTTGTGGTGCTTTCAGCCGAAGTGCCCGTACTGCTAACATCACTTTGAACACTCGCATTTGATTCAGATGAAGTATTATTTTCTTTTCTACAACCAGATAAAGAAAATATTAAAACAAACAATAATAATATTGAAATAATCTTTTTCATATCCAATCCCCTTAAATGAAAATAATTTTTCTTTATACAGTATACCATATTAATATAATTTCTACAAGATATTACTTTTGTATCTAATGTTGACTCGCTTGACTGGAAGGAAAACGCCACACCAGACAGTATTTGTCAGCGTGTGACAAACAAGGTTAAAACAGTAGGGGTGGATGCCCACATCCACCCGATTGATTTTTTCGGGACGATGTAGGCATCGTCCCCTACAAGAACACACAAAAACCTTGACAAACAAGTGGTTGAGATGTATCGTACATACATAGAAAGATAGTAAATTTTTTAAGGAGTTAAATATGAATTTTAAAGAAATTGCTGAAAATAGGCAATCTTGTCGCAGTTATGATGCTACTCGCGCAGTGGAAAGCGAAAAACTTGATCAAATTCTCGAAGTTGCAAGGCTTTCCCCTTCTGCTTGTAACGGTCAGCCTTATAAGATAACCGTTTGCAAGGGTGAGACGGCAAAAAAGGTTGCAAAAGCAACACAAGGAATGGGTATGAATAAATTCGCAACCGATGCTCCTGTTTTGCTAGTGGTATCCGAAATGCCTTATGTTAAAACTGCAGCACTCGGAGCAAAAGTCAAAAAGAACGATTACCGTTCGATAGATATAGGCATAGTTTCGGCGTACATTACCGCCGAAGCAACCGCCCAAGGTCTTAGCACCTGTATTCTCGGTTGGCTGGAAGATAAAACAATTCGCGAAATTTGCGATTTGGACGGTGCTGTTCGACTTGTTATCACCCTCGGTTACGCATCGGCTAATGACAAGTTACGCACAAAGAAACGCAAAGATTTAAACGAACTTGTTAAAATAATAGAAGATTAAAAAATTACAAAAAAAGACGGCGATTATTTGCCGTCTTTTTTATCGTAGAGGCCTGTCATATTTATATTTTATCCAAACTCCCCTCCCCGATTATTTTCCCATAGTGGAAATATTGAATTCTTTATGGTATAATGGTTTTAATGAAAAATTGTGGTGAGTGTATGAAGAAATCCTTGTTTTTTCAAAATGCAAAATTACTTTTTGATAAGTTTGAAATTATCCCATTGATGTATGGTTCTTTGGGGTTAGAATATTTAGCCCATGAGAATTTAAATTCTGATGATATTGACATTTTAATACCGGGTATTTTTATCACTGAAAAATGGGCTGAGTTTAAAGATTTTCTTGCCACTCAATGTTACACATTAACCGATGAACACGAACACATTTTTGAGAAAAACGGAGTTTCCTATTCTTACGCTTCTTTAGAAGAATTAGAAACTTTTGCGGGAATTGACCTTTCCTACATTGAATGCAAAACCCACTGTGGTGTCCAATTTAAACTCCTTTCTTTGGAGCAATATCTAAAGGTTTATACTTCATCTGTAAAGGACGGTTACAGGATAAATGTGCGCCAAAAGAAAGATTCCGAAAAAATTACATTTATTAAAAAAATGCTTGAAGGTAATAAAAAATGATTGAAACCGAAAGACTAATACTACGCCCATTCGCCGAAAGCGACACCCAAGATGCTTTTGAATATTTACACGAACCAACAGTTCATTGTTTTGAGTGTATGCGAGTGAATTCTTTAAAAGAATCAAAAAAAGCCGTGCTTGAACGAGCCAAAAACAAGGAGTTTTATTTTGCTATCACTCTTAAGGAAAACGGCAAGGTTATCGGCGAGATTGATGCCATGGCTGAAGCCACTGCCCCCGACCAAGAAAACGCAATAAAGGACACCTTTAGCCCTTGTTGGATGCTTAATCCCGACTATCACGGTAAAGGTTATGCCTACGAGGCTGCCCACGCTTTTTTTGATTACCTTTTTAATGAAAAAGGTGCAAGGCGCATCTATGCCTATACCGAAGATTACAATATTCCCAGTCAAAAACTTTGCGAAAAACTTGGTATGCGCCGTGAGGGTATGTTTATGGAGTTTGTGTCGTTTATAAACGATGAAAACGGAAACCCAATCTATGAAAACACCTGTCAATATGCCATCTTAAAAAAAGAATGGGAGAAGCAAAACAACTGATGAAAAAACTGAGAGGACTAATTATAATGCTTATAATATCACTGTCATTATTCGGGTTAACTGCTTGTGAAAGCAAACAAGAAAAAACACTCACCTACAAGCAAATCACACCCCAAGAAGCCAAAACAATTATGGACACCGAAAAGGATCATATAATTATTGATGCGAGAACCGAGGAAGAATTCGCCGAGGGACATATCGAAAACGCAATTTTAATCCCTGAATACGAAATTAAAGACCGTGCCGAAAAGGAACTGCCCGACAAAGAGCAACTTATCCTTGTTTACTGCCGTAGCGGTAGAAGAAGTAAAATCGCATCCGAGGAGCTTGTGAAACTCGGTTACAACAACGTAAAAGAATTCGGCGGCATCATTGACTGGCCGTATGAAATTGTGAAGTGAGGATAGTATGGGCTTATTTGATTTTATAAAGAAAATACCAACACTCAACGAAATAAGTGGTGGCTTTGGTGAATGGATGGCAAAAACATATTCTAATACCATACCCGGCGCACTCGTTTTGCATGATGTTTTAATTGACGGTGCTGACGGATACACTTCTCAAATAGATTTAGTTTTGGTTGGTAATAGAGGTATTTATGTTGTTGAAATGAAAATGTTTGACGATGCTAAAATTTATGGTGATACAAAAAAGTCAAAATGGAATTACTACAAGCACGGTAAGAAATACGAGATTTATAGTCCATTAAAACAAAATAAAAAGCACGTTGAATATTTAAAAACATTTTTGAAAGAGTTTGGTGAAGTACCTTGTTTTTCAATTATTACTATGGTTTGCGATGACTTTAAAATCAGTGGAGAAAAAGATAACTACACGATGATTTGTAATTCATTACCTGCTATGGAGAGAGCGATTTATAAAGTTGCAGAAGATAAACCAATAGTTTTTGATGATACTAAGAAACAGGAAATCTTTGATTACATAAAAAACAACCAACACATTGGCAAGGATGTAAGGACAGAACACAAGCAAAATATTATTGCATATAAAGAAAATTTAGAAGAAATGAAAAAGCAAAAGATATGCCCTTATTGCAAATCGGAATTGGTTTTACGTAACGGTAAAAACGGCAAATTTTACGGTTGTAAAAACTTTCCAAAATGCAGATACACAATGAAATTTGAAGAATAATAAAAAGTTCTTGACTCTGACGTAACGTAATACCTTATATTGTCAAATGAGGGGTGATTACTGTGAAAATGCAGATAAAAGAGTTTGCAAAACTTACAGGTGTCAGTGTGCGCACACTGCACTATTATGATGAAATAGGACTCTTAAAACCCGCCCTTGTGGACGCACAAAACGGCTATAGGTTTTATGACGAAAATTCTCTCCT
>JAZOXF010000019.1:0-7873 GCA_045659605.1 Acutalibacteraceae bacterium
CCTCCGACTTTTTCTTTAATTTCTTCTTGTGATAAGGGCTTACCGTTTGTGAAAGCTGTTAAAAAAGCAGGTAAAGAACCACCAAAAGACTCATCAACAAATCTCTCGCTTTTTAGGGAATAGTATTTATCTTTTTTAATAAGTGAGGTCACTTCCCCGTTCGAATTTTGAAAAATCCCTTTCGCGCAGAGCCTTTTTAAAACTGTATAGCTGGTAGTCTTTTTCCAACCCAATTCTTTTTCAGCAAAAAGTGCAAGCCCAGCCGAACTCAATGGCTCATTTTTCCAAATTATTTCAGCAAATCTCGATTCTATTTCGCCAAGTCGCAAATCGTTCATCAAATTACCTCCGTTCTACAACTTGTAGTATAATTTTATTCTACAGTTTGTAGAATAAAAAGTCAAGTAAAAAGAGCAGGTTTCTCTGCTCTTTTTTTACAACACATATAATCCCGACTCTAAAGCCACGAACTTGTAGTTACCAACCTTTACATACTGAAGCAAAGGCTCTTCGAAAGACTCAATATCCCCTACTTCATAATCATTGAGATTTATAGTTTGGATTTTTGCCGAGTTTTTACTGCAAACAACTAAATTTCCGTCTTCATCAAACAAATCACAAGGGCCGTCAAAGGGAGATTCTTTGCCACCGATACGCAATTCCTGTTTCATATTTTCAAGACTGAATTTTAAAAGAATATTTGCCTTTTCATAACAAGCCCAAAGACCATCGCCAAACAAAATAATGTCAGCAGGGGCAAAGCCACGATAGATTAAACTGCCTGTCCAAATTGGTTCACCATCAGAACCTACGAGTTGAGCTGTACCATCGTTATGAAGAATAAAGAAATTACCACCGGGTAAAAGCAAAGATTTTACGGTAATATAATTTTCGCAAAGTTTTTCAACAGCTTTATAACCGTTGCCAAACTTGGTTACCATATAAATATTCTTTGCAATATCAGTAATACGGCGGTTTTCAAAGGAAATCATTTTATAAGACACCTGAACGGTACCATCTTCCTGCTCACCATTAAAATAAGAAAAAATTATTCCGTTTGAGGTGGGCAAAATTTCAAACACTTTACCTTCAAAAATTTGTTCCATTATATTTCTCCCAAAGCGTTTTTCTCTAACATTTTTTGCGCTGCTAAAAGCACACCTGCTTTAGCGCTGTGGAAATTAAGTCCACCCTGCATCCAAGCAGCATAAGGAGGTCTTATGGGACCATCGGCCGAAAGTTCAATAGAAGCGCCCAAAGTGAAGGTGCCTGCTGCCATAATAACAGGGTCGGTATACCCCGGCATTTCCCAAGGCTCGGGAACAACAAAGGCGTCAACCGGTGCGCCCGACTGCATTCCTTGACAAAAAGCCACAAGACCATCAGCACTACCCAATGTAACACACTGAATAATATCCCCTCTTATTTCGTCGGATTTTGGGGAAACCTCAAATCCCAAAAGTTCAAAGAGCGATGCAGTGTAAACTGCTGTTTTTAAGGCTTCACCAACAACATGAGGAGCCGAGAAAAGACCTAAATATAGTTCTCTTGAATGGCCTAAAGTGGCGCCAACCTCACGGCCAACACCGGCACAGGTTAAACGATAAGAACATTTTTCAATTAAATCTTTTCTTCCTGCTATGTATCCACCCGTTGGAGCAATACCACCACCGGGATTTTTAATTAAAGAACCGGCTATAATATCGGCACCGATTTGTGTTGGTTCCAAAGTTTCAACAAACTCACCGTAGCAGTTATCAACCATAATTATACTGTCGGGAGATACTTCTTTTACTGCATCAATTATTTCTTTAATATCGGAAATTTTGAGACTTGGGCGAGTGGAATAGCCACGAGAACGCTGAATATAAGCCATTTTAGGCTTTTCTTTAGCCAATACAGTCTTAATATTTTCAATATCAGGCATACCATCTTTATTTAAATCAACCTGACCGTACAAAACACCGAAATCAGCAAGTGAACCATCGGTTTTTTCATCAATACCAAAAACACCAGTAATGGTATCATAAGGTCTTCCTGTGACACAAATAACCTTGTCTCCGGGTCTTAAAACACCGAACAATGCCACAGTAAGGGTATGTGTTCCCGAAACAAAATTATGGCGCATGAGGGCATCTTCGGCACCCATACAGTCAGCCATAACTCGTTCTAAAACCTCACGACCTCTGTCGTCGTAGCCATAACCGGTAGACCCTGCAAAAGAAGATTCGCTAACACCGTTATCAATAAAGGCTTTAAGCACCTTTAACTGATTAAACTCGGTTATATTATCGATGCGCTCAAATTCCTTTTTAGAACGTTCCAAGGCTTTTGCATCCAATTTCAAAAGTCTTTCATCAATGTTAAAAAATTTAGTTTCAAACATTCTCTTTCACCCAATAACCACAAAATCCTAAGTGGTCAAATCCATTTTTTTCATAAAACCCGAGAACCGAATCTCGGCAACAAACAAGGAAATCTCTACCAATATTTTTTTGTAAAATCCCCTTTAAAGCAACACTGCCCATACCTTTTTTATGACTTGCGATTCCGTTCATAATCGCCTTGTCGCCACAATTAAAACTAACGGCACAACAAGTATTCTTCAAAGCAAAACACTGGGCAAAGCCATTATTTAATCTATGGCAATAATCAACGGCAAAATAAGGATACTCGGGCAAGGATAAGCCATCAACATCAAGCAGGTCGTACACTTCCCTGCTATTTAAACTGTCGCTTAGTGTTTCACCCTCTATATCAGCCTTTCGGTAAAGGGAGTTAATCCTTTCCCGAGGTTTACGGCCGATGCCGACCAATGTTTCATAATCACTAAAAACACAAGCAGGATTAATGACATCCACAAAGGCTTTCAGTTCCTCCAAATCGGCAGAAATATTATAAATCATCATATTTCCGTCGGTCAGGGCAATAACACAACTGTCATTATCCCCTACCCAAAACATTACTTTATCATCATTTTTATAAGACTCATAAAGGCATTTAATCTTAACCCAGGATGTAGATAAAACATTAAAATCCGGAATTTTTGATGTTAATGTAATCATTAAATCTTACCACCACAAATGCCATTAATCATATATAAAGCCATCGCGTACATACTCTCGCAGTCAGCCTTTGAAGCAACCGAAGTCGAAGAATGAATATATCGGCAAGGGAGAGACAAAGCAATTGTTTTGACACCCTCACGGCTCAAATGAATAGCACCCGAGTTGTTTCCACCTGCAACTGCAGTTTTAGGTTGACATGCAAGACCACTGTTTAAAGCGAAATTGTAGTATTCTCTATCATAAACGGTGGCGCCATCCATAAAGGAAATTGCAACGCCTTTACCCAAAGAACAAACCTTATCAGCGTCACCAACACCTGCAATGTCCGAAGCAGTTGTTGACTCCAAAACAATGGCGCTATCAGGATTAATAGCATAAGTCGACACTTTAGCGCCCCTGAGTCCAACCTCTTCTTGCACCGAGAAGGAAGCATAAAAATCGAATTCATCAAACTCTTTAATAAGTTTAACCAAAACTGCGCAACCAACACGGTCATCAAGGGCTTTTGAAATTATATTTTGCTCGTTTTCTTCAAAATCGCCACATAAAACAGCCCTATCGCCGAGAGCGATATGCTCTAACGCTTCCGTTTTTGAGGAAGCACCAATATCAATGTAAAGACTTTCAGCTTTGGGGAGTTTTTTGCGCTCATCCCCACCAATTAAATGGATAGGTTTGCCACTAATTACACCATTAATGCTGCCATTTATTTTAACAGTTCTAAACATCAAAGCCGAAACATCAATTCCGCCAACAGTTTTAAATTTCAAAAAACCGTCTTCAGTAACCGATGTTATAATCAAGCCCACCTCGTCCATGTGGGCATCAAGCATCAATTTTTTAACGCTTTCTTTTTTACCCTTTTTAAAGGCAATAATATTACCTAAATTATCAACACGATATTCGCAGTAATCTTTTATTTCGCTAATAATAAAATCTCTAACGCTTTTTTCGTCACCCGAAGTGGCATCAAGGTTGCAAAGATTTTTTAAAATATCAAACATCCTTAACACCTCCGGAAAGAATATATTCGCAAAGTAAATTGCAAAGGCTTTCCAAATCCTTAAGGTCAATAATTTCGGAATCGGTATGCATATTTCTTAAAGGTATGGAAACCACACCCGTTTTGACACCCTCACGGTTTACCGAAATCATATCGGCATTGGTACCGGTTCTCGAGGACATAACTTCAAGGGTATAAGGAATATTTTTATCCTCACATAAAGCAATAAGTTTTTTAGAAACAGCGTTATCGAGTGTGGGAGACATTCCAATCATAGCGCCACTGCCAAGTTTACTGCACTCATCACTGCTAATGCCGATACCATCTCCAAAAGAAACATCCACAGCAATAGCTTCGTCGGGATTAATTTTAAAAGATGCAGTGCGAATACCACGAAGACCCAATTCTTCACCATCACTTAAAACAAAAGCCACATTGAAAGGTAAACTCTTACCCTCCAACATTTGAGCAATTTTAATCAAACAAGCAACACCTGCACGGTCATCAAAAGACCTGCCACAAACCTTTGAACCCAAAAGTTCTTTTGGTTCGGTTTTAAAAGTAACATAGTCACCAACCGATATAATTTCCTTTGCTTTCTCGCCTAAAGCAGTATCAAGTTTAATATCGCTTATTTCATCAAAGTTTTGCTCACCTTTTGACAAATGAGGAGGTGTGCTGCAAAAAACAGCCGTAACCTTTTCCTTCCCATGAACAGTAACACGGCGTGAAGGTAAAGCGCGAATATCAATGCCACCTGCGTTTTTTACGGTCAGGAACCCTTTTTCATCAATATTTGTTACAACCATACCGATTTGGTCGATATGAGCATCAAGCATCAAGGTATAATCACTGTCCCCTTTTAAAAAACCGATAACGGTTAAATTATCGGCTTTTTCACAAGGACAAAACCTTGATAACATATCGAAGCCCAAATCGGATGCATCGGTAATATTACCAATGCCATCGGCATTAGACAATTCAAAAAGTGTATTTTTTAAATCTATCACAGTTTATTTACAAGCTCCTTAAAATAGTTGCCACGAGCGGCGAAATTGGGGAAAGAATCAAAACTGGCGCAAGCAGGACTAAGTGCGACAATATCCCCTTCTTTAACATTTTCTTGTATTTTTTGGAGGGCTTCGGCAATATCCTTAACCCTTACAATTTCGGGATTTCCTTTGTAATTTTCATCCTTTACAATTGCAGTTTCAATCTTTTCGGCAGTAGCGCCGCAAAGATATAACTTTTCAACCTTTTCAATAACATAAGGTGCCAAGGGTTCAAAAGGAATATGCTTATCATATCCACCGGCAATAAGGTGAATTTTCTTATCAAAAGCCTTAAGACAAGCAATGGTTCTTGTGGGACTTGATGCGATAGAATCGTTATAGTATTTAACACCGTTTAAATTGCGTACAAGTTCAATTCGGTGTTCAACACCACCAAATTCACGAGCCACCTTCTTAATGGCATCAACGCCAACATAACCCCAAACAGCTGCAATAGCCGAAAGGTAATTTTCAACATTATGTTCGCCGATAATGGCAATTTCTTTTTTATTAATGATAGGCAAATCCATACCCCTGTAAGACATACAAAGCATACCGTCATCATTAACCCAAGCGCCGTTGTTCAACTGGCGATTCATACTAAATCCTAAAGACTGGCCTCTGACATCCTTACGGAAGCCTTCGGTAATTTCATTATCACGATTTAAAACAGTTCTTGAAAATGCGTTTTGGTGAAGTATAACGTTTTTCTTTGCTTCAACATATTCATCCATATCACGGTGAACATCAAGGTGGTTAGGAGCCACATTGGTAACAACCGCCACATCAGGACTTTTACGCATTGAAATTAGTTGGAAGGAAGAAAGTTCAACAACAACAAAATCGTCTTTAGTGATATTCTCAATTTCAGGAAGCAACGGTTTTCCGATATTACCACCAACAAATACATTTTTACCCTCAGCCTCAAGCATTTTGGATATTAAAGTGGTTGTGGTTGTTTTACCATCCGAACCTGTAACTGCGAAAATTGTTGCAGGACACAAATCAAAGAAAACTTCCATTTCACTGGTAACGGCAATACCCTTTTTACGAGCTTTATCAAGCTCGGGCAAGTTCCAGTTCATACCGGGAGTACGGAAAATAATATCAACTTCCAAATTATCAAGGTAACCTTCACCAAGGCGAAGTTCAGCACCTGCAGCCTCAATTTCATTTGCCACATCACCTATTAACTCTCGGGTTCTTCGGTCACAGGCATAAACCTTTGCGCCCATTTTAAGAAAGTTCATTATAAGTGGAGTATTGCTGATACCAATACCACACATAGCAATTTTTTTACCTCTAATTTGTTCAAAAAACTGTTTGTAATCCACAATAATTCCTCCTGAAAGAAATATATATACTATTATACTGAAAATACACAGAAATATCAACCGAAATTATATTACGCCTTTGAAATACAAACCTCTTGTATATTTAACATCACAAGGCTTTTCAAATCGGTAAGCACTAATGACTTCCTCTACCCTTTCGGCCGTTTCAACCGTAAAATAAAGCACTTGATAATCCAAACCGTCAAGTTCCTTTTGTTTATCACCCAACCAAATAGGAACCGAGTTTAGCATTTCGCTGTAACCCATTCGGCATCTGACGGGGAATTTCGTTGATAATCTATCGGTCAAATAACCCTTTTTATCACACTCGCCACAAGAAATACCATTCTTTAAAGGACAATTTTTAAATAACATTAAGGGTACATTTCCGTACGAAATAATGCCTTTTGGAATATTACCGCCAAAACAGTTTTCCGAAAGACCTAGTTCATAGGAAAGTGTCGCAGCTTTACAGCCTAACTCTTCGGCCTTTTTCAAACTATAACTGTTAAAGATATTAAGTCCAAAGTCAGCCAAAGGAATAAATCCTTGCTTCTTGGCGATAGATACAGCACTCAAATTGCCACAAAAAGCAACTTTAAATCCTTTTTCCCTGAAATAATCTAAACGCTTTGCGATTTTTTCTTCACTTAAAATACCGCGTGGAATATCGACAATTTTGATTACATTTTCATAATCCCCATTAATATCCTTTTCCAAAGGATAAATCAAGGCATCAATTCCACTTAAATCATCGGGTATTTGTTCCTCGTTTTCAAAACGGCAAATGGTTTTAAGTTGCTTTGAATTGCCTTTGAAATTTTCAGTCTTAAAGGTTGCAGTTGAAGGCTTAATTTTAAGTTTAGTTCTTTCAATATTAAGTTTTTCAACCGCTTCACGCCTTAATTCATTAAGCAAACTTGCAGGAACAAACAAACCATCATCCAAGTCAATTTCAACCATATTGGCATAGTAAGGTGTATTTCCAAGTTTGGTTAAATTTTTAATTACATCTTCCTTGGTTGCCGATTTATTTTGTGCTTTTTGCGGTATTTCGCCCGAAACAATAACAGAATTTTCACCATCGAAAAATTCAACAACAATAGGTTTGTTTTGGCAAATTTCCGCCTTAATACTGATTGCAACACTACTGCGTTCCGAACGATATAATTCGTGAAGCAACGGAAAAGCCTTGTTAGCCGAAACCACATCTTCCTTGGTTCTGATACCAAACATTTCACGGCCTAGGTTATTTTCAAAATAACCATCGGTAAACCCTTGGCGAGAGAAAATATTTCTTAAAGTGTCCGCAAGTTCTAAATCAATATAACCTTTATCGAGTCCTTGCCTAGCGCAAGTAACGGCAGCAGCAACATATTCAGGGCGTTTCATTCGGCCTTCAATTTTAAAAGACTT
>JAZOXF010000020.1:0-44518 GCA_045659605.1 Acutalibacteraceae bacterium
TCGCTCATTTCCACCATAAAGGTTGATTGACCCGAAGCCAAATCATCCGAAGCGCCAACACGGGTGAAAATTGCATCAACCAAACCGATTTTTGCGCTTGTTGCAGGAACGAAAGAACCGATTTGAGCCAAAAGGGTTATGATGGCAGTTTGTCTCATATATGTTGATTTACCTGCCATATTTGGTCCTGTTACAATGGCGCAACGGTTTGCTTTCATATCAAGCAAAGTATCATTAGCCACAAAGGGCATTTTGCTGATTTGTTCAACAACAGGATGGCGACCATCCTTGATGTTAATGCATCCACTTGTATCAACCAAGGGTCGGCAATAACGGTTATTTACTGCCACTAAACCTAAAGAACAAAGGGTATCAAGTTTAGCAATAGCCGAAGCAGTTTTTTGGAACTGCTCAATTTCGGCAGCCGTTCTTTGTCTTACCTCATCAAAAAGTTGATACTCAAGAGTTACTACCCTGTCTTTTGCCGAAAGCATTTGTCTTTCGATTTCTTTTAATTCATCAGTAATAAAACGCTCGGCATTGGTAAGGGTTTGTTTTCTTACATAATCTTCGGGCACCTTATCAAGGAAAGAATTTGTAACCTCAATATAGTAACCGAAAACCTTGTTATATTTAACCTTTAAGGTCTTAATGCCGGTTCGTTCTTTCTCTCTTGCCTCAATTTCCGAAAGGAAATCGGTGCTACCTTGCATTAAGGCTCTTATCTTGTCAAGTTCTTCGTTGTAACCGTCCTTAATAATACCACCCTCACGAACGGTATTTTTGGGACTGTCATGAATTGCAGTTTCAATTAATTCACGAACCTCAGTGTGTTCATCAATATCTCGGTAAATTTCCTTTAAAAGTCGGCATTCGCTATTTTGGAGCAACTGCTTAATTGCAGGAAAATGAGATATGGTTTCGGAAAGTAAATTCAGTTCTCTCGGCTTAACCGAACCGTAAACCACCTTGGTCATTGTGCGTTCAATGTCTTTGATTCCACTTAAAGATTCTCTCAGTTCACCGAGCAAAATTTCATTGGAAATAAGCTCGTCCACGGCATTTTGGCGAAGGGTTATTTGAGGAATTGAAAGCAAAGGCTTTTCAATCCAGTTTCTAAGAAGTCGCTTACCCATTGGGGTTCGGGTTTTGTCCATAACCCACAAGAGAGAACCTTTTTTAGAACCCGAACGCATTGTTTCGGTAAGTTCAAGGTTTCTGATAGCGGTCATATCAAGGCGCATATACTCACTTTCGGAGTAAACATCAACCTTTTTAACCGAAATATTACCACTAACACCCGTTTCGTAAAGATAGGTTATAATTCCACCCAAAGCACCTGCCACAGCACTGTTTTCTCTAAGGCCTAAATTCTCGGTGCTGACAACGGCAAAATGTTTTAATATAAGTTCGCGGGTATATTCGGGAGAAATTGCTTTTTCATCCCTTACGGTTACAGTTCCTGTGTAACCCTCTTTTAAGAATAAATCCAAACCTTTGTGGGTTTTGATTTGATTTTCGGTTATAAGAAGTTCACTAGGTTTGAAACGGTTAATTTGCTCAATAATGCGATTTTGGATATTCTCAACACCAAGTTCGATTACAAAGCATTCGCCGGTGGAAGCATCGGTAAAACAAAAACCGTAATTTCCGTCGGCAACACATAAACAAGCCAAATAATTGTTAAGACCTTCATCCAGCATATTATCTTCGATAACAGTACCGGGAGTGATAATTCTAACCACTTCACGCCTTACAATTCCCTTGGCTTCGGCAGGGTTTTCCACCTGTTCGCAAATTGCAACCTTGTAACCCTTGGCCACCAATCGGCTTATATAAGCATCGCAACTGTGGAAAGGTACGCCACACATAGGGGCGCGTTCAGCCTGACCGCAATCTTTACCCGTTAAAACCAAATCCAACTCTTCGGAGGATATTTTGGCATCTTCGAAAAACATTTCGTAAAAATCGCCCACTCTGAAAAAGAGAATACTATCTTCCATTTGTGATTTTATTTCAAAATACTGTCTCATCATTGGGGACAATTCCGCCATTTTTAAACCTCCTTAAAGTTTTTTACTTAAAATTAGTGGCAACCACCACAAGTGGAGCAACTGCCGGTACATGCTGCAGCAGTCTCGCAAGTTTCGGGGTCTTCGCCCTCTAAAGTCTTTGTAATAACTGTGTTGATTTCGCTCATCATTTGGTCAAGGTCAACCTTAGCAGTGTTATACTCAACCATTGCAGGAGCCGACATAATTTCACCATAAACACGGCGAAGTTCTTCGTTTAACTCCTTAATCTTGTTTTCATCCTTGTCTTCGGAGTTCATAATTCTATCCATATCCATGCGGATAATGTTAAACTTACCGATAGCAGCTTGAAGTTCTTCGTTGTTATCGTTTTCTAAACGAGCCTTAGCATAGCGAATAAAACGCTCATCTTGTTGAATTGCTTTACCAAGTTCTCTAACAGCCTTAATTACATCCATTTTAAATACCTCTTTTTTTGTTTTGTATATTATCTTGAAGCTCTAAAAGCTCATCAAACCATTTTCCTTTTTCTTCTCGGGAAACGGGGTCGGGCATCTCGGCCGCGGGGGTTCCCCCTCTTGGAGAGAAGATAAAGGTGAACAAAGATTCAAATTCAACCTCTTTGATTAAACTCAAAGTCTCTTTGAAATCTTC
The DNA here is from genome assembly GCA_045659605.1 of Acutalibacteraceae bacterium. Classification (GTDB taxonomy): domain Bacteria; phylum Bacillota; class Clostridia; order Oscillospirales; family Acutalibacteraceae; genus UBA737. Next base: position 2,688 of record JAZOXF010000020.1, read on the forward strand.
GTAAGTCTCACCCGGAAAGCCAACAATAACATCACTTGTTAGTTTAACATCGGGGATTCTCTTTTTAGCCTCTTTAACAAGGTTTAAATATTGCTCACGGTCATAGTAGCGATTCATAAGTTTTAAAATGCGACTGCTACCTGACTGGAAGGGCAAATGCAAATGACGGCTCACCTTTTTGCAATCACGAATAGTGTCAAGCAATTCCAAACTGCAATCTTTCGGATGAGAGGTCATAAACTTAATTTCAAAATCGCCCTCAAGGTCATTGATTTGCCTTAAAAGTTTTGCAAAGTTTACCCCGTGGGCTTCACCCTTGCCGTAAGAGTTAACATTTTGACCAAGCAAGGTAATTTCTTTGCAACCGTTTGCTATCATTTCCTTTGCCTCGGCCAAAACCTTTTCGGGTGCACGGGAGCGTTCCCTACCCCTTACATAAGGCACGATACAGTAGGTGCAAAAATTGTTGCAACCATACATTATGGGAAGCCACCCCGTGGTTACCCTATCCCTCTTAACGGGGATTTCCTCAATGATGGGTTTGTTATCAAGGGTCAGTTCAAAAATTCGCTTACTTCCGTTTAGCCTTTTAAAAATAAATTCGGGCAAACGGTGGAACATTTGGGTTCCGAAAACAATGTCCATATAAGGATAACTTTTTTTAATTTTATCGGCAACGCTTTGTTGTTGTGCCATACAACCGCAAATAGCGGCAATTAAATTGGGGTTAGCCTTTTTCAGGGCTTTAATTTCACCAATATTTCCGTACACTCTATCTTCAGCGTGTCCACGGACAGCGCAAGTGTTGAAAATTATAAAATCTGCTTCTTGTCTTTCCTCAGTAATATTATAACCGCAAGCAAAAAGCATACCCTTTAATTTTTCCGAGTCACTGACATTTTGCTGACAACCGAAGGTTACGACACACGCCTTGGGACAATCGCCGTAAACCGAGGGTAAAAGGGCTGAAATTTTGTGTATATAATCCCATTGAACTGTGGGGAAAATATTGCTAAATTCAAGGTTTTCCAAGTGTTATTCTCCTTTAAAAATAGAGTAACGCCATTATTGATTTATTGTACCACAAAAGCCTCGAATTTTCAAGCAAATATATTTAATTTTTAACACATTGACAAACATTTAAAAAAGTCTTAAAATATAGATATCGAAACTTGGAGGAAAAGTATGTTTGACGCTTTAAAAATTAAAAACGAATGCGTAGAATGGATACGCGATTTTTTCAAAAATAACGGACCCGATTGCAACGCAGTTATCGGTATTTCGGGCGGTAAGGATAGTTCGGTTGCCGCTGCACTTTGTGTTGAAGCCCTTGGAAAAGACCGAGTTATCGGTGTGCTTATGCCAAAGGGCGAGCAGGCAGATATTGACTGTTCCTTAAAACTTGTAAATCATCTTGAAATCAAGTATTTTACAGTAAATATCGGTGAAACAGTTGAGGCGCTTAGATCAGCCTTACCAAAGGATATAGAAATAACTGATCAAACCGTAACAAATATTCCACCAAGAGTTCGTATGACCGTGCTTTACGCTATCAGCCAAAGCAACAACGGAAGGGTTGTTAACACCTGCAATTTGTCCGAAGACTGGGTTGGATACTCCACCCGTTACGGCGACTCGGTGGGCGACTTCTCCCCCTTGTCTAACCTGACTGTTGCCGAAGTAAAGGAAATTGGTCACATATTAGGTTTACCCCAGGATTTAGTTGAAAAAGTTCCCATTGACGGACTTTGCGGTAAAACCGACGAGGAAAATTTAGGCTTCACCTACGCCGTGCTTGATAAATACATTCGCACGGGAGTTTGCGAAGACCCCGAAATTAAAGAATTAATTGACAGAAAGCACAAAGCAAATCTATTCAAGCTTCAATTAATGCCAACATTTAAACCTGAAATATAAAAAAAAGAGTAGCGAAAGCTACTCTTTTTTTATTGGTTTTAATTCTTTTTAGAACCTATAAGTTTTGCAATTTCCATTACAACCAAGGGAACAAAAACAAGGGCTAAAGCCATAACGTAAAGTCCCAAGGGTAAAAGTTCAAGACCAAATGCTACACGAGCAGGAGTGAACAACACAAGTAAAACAAGTAAGGTTGAAATTGCTGCTGCACCGTTTAACTTTTTATTGGTAAATGCACCGATTTTGAAAAGTGAGTAATCAGAACGCATATTGAAACTTTGAACAACCTGAGAAAGGGCCAAAACAATAAACGCCATAGTTTGACCACCGGCCAGACTACCGGTTACAGTTTCACCGTATTTAAATCCAACCAAGGTTAAAAGCGCGAACATCATACCTTGTAAAACAACCTTGATACCTAAACCGTGAGCAAAAATTCCTTCGGTTTTGGGACGGGGTTTGTAATTCATAATATCCTTCTCAACCGGCTCCATACCAAGAGCAATTGCAGGAAGTGAGTCGGTTACAAGGTTAATCCACAAAAGTTGCATTGAAAGTAAAGGTGTTTTGTGCCACAAAAGCATTGCAACAAACACAGTGATAACCTCACCGATATTTGTGCCAAGCAAGAAGGACACAACCTTTTTAATGTTAGCGTAGATACCTCTACCCTCTCTGACAGCATCAACAATTGTTGCAAAGTTGTCGTCAGTAAGGGTCATATCAGCAGCGCTTTTTGCAACATCGGTACCGGTAATACCCATTGCGCAACCAATATCTGCCGCCTTTAGTGCGGGGGCATCGTTAACGCCGTCACCCGTCATTGAAACAACCTGACCTTTTCTTTGCCAAGCCTTAACAATACGAATTTTATTTTCAGGAGAAACACGGGCGTAAACCGAAATTTGAGAGATTTTTGAATCTAATTCATCATCGCTCATAGCATCCAGTTCGGCGCCTGTAATAGCCATATCCCCATCCTTCATAATGCCTAAAGCCTTGGCGATAGCCGAAGCAGTAATAACATGGTCGCCCGTTATCATAACAGGTTTAATACCTGCCTTCAAGCACTCCTCAACTGCCTTTTTAGCCTCAGGTCTCGGAGGATCTATCATACCCATAAGACCAACAAAGGTAAGGTCTTTTTCCAAATCTTCGGTTTTAAATTCGGAAGGTACTTCATCAATAATTTTATAAGCCACTGCCAAAACACGCAAAGCATCGGCACTCATATTTTCGGTGATTTCTTTGGCTTTTTCCATATCACCGGCAACACAACGGTCGGCAAGCATATCAAAAGCACCCTTAACAATAACGATAATTTTACCGTCAATGTTGTTAACCGTTGTCATAAGTTTTCGGTCGGAGTCAAAAGGAATTTCGCCCAAGCGAGGATATTTTTCGTTCAAATCCGACTTTTCGCTGCCGTTTTTGTGGGAAGCCACGATAATTGCAGTTTCGGTGGGGTCGCCGATATGCTCCTCACCCTCATCGCTAAAGATTACATTACCGTCGCAACAAAGGGTTGCAAAATCAAGAAGTTTTCTAATATTTTCTGAATTTTCGGTGGTGATTTCTTCTACTTCTCCACCCTCGGCATAAGCCTTAACGAGGGTCATTCGGTTTTGGGTAAGTGTGCCTGTTTTATCGGAGCAAATTACCGATGCGCTGCCCAAAGTTTCAACGGCAGGCAAACGGCGAATAAGGGCATTTTTAGATGCCATACGCTGAACACCGATTGATAAAACGATGGTAACGATTGCAGGCAAGCCTTCAGGAATTGCCGACACAGCCAAGGAAACCGATGTCATAAATATTTCAAGGGGTGGGATATCATTTAAAAGACCCACAACAAAGATAACAGCGCAAGCGCCCAAGGCCACAAAGCCTAAGTACTTACCAAGCTGAGCCAACTTTCTCTGTAAAGGGGTTTGGGTGTTTTTCTCGCCCTCTAAAAGACCGGCAATTTTACCCATTTCGGTATCCATACCGATAGCTGTAACCACAGCAGTTGCAGTACCATAAGTGATGCTACAACCCGAAAATACCATATTACTACGGTCACCCAAAGGTGCGTTTTCATCAATTTCTGCCGAGTAATCCTTTTCAGAAGGTACCGACTCACCCGTCAAAGCCGACTCCTCACTTTTAAGACCTGCCGAGAAAAGCAAACGGGCATCAGCGGGAACAAAATCACCTGCTTCAAGGCGGATAATATCGCCCACAACCAACTGAGAAGCATCTATTACGCTTTCGACACCATCTCTTAAAACTCTGGCATGGGGTGCCGACATATTTTTAAGGGCATCAAGCGCTTTTTCGGCTTTACCCTCTTGATAAACACCCATAACAGCATTTAAAATTACTATCAGCAAAATAAGGGCAGGTTCGAAAAGTTCGCCCCAATTTTTTTCCACAACAACCACTGCAAAAGAAATGATTGCGGCGATGATTAAAATTATAATCATTACATCCTTAAATTGGTCGAAAAAGCGAGCCAAATTGCTCTTCTTTTTCTTTTCCCTTAATCGGTTTTCACCGTATTTTTCAAGTCTTTCCTTAACCTGAGCAGCGCTTAAACCAACCTTGGGGTCAACGCACAACTCTTTCAAAAGTTCATTTTGGGGTTTTGCAAAATTTTTCATAAAACAACTCCTAAATCAAAAAGCGAGACTTATCGCTTAAATTTCGATAAGTCTCGCCGTTTCATATGATACCAGTGGATAAGCCACTTGATGTTGATACCATCGCAAATAAATTTGCCGACTACTCCCTTATTAATCATATTATATGACATCTACAAAAAATATGCAAGGAAAATTTTGTAAACAATTTTTAAAGAGAAACTTCCAACTTTTTATCACTTTTATTATAAAGGCGATATTTAACACCTGCAGTGTCAAACATTCTTTTAGAAGCAATTACACTGTCGGAATCGGAATATTTATCTTCCATGTAAACAACCTCGGCAATACCCGACTGGATAATAGCCTTTGCACATTCATTACAAGGGAAAAGGGTTGTGTAAACAATACAATCTCTAACATTTCCACGGTCGCAATTTAAAATTGCGTTAAGTTCAGCGTGGCAAACATAAAGATATTTAGAATCCAAAGGATTGTCGTTTTTATCCCAAGGAAATTCATCATCACTGCAACAACGGGGCATTCCGTTGTAACCCATTGATAAAATTTTCTTATCCTTATTTACAATACAAGCGCCAACTTGGGTTGAAGGGTCTTTACTTCTTTTTGCCGACAAAACGGCAATACCCATAAAGTATTCATCCCAACTTAAATATTCCTGTCTCTTCATAATCTTCACCTCATAAAGGTATTTTATATTATTTTAAGTCTATTTGCAATATTTTTTTGATTTTACAAAGGTAAGGGTGCATACTAACATTAAAATTGAAAATACGGAAGTTACGCCAAATCCTAAATTTAATCCGAAATTATCGGCAACAATACCTAAAATCCAAGGACCCAACGCACAGCCCACATCTCCACACATTGCAAAAACGCTGTACATCACCATACCGCCATCGCAAAAATCTATGGCGCCTTGGGAGTAAATTGCAGGCCAAAAAATGCTGACCGTCAAGCCACAAACAGCGCAAAAACACAATGAAAGTACGGGATTTTGCGTGATAGCAACACCTAAATAACACACTGTTGAAAAAATGCTAAGGGTAAGCATTGCCTTTTTAAAGTCAATCTTTTTGGCATTAATACCGTAAATTACCCTGCCTGATGCCATAAACAAAGCAAAGGCGCAAGGACCTGCCAAATCACCGATAACCTTGCTGACACCTAAACCCCTTTGGGCAAAAAGGGATGCCCACTGGGCCATAGTGATCTCAGCCGCACCGGCGCAAAGCATCATTATCATATATCCTCTAAACTGCCTTCTTTTCAAAAGACTGCCGAGACTTGCCAACTTTTGGTCGGCAGGTGGTGTTATTATGGGCACCTTTAAGAAACAAAAGGCATTAATAAAAGGAATTATCGCCCAAACAAGTGGTACAAAACTCCAATTTTTCGAGCCTAAAAGACCTATTAAAACGGTTGTTACAATAATTGTGAAGGCTTGTCCCCAACAATAAAACGAGTGGAGAATTTGCATAGTTCCACGCTTATTGTTAGAAGGCAAGATTTCTACCATAGGGCTTAAAACAACCTCCATAAGTCCACTGCCACAGGCGTACATAACCGCCGAAATACTTATTGCAAGGTATTTATTCGCCATAACATTAGGCAAGACGGCCATCATAACAAGGCCGAGCGCTGCCGTAAACTGCGAAAGAAAGGCCGTTGCTCTATATCCTAAATGCTTGGTGATTTTAGGTGTTAATAAATCCACACACATCTGGGCGCCGAAATTCACCACAATAAGTCGAGCCAATTTTTCATAGTTCAGCCCATAATTATCCTGCAAACAAACAAAAAGTATGGGTAAAAAATTATTGATAATGGCTTGAACAACAAAACCTATATAACAAACAAATTTTGTCATACGAAAATTATTTTTCATTATTAATTTCCTTTAAAACACCTAATATATCCTCTGAAGCCGACACTATATAATCGGCGCCGTTTTCACGCAATTCGTCTTCTTTTCTAAATCCCCAAAGAACGCCAACGCCAACACAACCTGCATTTTTAGCCACAGCCATATCCATTCCCGAATCACCGATAAACAAGCATTCTTCGGGTTTGACGCCCAACTCACTTATAATTTCAAGGGTGAGTGTGGGGTCTGGTTTTGTGGGGTAGCCTTCCCTTTTACCACAAACGATTTGGAATTTATCACCTAAAAGTTTTTCGGTAACAACGGTTGCCATTTCCTGAACTTTGTTGGAAACCACAGCAATTTGATATTGAGATAAATTTTGAAGCAATTCTAAAATTCCATCATAAGCCACGGTTTTGTCAACAAAATGTTCTCTGTAATGGTCCATAAAAATATCCAAGGTGGTTTTTATGGTTTTGCTGTCCCTTTTATCTTGGGGCAAGGCTCTTTCTATTAATTTGGACATACCGTCCCCAACAAAATATTTAAACTTTTCGGTTTCGTGGGTGTCAAAACCCATTTGAGATAGTGCAAAATTTGTACTGCAACTCAAATCAAAAAGAGAATTCACCAAAGTTCCGTCCAAATCGAACAATATGGCTTTTATCATTTTAAACATCCCTTCTTAAAACAAAAATCCCCCAGCCAAAGCTGAGGGTCATTTTGCAAGAAATATTAGATAGCTCTGGTAACCTTACCTGAACGTAAACAACGGGTGCAAACATTGATACGGCGGGGCGAACCGTTTACGATTGCCTTAACCTTCTTAACGTTTGGCTTCCAAGTTCTGTTACTACGTCTGTGTGAGTGAGAAACCTTAATACCGAAAGCAATTTCTTTGTTGCAGATATCACATTTAGCCATGGTCTGCACCTCCTTTTGTTTTGCGTACCTTACGATTTTTATACCCGTCGGTCGCATAGCAAAAACTATATTACCACAAAGGCTTACAAAAATCAAGTATTTTTTTAAAAAATTTAATGTTCGCTTCTTCCGGGGCGTTCCATTAAATCAAACAAGGCTTGTTTAATATCTTTGCCTTCATACATTACCTCGTAACAAGCAGTTATAACAGGCAATTCAATACCATATTTAATAGATAAATTATGAGCCATTTCGGCAGCATAATATCCTTCAACCGTTCCGACTTGCTCGAGGGCATCCTTAACCGAAACACCTTGACCCAGTTTCTTTCCAAAACGGTTGTTACGGCTGTGGTCGGACATACAGGTAACTATCAAGTCGCCTATTCCGGTAAGACCTGTGAAAGTATAACCTTTGGCGCCCATACAAACACCGAGTCTTGCCATTTCGGTCATACCTCTTGTTATCAAAGCGGCTCTTGTATTATCACCAAGACCTAAACCACCACAAACACCGGCAGCAATAGCAACAATATTTTTCAAAGCGCCACCAAGTTCGGCACCGATAATATCACCCGATGTGTAAATTTTAAGATATGGACTTGACATTATGTTTTGAACCACCTGAGCTGCAGCCAAAGAATCAGAGGCTGCAACAATGGATGTGGGCATTTTTCTTGCCACTTCTTCGGCGTGGGAAGGTCCTGTCAGTGCAACAATGGGAGTATCGGGGATTTCTTCCGAAACAATTTCGGAAAGTCTTTTCAAACTTCCCTTTTCAAAACCCTTTGAAACATTGACAACTATTCCAAAATTTTTATATTCTTTAAGTTTTTTTGCCACTTCACGAACTGCAGTAGATGGAGTTGCAATAATAGTTAAAGTGTCTCCCTCAACAACCGATAAATCGTCAGTAATATTAATACCCTCGGGCAAATATATGCCTTTTAAAAGTTTTTCATTGGTACGAGTGCTCTTTAAATTCTCAACTTCCTCTTTGAAAGGAGACCAAAGAGTAACATCGCAACCTTTGTCAAAAGCAGACATAGCCAAGGCCATGCCCCAACCACCTGAACCTAAAACAGTTACTTTAGACATTCTTTTTACCTCCGACTTTGTTTTCGGTGCCGTTTAAGAGTCTTTTGACATTGTCTGTATGTTTTAAAAAGACAATAATTCCCATAGCCACTGCCAAAACGATTTGCCAAATCAAATATCCATCGGTAAGTCTGAATATAACCGAAGTTACAACAACCACTACCGTTGCACTGAGGGATGCCAAAGAAACATATTTGGTAGTCAAGGTTATAACTGCAAAAACAGCAAGTCCCAAAACAATGGCAACAGGTGCGCAAACAGCGAAGATGCCAACACTTGTGGCAACGCCTTTACCACCTTTAAATTTAAAGAACACAGGGAAAACGTGACCTATCATACACAATAAACCACATATATAAGCACCCAAAATTCCCAAATCATCGCCATGGGTTTCACTTATCATTTGAAAAACAATTTTTCCTACATAACAAGCCGCAAAGCCCTTCAAAGCATCGCACAAAAAGGTAAGCGCACCAGGGACAAATCCTGCACTACGCATAACATTGGTGGTTCCTGCGTTTCCACTTCCAACTTCGCGAACATCCTTTTTCATAAAAACCTTACTGAATATTACAGCAAAATTTATACTTCCTAATAAATAAGCCAAAACAACAACGGCAACAGCCATTATTTGTCTCCCCTTTCGCGAATAACAAATCTCACAGGTGTACCCTCAAGGCCAAAGGTCGAACGAATTTGGTTTTCCAAATAACGCTGATAAGAAAAATGGAAAAGTTCAGCCTTGTTACAGAAGCAAACAAATGTGGGTGGCTTGGTTGAAGCCTGAGTCATATAATAAATCTTAAGTCTCTTACCCTTATCTGTGGGAGGTTGAACACGGGCAGTAGCATCTGCCAAAATATCGTTAAGCATACCTGTAGAAATACGCATGGTATTTTGCTCGTTAACATATTTAATAAGTTCAAAAAGTCGGTCAACACGCTGACCCGTTTTTGCCGAAATGAAGATAATGGGCGCATAAGGCATAAAGGAAAAGTCTACCATCAACTTTTTGCGATAAGCATCCATTGTGTTACCATCTTTATCAACAGCATCCCACTTATTAACGGCAATAATACAAGCCTTACCCTCTTCCAAAGCCAAACCTGCAACCTTGGAGTCTTGCTCGGTAAAACCGTCAACACCATCAATCATAATAACGCAGACATCAGCGCGGTCAATGGCCATTTTGGCACGTAAAACACTGTATTTTTCAATATTATCTTCAACCTTGGATTTACGGCGAAGACCTGCAGTATCAATAAAGTTATAGTTTATTCCATCTTTGGTAACCTTAGTGTCAATAGCATCACGGGTTGTACCTGCAATGTTAGAAACAATGGAACGCTCTTCCCCCGAAATGAAGTTTATAAGTGAAGATTTACCTGCATTAGGCTTACCAATAACAGCTACATTAATTACATCTTCATCAGTTTCTTCAAATTCGGCATCATCAATATGCTCCATAACTGCATCCAAAAGGTCGCCTGTACCGTGACCGTGAACAGAAGACACTGCAATAGGGTCGCCAAGACCCAAATTGTAAAACTCGTAAAACTCCATGGGAGTCTCGCCGATCTTATCGCACTTATTAACACAAAGAACAATGGGTTTGCCACTCTTTTGAAGCATTGCGGCAACATCCATATCAGCAGCGGTAACACCCGATTTTAAATCGGTTACAAAAATAATAACCGAAGCAGTATCAATAGCCAATTTGGCTTGATTTCTCATACTGCTTAAAATTATATCATCGGTTTTGGGTTCAATACCACCTGTATCAATAAGCATAAGACTTTTGCCCTGCCATTCGGCATCACCGTAAATACGGTCACGGGTAACACCTGGGGTGTCATCCACAATGGAAAGTCTTTTACCGATTATTTTGTTAAAAAGTGTGGATTTGCCCACATTTGGTCTGCCAACGACAGCAACTATCGGTTTTGCCATTTTACTCATTTACTCCTAAAATTTTATCAATTAATATATATCCATCATTATCAACCGTTGTAATACTTACATCGAGTTTTTGGGAAAGTTCTTCCAAGGTGACACTATCAAGAAACATATCCCCGCCATCACGAAGCATTACCGACGGAACAAGCAACTCATCGCCTAAATCCATACCCTTTAGTTGAGCTTCAATATCGGTGGCAGTTATAAGTCCGGTAACATTGATTTCGCCACCGAAGAAATTATTTTCAATAGCCACCAAAGTACATTCTAAATTATCCCATTTTTTCAATACTTTGTCAACTATAGACTTAATAAAGGGATAGGCAGCCTCTCCTGTAACCATAGTGATTTTGCGCTTATTTTCAAGTTTATAATCGCATAAATCTAAGGCCTCATCACTTTCCTTTAACAACAAAGGAACTAATCCCACGCCGTTTTCAAGTTGCAAAAACTCTTCGTAATAATCGGCTTTTGGCAATTCCCTTTCGGCCAAAATATAAAACTCATCTGCGGGGAAAACACGGCGCTCACCATATTTTTCTAAGGTTAAATCGCTGTATTTTTCCAAAATATCAATGGTTTTTCCTGCCCTTTCCTTATCAAAAGGCGAAATTTGGCACAAACCTTCACGGTATTTTGTAATTCCCACAGGAACAGCAGCAACACACTCTACATTTTCGAGAGCAGTCAGGTCTTTCAAACTTCTTTCAAGTTCTTCCCCGTCGTTATAATCAGGCACCAATACAAGCTGACAGTTTAGTTTAATGCCCGCCTCGTTAAAGCGATAAATAATATCCAAAACCTTACCCGCATTTTTGTTGTTCATCATTTTAACACGCAAATCGGGGTTGGTTGTGTGCACCGAAATATTAATGGGGCTGATATGCATTTTAATAATGCGCTCAACCTCGTGCTCGGTAATATTTGTTAAGGTGATATAATTTCCGAAAAGGAAAGAAAGTCTTGAGTCATCATCTTTAAAATAAAGACTATCCCTCAAACCTTTTGGAAGTTGGTCGATAAAACAAAAAATACACTTATTGCGACAAGAATGTTTTTTGTCCATCAAATAGGTTTCAAACTCAAGTCCTAACTCATCATATTCCTTTTTCTTAACCTTTTTGGTAACTGTTTTACCCTTTGCATTTATATATTCAAGGGTTAATTTGACATCATTTTGATAAAAACGGTAGTCAAGCACATCCATTATGCTGTTACCACTAATGCTTATAAGGGTATCCCCTTCTCGCATTCCTGCCTTGTAAGCAGGGCTTTTCTTTATTACCGATTTAACTATTACCGACACACAGTTTCACCTCACATATAAAAAATCAGAGGGGGAAATTTACCTTCCTCCTCTGACCCTAAATTTTAAAGATTATTCGCCAACCTCAATAACTGTACGGCCGTTGTAGGTTCCGCAGGTAGGACAAATTCTATGGGGACGCTTGTAAGCACCACACTCACACTTAACCAAGGTAGGAGCTGTAAGCTTCCATAAATTATTTCTTCTCTTATCTCTTCTTGCTTTAGAAGTCTTTCTCTTTGGTACTGCCATTGTCGGCACCTCCTTAAAGTATAATACAAATTAATTATTTAAGTAACTGGGCAAGAGCTTCAAGTCGGGGGTCAATTTCCTTTTGAACACACCCACATTCGCCCTCGTTTAGGTTTTTGCCGCATTTATAACAAATTCCCTTACAGTTTTCATCGCACAAATGCTTCATAGGAAGATTTGTTACGGTTTCCGTATACAACAACTCGTCCAAGTTAAGTTTCATATTCGGAACTGTAATAATGGTATCGCTGTCCTCACCCTCAATGGAGGTTGCTAAAGACTTTGAAACCTTTAAGGAATGCCTTTTGGCGGTTCGGGTACCGCAGCGGTCGCACGAAGCATCAAATTCGAAAGAAATTTCAGCTTCTAACCTCACAAGACTTGCTTTGTTTGTGATTTCCCCCTCAATTTCTACAGGCTTTTTGAGCGGATATTCACCCATATAATCAAGGTCGGATAAATCCAAAGCATACTTTAAAGGTAATGTAGAATTATCGGTAACAAATATATGTTTTAAGTCAATAATCATACTACCACCTCTAATGTCACAAATGATATTATATCTACTGGCACCTTGTTTGTCAAGGTTTTTTCTTACAATTTATTTATTAAAATTTCTACTTAACATATTTACTTTTCACAAAGTTTGCATAGTCTTTAACTTCCTGCCACATTTGGTCGGTAACAACCGTGCCGGCACCGAAAAGAATAGCCTTTAAAGCCTCCTCATTTGCAGGTTCTAAGGGCGCACCGCAAAGGTATCCTACCGTAACACCAAAATAGTCGGCAATTTTGCAAAGAGTATCGGCGGATAAACTCTTAATTCTCCCCTTCTTGTAATCAGTGAGGGTTGAACGGGGAATTTTACAATCCTTGCAAAGGGTAGTCACATTTACGCCTTTTTTAATACAAAGTTCTTCAATTAAATCATAAACAAAAATCATTTTATTCTCCTTTTACGAGATTTCGTAATTTTGTCCTTGACAAATACGGATTTCAGTATTATAATCTGCATTAATACGAAATTCAGTAATTTTTAATCATTATAATACATTATTTCGTAATTGTCAAGCAAAGGAGCCTATTAATTTGTACTATTGTAAAAATTGTGGAAAGGAATTTGAAAAACCCGAAAAAAGTTATGAGACACATCTTTTAAGCCATCCCCCTTTTGAGCTTATTTACATTTGTCCAAACTGCAAAAGCCAAAACTTCCACCTGAAAAATTTAACCCATTGCCGATGTTGCGGAAGCCGACTGCCAAATGGTGCCACCGAATATTGCAGTCCATCCTGCAAAGCCAAAGGCGAAAGAATGTGGAGAAAAGAACTTAAAAAGAGACAATCTGAACTTAAAGACCCGCTTAAAATGCTTGTGAAAGAATGTGCCATATATAACACCACCCACGGCACAAAGTACAGTTACGGTCAATATGTTGCACTAATTAGGCCAAAACTTTTAAAGGAGGAGAAAAAATGCGCCAAAAGAAAAAAGAATACCTGAGCAGTTACCTTTTACAAGAAACTAAAATTAACCGACTGAGAAAAATGGCCGACATAAATCCCGAGATGCAACTTGAATATGCCAACTCTTTAAACGAAGCCCTGCTTTTAAGAATGAAGATAGAAAAACAGATTTCCCAAGTAGACGGAAATGTTTTAAGCGAAGTTTTATTTCAAAAATACATATTCGGCAAAACCCTTGAAGATATTGCCGCGGTTTTAAATTACAGCACTCGACATATCGAAAGATTACACATTAAAGCATTAGACAAATTTAAAATGTAATTTTTCCCTCTTTACATTTTGGATTAAAAGGGTTAAAATATAACCGAACAAGTGTTTGAGGAGGGATGTTTTGAAGGATAGAATTATACTGCATTGTGACCTAAATAATTTCTTTGCCTCGGTATCCCTTGTTTTTAACCCTACACTCAAGGATATGCCGGTTGCCGTTTGTGGAAACAAGGAAAACCGCCACGGAATTATTCTTGCAAAAAACGAAATTGCAAAAAAGTTTGGGGTTAAAACCGCCGAACCGATTTTCGAAGCTAAACATAAATGCGCCGATTTAGTAACCTTACCTGCTATTTATGATAAATATGAGGAATACTCCAAAAAAGCCCAGGATATTTACCGCCGTTATACCGATATGGTAGAGCCTTTTGGCATTGATGAATGTTGGCTTGATGTTACGGGAAGTGTTATGCTTTTCGGTTCGGGAGAAGAAATTGCCCACAAGATTAAAAACGACATAAAAAAAGAACTCGGTATCACAGCATCGGTAGGTGTTAGTTTTAATAAGGTGTTCGCAAAACTGGGATCGGACATGAAAAAACCTGATGCCGTAACGGTGATAAGCCGAGAAAACTTTAAGGAAAAAATTTGGGATTTGCCAATATCCGACCTTTTGTTTGTTGGAAACAAAACAAAAGAAAAGTTAAAAAGTGTTGGGGTCAGAACCATTGGCGAAATCACCTTTTGCAGTGATGAAAGTCTTAAAAAGTTGCTTGGTAAAAACGGTCTTGAACTAAAAACCTTTGCATTGGGAGAAGACCGCTCCCCCGTTGTTACCCCAAGTTTTGAGGATAAACCAAAAAGTGTTGGAAAATCGATTACAACCGGAAAAGATTTTAAAAACGAGGAAGAGGTTTGGACTGCTTTTCTTTCTTTTGCCGAAACCTTAAGCGCAACCCTCAGGGAAAAAGGACTTTACGCCTCGGGCGTTCAGGTGCATATCAGAACAGCATCCTTAAAGGTTAAAGAATTCAGCCGAAGTTTTCCCGATGCCACCAACTGTTCCATGACCATTGCAAAACGAGGATTTAAACTTTTCAAAGAAAATTACACCTTTTCAGAGCCCTTACGCTCGGTGGGTTTAAGGGCCATTAACTTAAAAAACGAACCTTTGGGAGGTCAACTTGATTTATTTGGTGAAATTAAGACCGATTTAGTCACCGAAAAGGCTGATAAATCCCTTTACGATTTAAGAAAAAAATTCGGCAAAGAAAAACTTAAAAGAGGCCGAAATCTTTGACTTTACAATATAATAAATATATTATATAATTAAGACTGATGTAAATCGGTCTTAATTTTTTATGGAGATGATAAAATGATTGATAAGAGTATTAGAAAGTTAATTTGTTACGGAAAGGAAAAAGGCCTTTTCGACCTTAGAGATGAAGCCTTTGTTACCAACCGTGTTTTAGAAATCTTAAATCTTGACAGTTTTGACTGTGAAGAAGATTTTGAAGGTATAGATTTAGAAGAAACATTAAAAGAACTTCTCGACTTTGCAACCGAAAAAGGTCTTATTGAAGACAATATCACCAGTCGTGATTTGTTTGACACCAAACTTATGGGCGCTTTAATGCCGAGACCTTCCGAAGTTACCGATAAGTTCTATAAAATTTATAACGAGCAATCCCCCAAGGCTGCTACCGATTATTTCTATAACTTAAGTTGCAACAGCGACTACATTCGCCGTTATAGAATAAAGAAGGATGTTAAGTGGGTAGCCCCCACTGCATACGGCGACCTTGACATTACAATTAACCTTTCAAAACCCGAAAAGGACCCCAAAGCAATCGCTGCCGAAAAGGCTGCTCCACAAAGTGGTTATCCAAAATGTTTGCTTTGTAAAGAGTGCGAAGGTTATGCCGGAAGAATGAACTTCCCTGCTCGTCAAAACCATAGAATTATTCCTATCACAATTAACGATAGTGACTGGTGTTTCCAATATTCACCTTATGTATATTACAACGAGCATTGCATCGTATTTAATTCTAAACACAGTCCTATGTCCATCAACCACCAAACCTTCAAGATACTTCTTGATTTCGTTGGTCTCTTCCCCCATTACTTTGTAGGTTCAAATGCTGACCTTCCAATTGTTGGTGGTTCAATTCTTTCCCACGACCATTTCCAAGGTGGTAACTACACCTTTGCTATGGCTAAGGCTCCTGTTGAGGAAACCCTTACCTTTGAAGGATTTGAAGATGTAAATGCAGGAATTGTTAAATGGCCTATGTCGGTTATTCGTTTATCTAACCCCAACCCTGACCGTTTAATCGCCCTTGCTTGCAAGATTTTAGATGCTTGGAGAGGCTACACCGATGCTGATGCATTTATCTTTGCTGAAACCGACGGTGAACCCCACAACACCATCACCCCCATCGCTCGTAAAAACGGCGAGAACTTTGAACTTGATTTGGTTCTTCGCAACAACATCACCACCGAAGAGCATCCCATGGGTGTTTATCATCCCCACGCCGAACTCCACCACATCAAGAAAGAAAATATCGGTCTTATTGAGGTTATGGGCTTGGCAGTTCTCCCTGCCCGTTTGAAGAGTGAAATGGCACTTCTTAAAACTGCTATGTTAGAATGCAAAGATTTAAGAGCCGATGAAGTTCTTGAAAAACACGCCGACTGGGCTGATGAAATCTTCGCTAAATACAATGTTACCGCTGAGAACATTGATGAGATTATTGAAAAAGAAATTGGTCTCATATTTGCTAAAGTTTTGGAACATGCCGGTGTTTATAAGAGAAACGAAGAAGGTAAAAAAGCATTTATTAAGTTCTGCAGTAGTGTGAAATAATGTTTATTGATGTTTTTACACAGGTTAGTATTTTATTTGTCTTAATTCTCTTAGGTGTTTTACTTGCCAGGGTTAAAATGCTTGGCGAAAACGCCATTAAACAAATGACCGATTTTGTGCTGACAATTGTTAGCCCTTGTGTAATCATAAAATCATTTGTACGAGAATTTGACCCTTCCCTTACCAAAAAATTACTTGTAAGTTTTTTAATTTCCATTGTGATACACTTGGGATATATTCTTCTTTGCCATTTGCTTATTCACGATAACGACAAAGCAAAAGAAAAGGTTATGCGATTTGCCGCCATCTTTTCTAACTGTGGATTTATGTCAATTCCACTTTTAGAAGCCATTTTAGGAGACACAGGTGTTTTTTACGGCACATCTTATCTGGGAATTTTTTATGTAATTGTTTGGAGTTACGGTGTTTTCCTTATGAGTGGAAACCGCAAGGATTTATCCCTTAAAAAAATAGCCACAAACCCCGGAATTATCGGTATTGTTATAGGTCTTAGCATATTCTTCTTGAATATACCTATCCACAAAGCACCTATAATTTCCGAGCCAATAATGTATTTAGCAGGACTTAACACCCCTCTGCCTATGATAATTATTGGTTATCATTTGGCTAACAGTAAACTTTTATCGGCTATAAAGAGTTTTAAAAGTATCTTCTCCATGGGACTTAAACTTATCATATTCCCACTTTTAACATTGTTTGGAATGTATCTTTGCGGAATCAGAGGCGAAGTTTTGGTGGCCATCACCATTTCGGCTTCGGCACCCACCGCTGCCATTACCACAATGTTCTCATCTAAATATGGCGCCGATACCACCCTTTCAGTTAGTATTGTTTCTTTAAGCACTATAATTTCTATACTTACAATGCCACTTATTATTACATTAGCGCAAAGCATTGCATAAATTTAACACCTCGGGTAAAAATACTCCCGAGGTGATTTTTTATGCAACTAACACAAAAAGAAACAGATTTACTAAAGGACCTTAAAGGACAAGAAAAATTGTGTGTTGAAAAATACACAAAAGCCGCGTCCCAAGCCCTTGACCCACAACTAAAACAACTTTTTACCCAAATCGGTAATGTGGAGCAGGGTCATCTGAACACCATTGCTCAAATGGAACAAGGTGCCACTCCAAACACATCATCAGGTGGGCAAACCATCAACTCCACCTTTAGTGAAAACTATGGTTTGGGAGACACTCCCGACAAACAGGCCGACTGTTATTTGTGTGGCGACCTTTTGGCCACCGAAAAACACGCGTCCCATCTTTACGACACCTGCGTTTTCGAATTTAAGGACAAAACCCTTCGTGACACCCTCAACCATATCCAAAAAGAAGAACAGGAACACGGCAAATATATCTACGATTATATGTCTAAAAATAATATGTATTCATGAAAAAAAGGGACACTTTCGTGTCCCTTTAAAATTATTCAGCAATAAATTTGTGATAAACCTTTTTACCCTTTTTAAGAATAAATTCAGCCTCGAAGTCTGCCTTTTCATACATAGTTGCAGGGTCAGTTACCTTTTGGTCGTTAACACTAACGCCGCCTTGCTGTACCAAGCGTCTACCCTCACCCTTAGAAGCGGTAAGTTCTGCCTTAACCATTAAATCAAGCACACCGATTTTACCGTCTGTGAAGTCACTGTCAGCAATAGTGGTGGTGGGCATATTTTCGTGAGAGCCTGCACCAGCAAAAACGGCTCTTGCGGTTTCCTGTGCCTTGGTTGCTTCCTCTTCACCGTGAACGAGCTTTGTAAGCTCGAAAGCCAAGATTTCCTTAGCGGTATTAAGCTGACTGCCCTCCCAAGAATCCATTTTATCGATTTCCTCAAGAGGTAAGAATGTAAGCATACGAATACATTTTAAAACGTCACCGTCGCCAACATTTCTCCAATATTGATAGAACTCAAAAGGAGAGGTCTTTTCGGGGTCAAGCCAAACAGCGCCACTGGCAGTTTTACCCATTTTCTTGCCTTCGGAGTTAAGAAGCAAGGTAATGGTCATAGCATAAGCATCTTTGCCGAGTTTTTTACGGATAAGTTCGGTGCCACCGAGCATATTGCTCCATTGGTCATCGCCACCGAACTGCATATTACAGCCATATTCCTTAAACAAATGATAGAAGTCATAACTTTGCATTATCATATAGTTAAACTCAAGGAAAGAAAGGCCTTTTTCCATTCTTTGCTTGTAACACTCGGCTCTTAACATATTATTAACCGAGAACTGAGCGCCAACTTCACGAAGCATATCAATATAATTGAGTTTCAAAAGCCAGTCAGCATTGTTAACCATTTGAGCCTTGCCTTCGCCAAACTCAATAAAACGGCTCATTTGCTTTTTGAAGCAGTCACAGTTGTGTTGAATTTGCTCACTTGTCATCATTGAACGCATATCGGTTCTGCCTGAGGGGTCGCCGATATGACCGGTACCACCACCGATAAGGGCGATAGGCTTATTACCTGCCATCTGCAAACGTTTCATAAGGCAAAGCGCCATAAAGTGGCCTACATGGAGACTGTCAGCAGTGGGGTCAAAGCCGATGTAAAATGTGGCTTTACCGTTGTTTACAAGCTCCCTAATTTCCTCTTCATCGGTTACCTGCGCAATAAGTCCACGGGCAACTAACTCGTCATAAATCTTCATTTTAAATATTGCTCCTATCCAATAATTCCTTTGCGGAATTATAAATGTTTTCCGTAATTTCTTGTCCCGACATTATACGGGCAATTTCTTTAATTCTATCATCACCGTCAATGGGTGTAACAGTTGTTTTGGTACGGTCATCACTTACTGTCTTTTCAATCAGCAAATGATTATCCGCTTTAGCAGCTATCTGGGCCAAATGAGTTATGCAAATAACCTGTCGTTTTCTTGCCACCTTTTTAAGTTCGGTCGCAACCTTCTCAGCTGCAAAACCGCTGATACCCGCATCAATTTCATCAAAAATCATTGTGGGTATATCATCCTTGTCCACAAGGGAACTCTTAATGGCCAACATAACACGGGAAAGTTCGCCACCCGATGCAATTTTGCAAAGGGGTTTAACACTCTCCCCCTTATTGGCCGAAATCATAAACTCCACATTGTCACAACCCTTTGAGGAATATCTTCCCTTTTCAATTCGGGTCACAAATTTAACGCCCGACATATTAAGATATTCGAGGGTATTGCAAACATCCTTTGAGAACTTTTCGGATGCTGTTTTACGGCTTAAACTCAAGGCTTCACCCTTTAAAACAAGGCGTTCTTTTGCCTTTTCGAGTTCATCGGCCAATTGGTCAGCCCTTTTGTCCGAAAATGTAATATTTTCAAGTTCCTCTTTCGCCGACTCCAAAAATTCAAGCATCTTATCTTCACTATTGCCGTATTTTACCATAAGTCGATAGAGAAAATCAAGTCTTGCATTAATTTCATCGAGATTTTTATAATTTTCACCCAAAGAGTCGGAATATTCCTTAATTTCGGCTAAAATATCCTCGGCTTTTGAAATCAAATCATTTATATCCGAAAAACCTTTTTTAGCCTTTTCGGTTTCCAAAGAACCTAAAAGTTTTGAGGCAGTTTTAAGCCTTGTAATAACACCGTCGCTGTCATCATCACCCGAAAGGATTTGGGTAGTGAAAGAAAAGGCTTTTAAATTCTTTTCGAAATTTTCAGCAAGGTCTAAATTTTCTTTTAAAGAACCAATTTCGCCAATTTTAATATTAGCCGTTTCAAGTTCGTTTATTTGATATTTTAAAAGGTCGGTTTTGCGTTGTTTTTCATCCTCGTCCATTTCGAGACTGGACAATTCTTTGCGGATTTTATTAAGGGTTTTAAACTCGTTATAATAATCCTCTATCAAATCCTCATTCTCGGCAACGGCATCAATAAAAGCACAATGCTTTTCAGGGTCTAACAAAGCTTGACTATCATGCTGACCGTGAATGTTAATTAAACTTGAGGCCACCTCTCGCAAGGCAGAAGCAGTGAAAGGTTTGCCGTTAATTTTAATTAATCCTTTACCGCTTAAACTCAGTTTCCTTGTCACAAGCACATTGCCGTCTTCATCGGGGATAATATCCTGTTCCTTTAAAACTTTGATATTTTCCTCACCAAAATCACCAAAAAGGGCGGTAACCTCAGCCGAGTCGCATCCGCTTCTGATTAAATCCTTAGAAGTACGTTCGCCCAAAACCGCATTGATAGAATCTATTACAATAGATTTACCTGCGCCGGTTTCACCTGTCAAAACATTAAAACCTTCAGTTAGCTCAATATCACATTTTTCAATAACTGCTATATTTTCAATATGTAAAAATTTAAGCATTTTTTATCTTTCCTAATTCAGAAATTAAAGCCTTAGACTCCGTTTCAGAGTGAGTTACTATAATAATGGTGTCATCTCCTGCAAGTGAGCCCAACATCATATCACCAAAAAGATGGTCTACCGCAACACAAGCGCCCGATGCCATTCCGGGATAACATTTAATTACCACATTATTAAGGGCATACTCAAAACTTTTAACACCATCAGAAAACATTTTAATGTATTGATTTCCCAAAGGCGCATTATTGGAAACACGGTGGCTTAAATATCTGTAATTACCGTGTTCATCTCTTCCCTTTATAATTTTAAGTTCGTTAATATCGCGAGAAACGGTGGATTGAGTCACTTGAAAACCCAAGGCCTCCAAACCTTGTTGAAGTTCTTCTTGAGTTAGGAGAATATTATTTTCAATTAACTCTAATAATTTCTTCTGTCGTGTTTGCTTCAACTTTACATACTCCTTGTATCTTTAAATTTATAAGATAAAGTTTTGTAAAACGAACGATTATTAAGTCTTATAAGTTTTACAAAATCAGGGGATTTCTTTATAAAAATTTCGGTAAAAGGTTTAACCGAGCAAACCTTTCTTCCATCTATTGTGAGATAAATTTCGGTTCTTTTCTTGGAATAAGCCTTTAACTTAATGGTGGAGTTGGCCGACATAAGTATGGGTTTTGCCGCCAAAGAGTGGGAGCAAATTGGGGTAATACACATACTTTGCATAAGCGGGTCAATAATCGGTCCACCTGCCGACATAGAATAAGCTGTAGAACCTGTCGGCGTAGAAATTATAAGTCCATCGGCTCTGTAATTAATACTGTCCCCCGCCACGTTGGCCGAAACATCAATAATACGAGAAATAAAACCACTGGTAATAACAGCATCATTTAAAGCAACATATTCACCAATTGTCTTTCCATTTTCCATTACCGAAACATTTAACATCATTCTTCTTTCGGTAAAGTAATCTTCATTTTTAAGTTTGGAAATGAGTTCTAACTCGTTTTGCTCCAAATTTGCAAGATAGCCCATTCTACCTGCATTAATTCCAAGAACAGGTTTATCATATTTAGCCGCAATTTTAGCGTATCTGATAATTGTTCCATCGCCACCAATGGTGATTATAACATCCGAAATTTTAAAAAGTTCTTCCTCGGCAGTTGGAATAAAACCGGCAGCAACAATTGTATCGGGGATATAAGCAGTTATGCCTTCATTTTTCAAAATAACGGCAAGTTTTTCCACAACCTCGCTACAACCCGGTTTATCTAAATTAGGTAAAATACCAACGGTCATAAGTTTTCTCCTTTCTCAGTTTAGTGCTTGGTATGATTTTTCAACAACTTCCTCAGCGGAAAAATCACCAATTTTAAAATCGTCTTCTTTTCTTATATAACATAAGTATTCAATATTTCCCTCGGGTCCCTTAACGGGAGAAAAATCAAGTCCCAAAAGAGAAAATTTGTTTTCCTCAAGTAAGCCGATTATCTTTTGGATAACCGCAATATGAACACTCTTTTCCCTGACAACGCCTTTTTTACCAACATTTTCTTTACCCGCCTCAAACTGAGGTTTAATAAGGCAAACCGCGCTGCCGTTTGTCTTTAAAAGGGTGCGCATAACGGGTAAAATAAGGGACAAGGAAATAAAGGATACATCCACCGATGCAAAATCCAATTCTTCAGGAATTTGTTCACGGGTAACGTATCTGAAATTAGTTCTTTCAAGATTTACTACCCTTTCATCGGTCCTCAGTTTCCAGTCAAGCTGACCGTAACCCACATCAATGGCGTAAACTTTACTTGCGCCGTTTTGAAGCATACAGTCGGTAAATCCACCGGTGGAAGCGCCAATGTCGGCGCAAACAAAACCGTCAAGACTAATGGGGAAAACCTTCATTGCCTTTTCGAGTTTAAGTCCGCCACGGCTTACATATTTTAATGCCTGACCTCTAACCTCAATAACATCATCCGGCTTTACGGTATTACCCGCCTTGTCCGACTTTTGGTTATTAACATATACAATTCCGGCCATTATAAGTCGTTTTGCTTTTTCACGGCTTTCGGCAAAACCACCTTCCACCAAAGCCACATCTAATCTAACCTTAGCCATTATTTACCTCGTTTAATATTCCTTGTGCATCCAGTTTGCAAATACTCAGCGCTTCGGTTGTATCCATTTGGGGAATAAACTCATCCTCCACAGCGCAAATCTTAAATTTACCCTTAAATCCTTTTTGAAGTAACAAGGAAGAAAGATGTTCACCAATTCCTCCCCTTTTAACCGTTTCTTCAAAAACATAAATCTCGCCAAATCTCATTAAAGTTTCGGCCAAATCATCACTCAAAGGATAAATTTTATTAAGTTTCACAATGTTAATATCGGTGTTTTGTCCTGCCTCTAAAGCTTCGCTGAAAAGTCGGCCATAGGTAACAACAGCCTTTTTCCCCTTTCCTTCAACAACCGAGAAATCATCCTTAAAGTCCACATTTCCACAAGGCTTTTCACAACCTCTTGGATATCTTATAGCAAACATTCCGTCATTTTTAGCAGTAAATTTGATTCTATATTCAAGTTCACTATAACTCGATGGTGAGAAAACGGTTATATCGGGGATGCAGGTAAGGTAAGAAACATCAAAAAGACCTTGGTGGCTTTCGCCGTCCTCTCCCACAATACCCGCACGGTCAACAAGAAGTCTCAAGGGGAATTTACCGATAGCAGTATCGTGAATAATTTGATCAAATCCTCTTTGCAAGAATGAAGAATACACTGCAAAGTAAGGTTTAAGCCCCTTAGAAGCCAAAGCCGAACCAAAGCAAACTCCGTGGCCTTCCGCAATACCAACATCGAAAAATCTCGATTTGTATTTTTCGGCAAATTCTTCTAAACCTGTTCCCTCGGTCATAGCTGCCGTAATGGCGCATATTTTATTATCCTTCTCGGCCAATTCACAAAGGGTTTTGCCGGCCACTGCCGAGAAATTAAGTTTGCCGCCGCTTTGCGCTCCCTCTTCGATATCAAAAGGTGAAACACCGTGATAATTCTTGGGACTGGTTTCGGCAAATTTATAACCCTTACCTTTGGTTGTAACAATATGCACCAAGGATGGTTTATCATAATTTTTGGCAATCTTTAAAATAGACTCTAAGCCCTTAATATCATGACCATCCACAGGGCCCAAATAATTATAGCCTAAAACCGAGAAAAGATTACTGCGATAAAGGGCATTTTTAAATCCCTCTTTCATTTTATAAACAACTCTATAAAGAGTTTTACCAACAAAGGGAATTTTCAAAAGGAATTGACCGAATACGTCCTTGAAACGATGATAACGGGGTCGGTTACGCATTTTAGTTAAAGTACGAGCCAAAGCGCCCACGTTTTTTGAAATAGACATTTTATTATCGTTTAGCACAACAATGAAATTACTTTTACCCATACCTGCGTTATTAAGACCCTCATAAGCCATACCACCGGTCAAAGCGCCATCGCCAATAACTGCAACGGCAGTACCCTCTTCACCTAAAATACTCTTAGCCTTATAAATTCCGTATGCTGCCGAAATGGAGTTACTACTGTGTCCCGTAACAAAGGGGTCATGCTCGCTCTCCTGGGGACGCATAAATCCCGAAAGACCGTTTTTGTTGCGAAGAGTATCAAATTTATCAAATCGGCCTGTTAAAAGTTTATGAGCATAAGACTGATGACCCACATCAAACAAAATTGCATCTTGAGGGGATGAGAAAACTCGGTGTAAAGCAACTGTCAGCTCCACCGCGCCTAAATTAGAAGCTAAATGACCGCCGCTTTTGGAAACGGTTTCCATTATCTTCCCTCTTATTTCCTCACAAAGATTTGTAAGTTCCTTTTCGTCCAACCTTTTTACATCTGAAGGTGAACTGATTTTACTTAAAATAGGATACTCCAAATTTCAACATCCCTTAACTGTTTCTATCAAGCAAATAATTTGTTATTTCGTAAAGTGCCTCGGTCTCTCCGCCAATTTCATCCAAAGCATCTAAAGCCATATTGGAAAGTTCGGCCGCAATGGCGAAAGCCTTGTCAAGTCCGTAAAGAGACACAAAGGTTGTTTTATTATTTTTATCATCACTGCCAACAGGTTTGCCTAAAATCTTTTCGTTGGCGGTAACATCTAAAATGTCATCAATAATTTGGAAAGCCAAACCTAAATTATAACCGTATTTCGCGGCCGATTTAAGGGTTTCCTCATCATCTTTACCTGCAGCGATACAACCGATCGAAGCAGCAGCAATAAGCAAAGCCGCCGTTTTTCTCATATACATATCCTGAAGGTCCATAGCATCAGGTTTGTTTTCCTCAAAAGAAAGATCCAAAATCTGACCGCCTATCATACCGTGAACACCCGCATTACTGCTCAAAAAGGAGATAGCTTTTAATACCTTATCACTGCTAACGGGAGCATTAGCGCAAATGAAAAACGCCTCGGTAAGTAAAGTATCCCCTGCAAGTAATGCAATATCCTCGCCATAAGCCTTATGGCAAGAAGGTTTACCTCTTCTCATATCATCATTATCCATACAGGGCAAATCATCGTGTATTAAAGAATAGGTGTGTATCATTTCAAGCGCCACTGCAAAATCAAGGGCATCCCTAGGATTACCACCACAAAGACGGCAAAATTCCATCATTATAACAGGTCTTATTCTTTTACCACCGGCCTGCAAACTGTAACGAACAGCCTCAATAACATTCTTATACTTAACATCACAAGAAGGGAAAAGTTCGTCGATGCGCTTTTCAACTATCTCCTTGTAATCCTTTAAAAGTGCGTTTAAATCCAATTTATTCAACCTCGCTAAGCTGTGTAATCTTAGTTTCAGCTTCCTTCAAAGCATTTTGGCAATCCTTAACATTTGCCATACCCTTTTCGAAAAGGGCAATCGACTCTTCCAAAGTGCAGTCACCCTTTTGGAGTTTTTCCACAACCTCTTCCAAAGATTTTAAAGCAGTTTCGAAATCCATTTTTTCAGCCATACTAATTCACCTTTATTTCTTTAACTTGGGTTTTAACCTTACCGTCAGCAAAGGTTATATCAATTAAATCATCGTTTTTGAGTTCTTTTACTCCGAGCACCAACTTTTCATCCTTACTTGCCACGGCAAAACCTCTCGACAAGGTTTTAAGGGGACTTAAAGCATCCAACCTACCTGCGTTTTCTCCCAAACACAACTTACAATTATTAATTTTCTCTTTTAAGCCCAAACTTAAACTGTCGCTTAACTTGTCTATAAGTTCTGCTTTTAAATTAATAAACTCAAGGGCAGTTTCACGACTCAAAGCAATTTTTTCAAACCTGAGTTTACTGTTTTCAAATTTGCTCTTTAATAGATTTGAAAGTCGGTTTTTATAAGACTCAACTAATCCTAAAACTTCCACTTGATCGGGTACTGCCAACTCGGCTGCTGCCGAAGGGGTTGGAGCACGTAAATCAGCAACAAAGTCGCTGATGGTAAAATCGGTTTCGTGGCCTACCGCCGAAATTACGGGGAAAGGCGCTTCGTAAATTTTATAGGCCAGTTTTTCATCGTTAAAGGCCCACAAATCTTCGGCCGAGCCACCTCCACGTCCAATTATGCAAAGGTCAATTCCATCTAAAGTGTAAAGTTTGTCAAGGGCCGCTAACATTTCGGGTACTGCCAAATCACCCTGTACCGAAACAGGATACATTAGCACCTCGGCCACAGGCCAACGGCGCGAAAGAATATTCAAAATGTCCCTTACAGCTGCGCCACTACCAGAAGTCACAACTGCAATTTTTTTAGGAAACTTGGGTAAAGGTCTTTTGCTTTGGGGGTCGAACAAGCCTTCCTTCTCAAGTTTAAGTTTGGTTTGCTCAAACCTTCTTGCAATATCACCTAAACCTGCATCGGCAATATTTTCGGCGTAAATTCGGTATCCGCCATCCTTTTCGTAAACCGAAACCCTTCCCGTTACATTGACCTGCATTCCGTTTTCCAAATCAAATTTTAAACGACTCGCAAAGGAGCGAAACATTACACAATTAACGGTGGCTTCACTGTCCTTCAAAGTGAAATAAATATGCCCACTGCTGTAATGATTTTTGAGATTTGAAATCTCACCCAAAACGGAAATGTGGGAAAGCCTCGGGTCTCCTTCAATTAAATTCTTGATATAAAAATTTAATTGTTTAACACTGAGTGTACTACCCGACATATTAACCCTTTTTAGCCACGGTGGATAAAATTCCGTTTACAAAGGAAGCATCGGCTTCGGTAGCGTATTTCTTACAAATTTCAACCGCTTCATTAATAGAAACCGAAACAGGAATATCATCCATATTCTTCATTTCAAAAATTGCCAAACGCAAAACGCAAAGAGCAGTTTTGGAAATACGGTCAATCTTCCAACCAACAGCATTTTCGGAAATAATGTTGTCTAATTCCTCAACCTGTTCGTAAACACCTGTAAAAACGGTTTTAATGTATTCATCAGGCACAAGGTCTCTGGCCTCGAAGGCCAAATCCAAAATATCTTCAACGCTTTCCTTTGAAAAAACCTTTTCAAAAATAAGGATAAACGCTTCTTCTCTTGCCATTTTTCGTGTCATAAAGGCACCTCTTTCATATATAAAGATATAATTATATTTATTATACAATGAAATATGCATAATTTCAAGGATAATATGCATAAAATTATGCAACTTTCAAAAAAACTTGACAAAAAATAAAGTGGGATGTAAAATACCAATGTAAAGTGTTGATAAGGACAAGTAAGTTTGCTTTACTTCTTTTAGAGAGTGTGGGTCACGGGCTGAAAACCTGCATAAGAAAAGGGCAAAACGAAACCACCTTTGAGCGCCAAGGGTTGCAACTTGGCCGTGAAACTCGCGTTAAGGGTTTAAAAAGTGTTCGGCTTTGCCGAGAATACGGGTGGAACCGCGGAGAATTTTCACTTCGTCCCGAAAGACAAATTAAGTCTTTCGAGGCGGAGTTTATTTTTTTGGAGGAAAAATTATGATTAAAGTAACATTAAAAGGCGATGTGGTTAAGGAATTCCAGTCCGGCATCACTGCTTACGAAGTTGCAAAAGAAATTAGCATGGGTCTTGCTAAATCGGCTTGCGCAGTTAGAGTTAACGGCGAAAACAAAGACCTTAGAACCGAACTTAATGATGACTGTGCTTTAGAAATTTTAACCTTTGATGACGATTATGGCAAGTGGACCTTCCGTCACACTGCTTCCCACATTTTAGCTCAGGCTGTTAAGCGTTTATTCCCCGATGCTTTGGTTACAATCGGTCCTGCTGTTGAGGATGGTTTCTACTACGATTTTGATGTTAAAACCAACTTCACCAACGATGACCTTTTAAAAATCGAAGCCGAAATGAAGAAAATCGTTAAAGAGGATATTAAAATCGAAAGATTTACAATGTCCAAAGATGAGGCTGTTAAATACTTCACCGAGAAAAACGAGCCTTACAAGGTAGAACTTGTAGAGTCTATCCCCGACGGAGAAGAAATCAGTTTCTATTCCCAAGGTGATTTCACCGACCTTTGCGCCGGCGCTCACCTTATGAGCACAGGTTTGGTTAAAGCATTTAAACTCACCTCGGCAACCGGCGCTTATTGGAGAGGAAACTCCGCCAACAAAATGCTTTGCCGTGTTTACGGAACTGCCTTCCCCAAGGCTTCAATGCTTGAAGAACACCTTACAATGCTTGAGGAAGCCAAGAAGCGTGACCACAACAAACTCGGCCGTGAGTTGGAACTTTTCACCACTGCTGATGTTATCGGTCAAGGACTTCCCATTATGCTTCCCAAGGGTGCAAAAATAATTCAAACCCTTCAACGTTTTGTTGAGGATGAGGAATACAAACGCGGTTGGCAACTCACCAAAACTCCCTATATGGCAAAAAGAGAACTTTACAAGTTATCAGGCCACTGGGACCACTATTTAGACGGAATGTTTGTTATGGGCGACCCTGACGATGAGTCAAAAGAATGCTTTGCTCTTCGCCCCATGACCTGTCCTTTCCAATATCAAGCATATTTAAACCGCGCCCGTTCTTATAGAGATTTGCCCTTAAGATACAACGAGACCTCTACCCTATTCAGAAATGAGGAATCGGGCGAGATGCACGGCCTTATCCGTGTTCGCCAGTTCACAATTTCCGAAGGTCACTTAATGTGCACTCCCGAGCAGTTGGAAGACGAATTCCGTTCTTGCTTGGAACTTGCAATTTATATGCTCAAAACTTTAGGTCTTTACGAAGATGTTTCCTATCGTTTCTCACAATGGGATCCTGCTGATACCGAAAAGTACATCGGCACTCCCGAACAATGGAACAAGACTCAAGATATGATGGCTAAAATCCTTGACCACCTTGAAATTCCTTACAAGGTTGGCGTTGGTGAAGCTGCATTCTACGGACCCAAACTTGACATTCAAATTAAAAATGTTTACGGCAAGGAAGATACCCTTATCACCATTCAAATTGACGAATTACTTGCTGAAAAATTCGGTATGGAATATGTTGACAAAGATGGTGTTAAGAAGAACCCTTGCATTATTCATAGAACCTCTATCGGTTGTTATGAAAGAACTCTTGCATTGCTTATTGAAAAATACGCAGGTGCTTTCCCCATGTGGTTGGCACCCGTTCAGGTAAAAATTCTCCCCATCGCTGACCGTCACGCTGATTACGCTTATGACCTTAAGCGTAATCTTGAAGAAAAGGGCATCAGAGTTGAGCTTGATGACCGTAACGAAAAAATCGGTTACAAGATTAGAGAAGCCCGACTTCAAAAGGTTCCTTATATGCTTATTGTTGGCGACAACGAGGTTGAAAAGGGCGAAGTTTCGGTTCGTCGCAGAGGCGAAGATGGCGACCTTGGCGCTATGTCGGTTGAGGATTACATCAAACTAGCAAGCGAAGAAATCGAAACCAAAAAAATCTAAAATTTTAAAAATCCTCTGCTTTTTAGTGGGGGATTTTTTTAATTCAAATCTTTCCTTAAATTATTTGAAATTTTTTTGATAAAATAATTTAAGGGGTGAAAAAATGAAAAACGTAAAAAAGATGTCCGATATGAGTCATCCTAACACCAGCGACGGTCAACCTGACACTGCCTTTGATATGGTTAATTTCTATGGCACCTATGAAATTCAAAAAACTGCCGACACGCCCAACACTTATCCTTTGATAGCTCAAGGGTTTAACAAAAAACAGGCCAAGACCGACCGCCAAAATCCCCACAGCAAAAAAGAAATTTGGTAAATATTATATTTTTTAAAAAAATACTTGCATTTTTGAAACAAGTGTGGTATTATCATTTTTGCAGTATTTTTGAAAGGGGTGACAATAGTGAAAGAAGGTATTCATCCACAGTATGAGAAGGTAACCGTTAAGTGCGCTTGCGGTGCAGAGTTCGAGACCGGTTCAACAAAGAAGGACATTCGTTTGGATATTTGTTCAAAGTGTCATCCATTTTTCACAGGTAAACAGAAATTGGTAGATACCGGCGGACGTGTTGATAGATTCAACAAGCGTTTCAACCTCAACGGTTAATCTTAGATTACTAATTAAAAAAGACTGTCCTAAAAGGCAGTCTTTTGTTTTTATTATTTTATTTTAGGAGGGATTTGTGTTGGGTTACTTAACCATTAAAAACGAGGGCCACAGTGAATACATTGAAAAGCGCTCTAAATTTTTAGGCGCGGCTTTTCCTTGCGAAACCGAAGCACAAGCCCTCAGTCTTATTGATAATCTTAAAAGTAAATACTGGGATGCCAGACACAACTGTTACGCCTTTGTTGTGGATGAAGGTCGCACCCTTCGTTTTTCGGATGACGGCGAACCCCACTCCACCGCAGGAAAACCCATTTTGGAGGTTATTACAGCCAAGGGACTTGTTAATGTTTTGGTGGTGGTTACCCGTTATTTTGGTGGCGTTCTCTTGGGAACAGGTGGACTTGTTCGCGCATATACCACAGCAACCAAAGATGCCTTAGAAAACGCAACCGTAGTGGAAATGGTGCCCTGTACCCTTTTTAAAATAAACTGTTCTTACAGCGAACATCCTTCCCTTTTAAGACTTGTTGAAAACAGTAATGCAAATCTTTTAAATACGGAGTTTGCCGAAAACGTTACCTTGAATCTTGTTTTAAAGGATGGCGATATTGCTGACTTTGAGCATAGTTTGACCGAAAACTTTTCGGGCAAATTAAAAATGGAGGAAACGGATAAAACCATTTCCCCCTTTGAAATTTAAACTTTTCTTTTAAACTTTTCTTTCCAATATCCACCACAGGATATAACCTCAGCCAAAGCACAAACAGGAATTGCTGCTACACCATCAATTACCGAATGTTGCTTTATGAAAACGGTGGAAAGACAAACTAAAACACAAAATACAACAACTGCTGTCTTGGCCGGCCAAGAGGCAGTTTTTTCTTTTAGCCAAATAGATGCCATACCGATAGAATATGCCACGTGCAAGGATGGGCAAACATTGGAGTTGGTATCAAAGGATTGTAACGAAGCCACCATATCGGTTAAAAAATTATCTCTCGGATATACTTCGGGTCTTAAAGGCTGAAAATTTGGAAAGACAATATAAACTATAATCGCCACTGCTTGAGTTACAATTATAAATTTTTGAAGTCTTATAAAATTTTCCACATTGTAAAACATAAAATACAAAAGCGAAAACACAATAAGCCCATACCAGGTTACATAAGGTATTATAAAAACTTCTAAAAATGGAATTTTGTAATCCAATGCGCAATAAATAGCAGTGCCACTGTCATTTGGAACAAAATATTCCAAGGAGAAGTAAAAGATAAAATAAACTACCCACCCGAGCAACAACTTTAAATGGGAAAATCTTGGGTCATTTAATTTTCTTAAAGAAAATCCCCTATAATCCACAAGAGGTTTTTTCATTTTCATCCTCCCTTTTAACGATTTACATTATTAATTATATTATAGCGCTCACCTTTTTTCAACCGATTTTAAAAAATTAATATTTTCTTAAATTTTTCGTTGCGGGGTTATCTATTAAATCTCCCTCATCCGAAAAACGGGAGCCGTGACAAGAGCAATCCCAAGTGTGTTCCGCCTTATTCCATTTAAGTCCGCAACCCAGATGAGGACAGCGTTTGGTTGTTGGCGTTAGCATACCTGACACCGACTCAAAAACATTAACCCCCAACTGCTTAAACATCATACTTCTTAAGGGGTCAAAAATCTCAGCATAGTCGTTCTTTACGCCCAAAATCTCATCTTTTAAAATTTCGGCAGCCACCATTGATGAGGTCATCCCCCATTTATTAAAACCCGTTGCCACATATAGATTTTTCGTGAGTTTGGAATATTTTCCTATATAAGGCATACCGTCAAGGGTTTCGCAGTCTTGGGTTGCAAAATGGTAATTTTCTTTTGCTTCGGGATAGTAATGCTTTGCAAATTCTCTGAGTTCAATGTAATTTCCGCCTTTTTTACCCGTTCTGTGTGAGCCACCGCCCAAAAGTAGCAAATCTCCGTAATTTCTAAAGGAAAGTCCCTTCAAATCTTCATCAACATACATTCCGTTTAAATCGGGCGCATTTGCAAGTCCTAACACATACGAGCGATGCTGATACATTTTCATAAAATAAAGTCCGTGCTTATTTATAAAGGGAAAATGGGTGGCAACTATAATCTTTTTGGCGGTGATTTTTCCGTAATCAGTAATTGCAGTGGTATCAAGCAAATCCCTAACCGCCGTGTTTTCATAAATATTTAACCCTTTAGATACGGCGTATAAAAATTTCAGCGGATTAAACTGCCCTTGATTCTCAAAAGACACAGCACCTGCAACCTTAAAAGGCAACTCGGTTTCTTGACAAAACCTTGCACTATATCCTATGCTTTCTAAAATCTCTGCCTCATTTTCTATCTTTTCACGGTCTGTTCTTGAAAAGACAAATGAGGGTTTAATTTCAAAATCACAGTTTATATTTTCACTTAAAATTTTGTAATTTGCCATCGCTTTTTCATTTGCCTCTAAATAGGCTTTTGCGGTTTCGGTGCCGTGATATTTTGCGATTTTGCTGTAAATCAGCCCGTGCTGAGATATGATTTTAGCAGTGGTGTTTTTGGTAATGCCCGAGCCTATAGTTTTAGCTTCCACAAGGATATAATCCACACCCGCTTTATGAAGCTCCAAGGCGCACAAGATACCCGCCATACCTCCACCGATTATCAGCACATCGGTCTTTTTGTAGCCCTTAAAGGTTTCAAACTCGGGTTTTTCTACCGTGTTTCTCCACAATTCTTTCATAATTTCCTCCAAATACTTTTTGAAATAGTATTTGTTAATATAAGGAAAATATAAAAAAACCGCCTTTTTCAAGGCGGTTTTTAACTAAGGGAAAATTATTTTAAAGGACTTTCTTTTTTAGAAGCATTTGAAACAATTGCTGCCAAAGGAATAAGACCTAAAACGTTGGGGATTACCATAAGATAGTTAAAGAAGTCGGTTAATTCCCAAACTAAATCGTTGGAAAGAAGTGTGCCTAAGAAAATAAATCCAATAGCAACTACAGAGTAAATCACATTTGCTATTTTATTATTTTTGAAGAGGTACTGAACATTAATTTTACCGAAGAAATTCCAACCAATAACGGTAGAGTAAGCAAAGAATAAGAGACAAACAGCAACGAATAT
This sequence comes from Acutalibacteraceae bacterium, assembly GCA_045659605.1. Classification (GTDB taxonomy): domain Bacteria; phylum Bacillota; class Clostridia; order Oscillospirales; family Acutalibacteraceae; genus UBA737. The sequence continues at coordinate 36,310 of JAZOXF010000020.1, forward strand.
CTTACCGATTTGTAAACCTAATGCTTCACCGAAAACAACGCCCATCGCACTGCCAAATGCAGTTTGCATTGCGCTTGTTTTAACAATTACACCACTGTCAATAAGAGCTGAAACAGTAGCTGCATCTTTACCTGCATAAATGCAAGAAATTACAACCAAAGCTGTCATTGTGAGAACAACAAAGGTATCAATAAACACACCAATCATGGCAGTTACACCTTGGTCGTGAGGTTTTTCAACCATAGCTTGTGCGTGTGCGTGAGGTGTCGAACCCATACCGGCTTCGTTGGAGAAAAGACCACGTTTAGCACCTTGGCTGATAGCAGTTTTAATTGCAATACCGATACCACCACCAATGATAGCTTGGGGCTTGAACGCATATTTGAATATCATTGCAAATGTTTCGGGAACATACTGAATACGAATACCTAAAACAAAGAGACCACCAATAAGGAAAATAATTGCCATAATGGGAACGAATTTTTCGGTAACGCTTGCCAAACGGCTTACGCCACCAATGAAAATGAAGGTGGAAATAATTGCTAAAATAAGACCTACAACCCAACCATCAACACCAAAAGCGGTATTGCAAGATTCTGCAATAGAGTTAGATTGTACCATAGAACCCATAAAACCAAGAGCTAAAATACTTACGATAGAGAAAAATACAGCAATAATTTTACCAAAACCATTTTGATAAGCTCTTCGTATGTAGTAAACAGGTCCACCCAAAATTTCGCCGTTTGCGCTAACAACACGGGTTTCTTGAGCTAAAACAGCCTCGGCATAAATTGTAGCCATACCTAAGAAAGCGATAATCCACATCCAGAAAATAGCACCGGGACCACCTGTTAAAATAGCACCCGAAGCACCAACGATATTACCTGTACCAACCTGTGCTGCAATAGCGGTTGCAAGCGCTTGGAAAGAAGACATACCGTTTTTTTGTTTTTTGCCGAAAAGTTTAATTCCGCCAAAAGTGTTCTTCATACCCTCTTTAAAACAACGCACCTGAACGAAGCGAGTTTTAAAGGAGAATAACAAGCCGACACCTACCAAGAGAAAAATTAACACATAGTCAGCCAAGTATGCGTTAACAGTTTGAACAAATTTCAAAACATTAGCTAAGAATTGTTCCATTTTGTTTACTTCCTTTCATTTTTACCAATAAAAAAATCCGAGCCAAATAATTGGTTCGGACAAAGCATTTTAAATTAAAACTTTGTCCTTTTGCCTGAGAGATCGACTTTTTATAAAAAGCCTTACACCTTCGGCACCTGCTCGAGACAGGATTCTCCAAAGCTCTGTTACACAGATTTTTGTAGGTAATTTATTAAGATGTATGTTAGTATACAGCCATACAAAATAAAAGTCAAGTAAAATTTTATTGAATTACGAATTTTTTTGTGATAAAATCAATTTATTAATGTAAATGGTGATTTTTATGGCAAAAAAACGACAAAGTGAGACTATTTCTCAGCAAAAAAAGGCTCGTGAGGAATTTTTAAAACTCAAACAAATGCAAAACGGAGAGATTGCTCCTCCACCAAAACCCAGTGAAGAGGAAGTTTTGCCCTCTACCCCAAAAGAAAAATGGCAGAACTTTTGGTATCATTTTAAATGGCACGTCATTTTATCGGTTGGATTAATTATTTTTTTAACAATAAGCGTTACCCAATGTATGGCACGAACCGATTGGGATATGCAAATTATCTATTTCACCTACACCCCTGTTTTAGACCAACAACTAGAACCTGTCAGGGCTTATTTTGAAGAAAAAACCGATGACATCAACGGTGACGGTGAGGTTAATATTGGTGTTATTAACTGCAGTTTGGCAAACACCCAAAACTCGGTGCAACTAGACCAAGCCAGACTAACAAAACTTCAATCCCTTATTGCCAGTGAGCCCGAGGCTATTTTATTTATAACCGATAAAAATTCTATGGAATTTTTTGATAGAGATACATTTAACAACTTCTTCAAATCCGAACCAATACCTTTAAACAAAGAATTTTACAAAGCTTGTAAAATTGCAAGTCTACCCGAAGGTCTTCAAATTGTATCCCGCGAAATTTCCGATACCCTTTTAGAAAAAGATAAAGTGGCCACCAAAGTATACACAGAAGCGCAAAATATTTTAGAAAAACTCAAATAATAATAGAAACCGACCGAAAAAAGGTCGGTTTTTTTAATTTTTATCTAATATATACTTGAAAATATGTATACATTAATATATAATATTATCTAATAGATTTATTATTAACATTATTTTTAACAGGAGGTTTCGTGATGAAACGTATTTTAGCAATCATTTTATCTTTAGTTTTAATGCTTTCTTTGGCAGCATGCGGCACCGCTTCTACAAGCAGTGATTCCGACTCTAAAGGTGCTACCACAATGGCAATGGGCACCGGAAGCCCCACAGGTACATACTATGCCTACGGCGGTGTTATTGGCCAATACATTAAGAACAATGCAGGTATCAGCGTTAATGCTGTTTCCACCGGCGGCTCTAAAGACAACATCCAAGGTATTGATGTTGGCGACTATCAGTTAGGTACTGTTCAGTCTGACGTTATGCACTACGCTTGGAACGGCACCCGTGCTTTTGAGGAAGATGGTAAAATCACCACATTCCGCACTGTTGCAGGCCTCTACGCCGAAGCTGTTCAACTTGTAACAACCAACCCCAATGTTAAATCTGTTGCTGACCTTAAAGGCAAGAAGGTTTCTATCGGCGCTCCCGGTTCAGGTGTTTACTTCAACGCTATTGATATTCTCACTGCTGCCGGTCTTACCGAGAAGGACATTAATCCCCAATATCAAAACTTTGACCAAAGCGCTGATGCTTTGAAAGACGGCAAAATTGATGCTGCATTCATCGTTGCAGGTGCTCCCACTCCCGCTATCACCGAGCTTTGCATGACCAATGCAAAAACAAGAATCGTTCCCATCGACGGTGACATTGCCGATAAACTTATGAAGGACAATACCTTCTACTCGGTTTACAAAATCCCTGCAAACTCCTACAGCAATCAAGATAAAGAAATCGCAACCGTTACAGTTAAGGCTACCTTAATCGTAAGCGCTGACGCTACCGAAGATGATGTTTACAAAATTACAAAAGCAATCTTCGACAATATGTCTGATATTTCTAACGAACATGCTAAGGGCGCTGAACTCAGCCTTGAGAATGCAACCGAAGGTTTAACCGTTCCTTTCCATGCAGGCGCTGCAAAGTACTTCAAAGAAAAAGATATTGAAGTTGCTACTAAATAATTAAGGCAGATTAATTAATAAAAAATAGCTGTGGCAGTTTTCGGTCGCAGCTATTTTAGTGTTTAAAAGGAAGGTTGAAATTTTGTTATTCTCTAAGAAAAAGGCACCCGAATCCCAAGAACCTATGGATTTAGATGCCGTAATGAAAAAGTTTGACAGAGAATCAAACACAAGAATTTGGGAAGGCACTCCCAAAATTATTGTCAACAGCATTTTAGCTTTGTTTTCTCTGTTTTGTGTATATGTGACATTTTTCGCAACTTGGCCCCAAGAAATCATTCTTTCAAGTTTTATGGGGTGCATTGTTCTTGCGGGATTTTTACTTTACCCCATCAAAAAAGGCGAGCAAAAGGTTAACTTTATGCCTTGGTATGATATTATTTTAATGTTCTTTGGCTCAAGTTCGTTTTTCTATTATACCTTTGATGCTTTCACCATTATCAAGCAAGGCAGAAACTTTGAGACCCATCAAATAATTATCGGTATAATCGGTATTCTTTGTTTAGCCGAGCTTTGCCGCAGATGTGTGGGTCTACCCATTCTCGTTGTTGCAGGTTCCTTTATTGTATATGCAATTTTTTGGGGACTTCCCAACCCCGATATTTTCAGAAGAATAGAAACCCTTGTAAGCCAGTTGTTCTATTCCACAACTGCAGGTATTTTATCTACTCCTATTAATACTTGCGCTAAGTTCATTGCAATCTTTATAATCTTTGGCGCATTCCTTGAAAGAACAGGAATTGCCGATTTCTTTATCAAAATTGCCAACTCAGTTGTTGGCGGATTCTCGGGCGGTCCTGCAAAGGTTGCCGTTGTTGCCAGTGCAATGGAAGGTATGGTTTCGGGTTCATCGGTTGCTAATACTGTAGGTTCAGGCTCGGTTACTATTCCCCTTATGAAGAAAACCGGCTACAAACCCGAATTTGCCGCAGCGGCTGAGGCTTCGGCTTCGACAGGCGGTCAGATTATGCCCCCGATTATGGGCGCTGCCGCATTCCTTATGGCAGAAAATATTGGCGTTCCTTACAGTAATATTGTTGTTCGCGCCATATTACCCGCCGCCCTTTATTTCTTGGGCGTGTTTATTGCCGTTCATTTAGAGGCTAAAAAAGAGGGTCTTCGCGGTCTTACCAAGGACGAATTGCCAAGATTTATACCCCTATTAAAACAGTCTTATTTACTTTTACCTTTGATTATATTAATTGCTTTGGTAAGCTCCGGTTCAAAGTCTATCGCTTTCGCCGCCGCTACCGCAATTATTGCCACCATTATTGTTGGCTTGTTTAATAAAGAAAACCGCATTTCTCCCAAGCGTATTTTTGAAGCACTCGCTGCCGGCGGTCAAGGTATGATCACTGTGGCTGTTGCTTGCGGTATCGCAGGTATTATTGCAGGTACTATTACTATGACAGGTCTTGCAAATATTATTATCAACGGTATCGTTGCTATTGCAGGAAATCAAGTTATAATAGCCTTGTTCTTAACAATGCTTTGCTGTATTGTTCTCGGTATGGGTGTTCCTACAACCGCTAACTACTGCATTATGGCGGCAACCTGCGCTCCTATTCTTATTAAGATGGGTGTTCCCGATATAGCGGCTCATTTCTTTGTTTTCTATTTCGGTATCGTTGCCGACCTTACTCCCCCAGTTGCCCTTGCGGCTTATGCGGGTGCGGCTATAGCTCAGGCAAACCCAATGAAAACCGCCTTTACAGCAACCAAACTTGCAATTGGCGCATTTATCGTTCCTTATGTGTTTGCTCTTAACCCCGCAATGCTTTTTGTTAACACAAGTGTATTTGATGTTATCTTGATTTGCATAACCTCGGTAATCGGTATATTCGGCGTATCCGCCGCCCTTGAAGGTTTCTTCCTGCACCGTATGTCTTGGTACGAGCGTGTCATTTCAGCCATCGGTGGTCTTTGCTTAATCTTCCCCGGCCTTGTTACCGATATCGTGGGCATCGCCCTTGTAGGCTTTGTGCTTGTTCTTCAAGCGGTTATCAAACGCAAAACCGCAATTTAATATTTATTAAATAAAAAGGACTTGAGAGAAATTCCCAAGTCCTTTAATTTTGCAATATGAATTACTCATTAACTCTAATTGATATGTTGACACTGTGAAAAAACTAATGTATAGTTAAAACATTAAAAATCTTCTTTAACGGAGAAATCAATATGGCAAAAAAACTATTATTATCAGTAACTGATTTTGGCGCTGTGGCAAACAGCGATGCCGTGCAGACCGATGCTTTTCAAAAAGCTCTTGACCACTGTTTTTTAGCCGGTGGCGGTGAGGTTCAAGTTCCTGGCGGAGTATATATAATCGGCGATATTAGAATAAGAAGTAACACCACACTTCACTTGCTTGAAAATGCTATTTTAAGGGGAAGCAAAAATCCTAAAGATTATCGCAATATTTTAAAAGACCAACTAGAACCTTTGCCTGCAAGCGAGGCTACCGATGCACACTGGTACGGCCCTTTCGAATGGATAAAAATGGGTGGTGGTTTTAAAGTCCACTTATATACGGCAGGAAGTTATTGGAATTACGGTATTATTCGTGCTGTTTTTGCCGAAAATATTGCACTAATTGGCGAAAAAGGCAGTTTGATTGATGGCAATAACGTTTACGACCCCGAAGGCGAAGAAAACTATCGTGGACCACACACAATAAACATGCACTTTTGCAAAAATGTTAAGTTGCAAGGATACACCGTTAAGGACAGTTCCAACTGGGCTCATGCAATTTTTCAATCCGAAAAAATTCGTTTTGAAAATCTTACTGTTTTGGCAGGTCATGATGCGCTTCACACACGGGCTTGCAGTGATGTTGAAATTTATAATTGTAAATTGATTACGGGCGATGACTGTATTGCAGGGTTTGATAACATTAACGTTCATGTTAAGGGTTGCGAAATCAGTTCTGCTTGCAGTGCATTTAGATACGGTGGTTATAATATTTTAGTTGAGGATTGCCACATTTACGGTCCCTGTAAATACCAGTTTAGAGGCAGTTTTACCCTTGAAGAAAAAATTGCAGGTGTTTATATTTCCTCCTCCCCAAAAGCACGCAACAATATGCTCTCCTTACTTACAAACTTTGTTTCATCCGATTTGCCTGTTCGCCATTCCCCTGGTAAAATCCTATTCAAAAACTGTCATGTAGAAAATGCCGATAGATTTTTACATCTCAATTTATCGGGAAATGAGGCGTGGCAGGTAGGCCATCCTCCAAAGGATATAACCTTTGAAAACATAACGGCTGAAAATATATCTATGGGTATTTACTGTTACGGTGATGGCGTTGTACCTGTAACCCTTAATTTCAATGATATTGAATATTCGGTTCGTGATAGATATGAGAAAGAGCCGATTTTTAAGATGGCACATTTTGATAACATCACCCTTAATAATGTTAAAATAACAAACTACAAAGGCAATGCTCTTATTAAGACATGGTCCGATGGTGGTAATATTAATGTAAATAATCTCGACTGTGATGTTAAGGATGAAGAATTAATAGTTCGGGCGACCGAAAAATTCATTTGCAATGCAATCTAAATACAAAAAAGGACTTGAGATTTCTCTCAAGTCCTTTAATTATGAATTACGCATTGCGAATTCCGAATTACTTATTAAGTGCTTCGTTAACTGCAGCTGCGCAAGCCTATGGCACGATACTTTAATCAACCTGATTTTTCAGAAACCTAATAATCAATGGCAAACGAATAAGCGTTTTCACCCATTAATATAGTTTCCCTTTGGTCACATTCAATGGTATTTTTAAAAGCTTTTGACATTTCCACTAAAAAGGTTTTACCATCGGGATTAGTTAAATAGAAAGTATCTCCCACTTTTATAGACTCAACAACATCATAAAAAAACCTTTCTTTTTGTATATTTTCAGCAAGGGTACCTGCCACAACACCATAGCTCTCGCTATAACAAACTCCAATCACACCACAATATTCATCGTTTTCGTCATACAGCATTATAGCTTTTTCAAATTCAAAGTCATCGTATTTTTTACTAGCAGCAATATACACATCATCATCAGCCATAGTGCGTTCAAAACCATTCCCCAAAATATACGATTCCCCTGTAGCAATCGAGTATATAGGAACTGCTATTGAAAATAAAATTATTAAAAATACAATTATCGTACCAACTGCCAATCTTTTAAGAATCCGTCTGTTTTGCACGCCTCCCATTTTTGAATTTATTTCGGCTATGCCATCATTTGTAGGTGAAATACTTATGTATTCATTTGCAAAGGGTAAACCGTCGGCAATCTTTATTAAATATTTTTCGCTTAGCTTTGATAAATTTAATTGTGGTGCTGAAATGCAAACATAATTAAATTCCTTTACGGCATTTTTTATATCACCCGATTTATATAAAAGAACAGCTAAATTATAATGAAGCATTGTCTTTTGTAGTGGAGATAAATTTGATTTGGCAATATTATCTTCGATATATTGTTTGCACTCAAAAAAATTGTTATTTATATAATGTCTATAAAAATTAAAAATAGGAAATATTTTATTGTATCTCTCAAAACCGCCTTTTTCAAATGCTATGATTTGTTCAAAATAATCACATACCTTTGCCAATTTTTCAATATCCTGTAATATGAAATAAACTCTTCCAAGTGCCGTTAAATATATGAACTTTTCTTGCATCGAAATTTTTGAGTTTAATTTGTGCGTTGACATATTAACAACCAACTGATACTCACCTGAAAAAAGCGCAATATCTATTTGCTCATACCATTGTTTTGAATAGAATTTGCCTGCATCAATAACAGTCTTATATTTTTCAACGTCCATATCATATAATAAAATATTAGTTATTTTATATTTGCGCCAAAACACTAAAATACACATATATATTACTACAGTTACTACAACTGCTATTAAGCCAC
>JAZOXF010000021.1:0-10820 GCA_045659605.1 Acutalibacteraceae bacterium
CTCAACGAGCTCGAGTAACTCTTCGTCGTCAACTAAGTCGGTCTTGTTCATGAATACAACGATGTAAGGAACGCCAACCTGACGAGCAAGGAGTAAGTGCTCCTTAGTTTGAGCCATAGGACCATCAGTAGAAGCGATAACTAAGATAGCGCCGTCCATTTGAGCAGCACCGGTGATCATGTTCTTAACATAGTCAGCGTGTCCGGGGCAGTCAACGTGAGCGTAGTGACGAGCATCGGTCTCGTACTCAACGTGAGCGGTATTAATTGTAATACCACGCTCTCTCTCTTCGGGAGCCTTATCGATGTTAGAATAATCTTCGAATGAAGCTTGACCTTTAAGAGAAAGGTATTTGGTGATTGCTGCGGTTAATGTGGTTTTACCATGGTCAACGTGACCGATGGTACCAATGTTTACATGGGGCTTATTTCTTTCAAAAGCTGCCTTTGCCATTGTAAATTCCTCCTAAATAAATTAAATATTTGGTATAAATATAGTTTAACAAATTTTATACTAAATTTCAAGTAAAACTTGAAAAAATTAGTCTTTCTTAGTGCGTGTAGCAATAATCTTTTCAGAAATGCTCTTGGGTACTTCTTTGTAGCCATCAGGTTCCATTACATATTGGCCACGACCTTGTGTTTTAGAACGAAGGTCGGTAGCGTAACCGAACATGTCAGCAAGAGGTACTCTGGCATTGATTTGCTTAACGCCTGCTCTGTCCTCAAAGCCTTGGATTTCACCACGACGAGAGTTAAGGTCGCCGATAACGTCGCCCATATACTCTTCAGGAACAAGAACTGTAACCTTCATGATAGGCTCTAAGAGAACGGGGTTAGCTTTTCTGCAGGCCTCTTTGAATGCCATAGAACCGGCAATCTTAAATGCCATTTCAGAAGAGTCAACTTCGTGGTAAGAACCATCGTAAAGTGTTACCTTAACGTCAACAACGGGGTAGTTAGCAAGTACACCTGCGTTAAGTGAACCTCTGATACCTGTGTCAACAGCAGGGATGTATTCCTTAGGAATAGCACCACCGGTAACAGAGTTGATAAACTCGTAACCCTTGCCGGACTCATTAGGCTCAACAATAATCTTAACGTGACCGTACTGACCGGAACCACCGGACTGACGTTTGTACTTGGTTTCGTGGTCAATCTTTTGACGGATAGACTCTTTATAAGCAACCTGAGGAGCACCAACGTTAGCCTCTACCTTAAATTCACGAAGGAGACGGTCAACGATGATTTCAAGGTGTAACTCACCCATACCGGCAATAATTGTTTGACCGGTTTCCTCATCGGTATAAGCCTTAAAGGTAGGATCTTCTTCAGCAAGTTTTGCAAGGGAAAGACCCATCTTTTCTTGACCAGCTTTGGTCTTAGGCTCAATAGCTACACGGATAACAGGCTCGGGGAAGTTCATTGACTCCAAGATAACGGGATGTTTCTCGTCACAAAGAGTATCACCGGTGGTTGTGTTCTTAAGACCAACAGCAGCGGCAATATCACCTGCATAGCAGGTTTCAATGTCTTCACGATGGTTAGCGTGCATTTGAAGAATACGGCCCATACGCTCTTTGTTACCCTTTACAGAGTTGTAAACGCCTGCGCCGGCATCAACGGTACCCGAGTATACACGGAAGAAGCAAATCTTACCAACGAAGGGGTCGGTAGCGATTTTGAATGCAAGAGCTGCAAAAGGCTCGTCATCGCTGGAATTTCTAACTTCTTCTTCTTCAGTATCGGGGTTAACGCCCTTAATAGCTTCTACATCGGTAGGAGCGGGCATATAATCAACAACAGCGTCAAGCAAAGGTTGAACGCCCTTGTTTCTGTAAGAAGTACCGCAACAGATGGGAACCATGCTGTTTGCGATGGTGGATTGACGGATAATCTTCTTGATTTGTTCAACAGTGGGTTCTTCACCCTCAAAGTATTTTTCCATCAATTCTTCGTCCTGCTCAACGATATGCTCGATGAGGTCGGTACGATATTTGTCAGCCAATTCCTTCATATCATCAGGAATAGCTTCAATTCTAACATCCTTACCAAGGTCATCATAGTACATAATAGCATTCATTTCTACTAAGTCGATGATGCCCTTGAAGGTGTCCTCACTTCCGATAGGAAGCTGAATCGGAACACCGTTACAGTTAAAGCGCTCTTTAACCATAGTAAGAACACGATAGAAGTCAGCACCCATAATGTCCATCTTGTTAACATAGATCATACGGGGTACTTTATATTCGTCAGCCTGACGCCATACGGTTTCAGACTGAGGCTCAACACCGCCCTTTGCGCACAATACGGTTACAGAACCGTCAAGTACACGGAGTGAACGTTGAACTTCAACGGTGAAGTCAACGTGTCCGGGAGTGTCGATAATATTGATACGATGGTCTTTCCAGAAGCAGGTTGTAGCAGCAGAAGTAATTGTAATACCTCTTTCTTGCTCTTGCTCCATCCAGTCCATGGTAGCGCCGCCATCATGAGTTTCACCCATCTTACGGTTAACACCGGTGTAGAAAAGGATACGCTCGGTGGTGGTAGTTTTACCTGCGTCAATGTGAGCCATGATACCAATATTTCTTGTCATATCAAGAGATACTTTTCTTGGCATATTAACCTCCAATCCGCGTTAAGCGGAAAACAATAAAATTCGTTTCAAATTACCATCTGTAATGAGCGAACGCTCTGTTTGCTTCTGCCATCTTGTGTGTATCTTCACGCTTCTTAGCAGCGCCGCCTACACCGTTAACAGCATCTAAAATTTCACCTGCAAGACGCTCCTTCATTGTTCTTTCGGAACGGTTGCGGCTGTAGGTAGTGAGCCATCTTAAACCTAAAGTTTGTTTTCTTTCAGCTCTAACCTCAAAAGGTACTTGATAGGTAGCACCGCCCTTGCGGACAGCCTTAACCTCTAATTGAGGCATAACATTTTCCATAGCCTGCTCAAATACTTCAATGGGGTCTTTACCTGTTTTTTCACTGATAATGTCGAATGCGCCGTAAACAATCTTTTGAGCAACACCCTTCTTACCATCAAGCATAATGTTGTTGATAAGGCGAGTAACGATCTTAGAATTGTAAACAGGATCCGCCAATACCTCTCGTTTAGCAATAAAGCCTCTTCTTGGCACTTTGCTTCCCTCCTTCATAGTAATGATATCATAGGTACTCGAGTAACTTCCCGTTGCACCAAGCAAAAGGCACATTATATATATAATAGCCACTGCTTGATTGCAGTAGAAATATTCTCAAATCAAAAATTACTTCGCACCTGCTTTTGGACGCTTTGCTCCATACTTAGAACGGCTCTGCAATCTGTTTGCAACACCTTGTGTATCAAGGGCACCTCTTACAATGTGGTAACGCACACCGGGAAGGTCCTTAACACGTCCACCACGGATAAGAACAACGCTGTGCTCTTGCAAGTTGTGACCGATTCCGGGAATGTAAGCTGAAACTTCGATTCCGTTGGAAAGACGTACTCTTGCGATTTTACGGAGAGCAGAGTTAGGCTTCTTAGGTGTGGAAGTCTTAACGGCTGTGCAAACGCCGCGCTTCTGGGGAGAATCATTGTCTGTAGCGTTTCTCTTCATAGAGTTGTAACCCTTTAAAAGAGCAGGAGCCTTAGCTTTCTTCTCAACAGTTTCACGACCGCTGCGAACCAACTGGTTAAACGTAGGCACTGATTATTTCACCTCCTATTATAATATCGATGCGCATAATAAGACATATTATCGCATGCTAAAATAGTTTATCACAATATTTTCTCAATGTCAAACCTTTTTTGAAAAAATTTAAAAAACACATTATATATATTAATAAGATCGGAACGGAAAAGGTTATTGTCAACTTTACTATGCTAAAGTGTTAAAGTTTGTGCATTTCGCCAAAATTGAAAAAAATTCAAAAAACACTTTACAACTTTAGCACGATAGAGTATAATAGCGTCATCGACTTTATTTGAAAGAGGTAAATAAAATGAAAAAACTAATTGCAATTTTAATGATACTTTGTATGGTATTCTCTTTTGCTGCTTGCGGCAAAGATAACACCGTTGTTGTAGGTTACACAATCTACGAGCCTATGAACTACAAAGATGCTGACGGTAAGCTCATTGGTTTCGATACTGAACTTGCTGAGGCTGTTTTTGAAAACTTAGGTTATGAAGTTGTTTTCCAAGAAATTGTTTGGAAAAGCAAGTACACTGACCTTGACTCCAACACCATCGACTGTGTATGGAACGGCTTTACTGCAAACACCGCTGATGATGACGGCGTTTTAAGATCCGAGAAGGTTGATTTTTCTTACAACTACATGGAGAATCTTCAGGTTGTTGTAGTTAACAAGGATTCCGGCATTGCTAAAGCCGAAGACCTTGCAGGCAAATTAGGTACCGCTGAAACAGGTAGCGCAGGTGAATCTTACGCAAAAGGTTTCGAAGGCACTACATTTAAAGGATTCGGCAAACAAACCGACTGTCTCTTCGAGGTTGTATCCGGCACTGCTGACTTCGCTGTTGTAGACGCTCAATTAGCAAAGAGCTACTGTGGCAAAGGCAACTATAAAGATCTCGCTATTGTTGACGACCTTTCCAGCGATGTTGAATACTATGCTATCGGCTTCAAGAAGGGCAGCGAACTTACCGCTAAGGTTAATGCTGAACTCGAAAAATTAGCTAAAGACGGCACCATCACAAAGCTCGCTAAAAAATACGGTGTTGAGAACACTGCTATCATCGATTTCTCAAACCAAAAGTAATACATAAATTCGGAGAATATTCATGACATTTTTAGACGTCACACTCTTTTTGCTTGACGGCTTTAAAATATCCTTACTAATCTTTGCGGTGACACTGCTTTGCGGTGCACCGCTTGGTTTGCCTATAGCCTTTTGTTCTATGAGCCGTTTTAAGCCGATTAAAGCAATTTCTAAGGTTTTTGTTTGGATTGTAAGAGGTATTCCTCTTATGCTCCAAATCTTTATTATCTACTATGTTCCCGGTCTTTTGTTCGGAACACCGCTATTCGCTCAAATTGATAGATTTATGTCGGTGAATTTTGGTGTGGTAGATGCAGGTAGAATTACCGCCGTTTTGATTGCGTTCGTTATTAACTACGCTTGCTATTTTTCGGAAATTTACCGTGGCGGTATTGAAAGTATTTCTAAAGGGCAGTATGAAGCAGGTTATGTTTTGGGCCTTACTAAGGGACAAATATTCAAAAAAATCATTTTAAAACAAGTGGTTAAAAGAATTGTTCCCCCAATGTCTAACGAAATTATAACCCTTATTAAAGATACCGCTCTTGCTAACTGTATTGTTGTTAGCGAAATCATAAAACAAGCAAACGAACTTGCCGCAACCAAGGCTTTAATATGGCCTTTGTTCTACACCGGCGTTTTCTACTTGATATTTGTTGGTTTCTTAACCATTGTTCTTGGCAAGGTTGAAAAGAAACTTGACTACTTTAAATCTTAAGGAGGGAACGAAATGTCTGTTTTAGAGGTTAAAAACATTAAGAAAAGTTTCGGCAAGACGGAAGTTTTAAAGGGCATCTCCTTCTCTCTTGAAAAGGGTGAAGTATTATCTATTATCGGTTCATCGGGCAGCGGTAAAACCACCCTGCTAAGATGTCTCAATTTCCTTGAGTTTGCAAATGAAGGCACCATTTCGGTAAATGACAAAATTATTTTTGACGGTGCTTCTCACAAGGAATTAAGTGAAACCGAAATTAGAGACAACCGCCTTCATTTCGGTTTGGTTTTCCAATCCTTCAACCTTTTCCCACAATACAATGTTTTGGAAAACATTACTCTTGCTCCCACCCTTTTAAAACGTGGAAGTGAAGAAGAAATTAATGCCAATGCCCTTTCTTTAATTGAAAGGGTTGGACTTTTGGATAAAATCGGAAACTATCCTTGCCAACTTTCAGGCGGTCAGCAACAACGTGTTGCTATTGCCCGCGCCTTGGCCCTTAATCCTGACATTCTTTGTTTTGATGAGCCTACCAGCGCCCTTGACCCTGAACTTACAGGCGAAGTTTTAAAGGTTATTAAGGACCTTAAAAACGAAGACAGCACTATGATTGTTGTTACCCACGAAATGGAATTCGCCCGTAACATTTCCGATAAAGTAATATTTATGGCGGACGGTGTTATTGAAGAAATGGGAACACCCGATGAGGTATTCTTAAATCCAAAATCCGAAAAAACCAAAAACTTCTTAAGAAAAGATATTGAAACGGTGATTTAATATGGACAAAAAGCTTCTAACCCAAAATTTGTTTGAGCTTATTGCTTCTATTGATAATCCCGAAGACTTAAAAAAACTTTTCGAGGATATGTGCACCCACAAAGAAATTGAGCAAATGGCCGACCGAATTTACGCAGCCCGTCTTTTACTTGAAGGTAAAACCTATAATCAAGTAACCGAACTTTGCGATATTTCTTCCGCCACACTAAGTCGTGTATCCCGTTGCGTACAATATGGCGAAGGATATAATAAATTTTTAAAATAACCCTTGCAAACTATGTAGTATGTGATAAAATATAATTAAGAAAAAATAAAGGAGAATTACAAATGGAAAAGACAGTTTTAGTTGAAATTTCAGCTCGTCACCTTCACGTGTCACAAAAAGACCTCGAGGTTCTTTTTGGTAAAGGCTATGAGCTCACAAATAAGAAGGACCTTTCTCAACCCGGTCAATTCGCTTGCGAAGAAAAGGTAACCATCGTTGGACCTAAAGGTTCTTTAAAGGCTTCCATCTTAGGTCCTGTTCGTCCTGATACTCAGGTTGAACTTTCCCTTACCGATGCTCGTACCATCGGTGTTACCGCTCGCATCAGAGAGTCGGGTGATGTTGAGGGTGCAGGCGCTTGTAAACTCGTAGGACCTGCAGGTGAAGTTGAACTTGCTGAAGGTGTTATCGCTGCTAAGCGTCACATTCATATGACCGTTGCTGATGGAGAGAAATACGGTATTACCGATAAGCAAATTGTTTCGGTTAAAATTGATACCAACGGCAGAAGCCTTGTTTTCGGCGATGTTGTTGCCCGTGTATGCGACAGTTATGCTTTAGCTATGCACATTGACACCGACGAAGCAAATGCCGCTTGTGTTGCAGGCAGCTGCACAGGTATTATTCTTGACTAATCCAATCGGTCTTTATATCCACATTCCCTTTTGTCTTAAAAAATGTAACTACTGCGACTTTTATTCGGTGGCAGTAAATGACCAAGTAAAGCAAGATTATGTGGATGCATTAATTAAAGAAATCAAACAATGGGGTGACAAGCTTAGTCGCCCCATTGATACTATTTATTTTGGTGGCGGTACCCCTTCCCTTTTAGCGGAGTTTTTGCCCCTTATTATGAAAGAGGTCAAGGCCTCTTTTTGTCTTTTAGAAGGCGCCGAAATCACCATGGAAATGAACCCTGCCGACAACTGCGAAGAAATTTTGAACTTTGCCTTAGAGGCTGGTGTTAACCGATTATCCATCGGTGCCCAAAGCGGTGTGACACAAGAACTTGAAGTTTTAGGGAGAAGGCACACCTTAGAGCAAACTGCCGAAACGGTAAAACTTGCGAGAAGTTTAGGATTTGATAATATCTCCCTTGATATTATGTTGGGTCTTCCAAACTCCAATGAAAAAAGTCTTCAAAAAAGCCTCGAATTTATAACCGATTTAAATCCTGAACACATTTCGGCCTATATTTTAAAAATAGAAGAAAACACCGTTTTTCATAAAATTTACGATACCCTCGGTTTGCCCGATGAGGACAGCACTGCCGACCAATATTTACAAATGTGCAAATACCTTGAAGACAAAGGTTACGGCCATTATGAAATTTCAAATTTTGCTAAGCCGAATTTTGAAAGCCGCCACAATTTAAAATATTGGGAACTAAAAGAATATTTAGGACTAGGCCCTTCGGCCCACTCTTTTATTAATGGTAAACGATTTTATTTTAAAAGAGATTTGTCGAAATTTTTGGAGGGCTCTTCTCCCCTACCCGACGGTGATGGTGGCGGTGAAGAAGAAAGAATTATGTTGGCTTTAAGACTTTCAAAAGGAGTAAAACTTGAACTTAACGAAGAGTTAGAAAAAAAGTGCCGACTTCTAAACCAAAACAAACTTTTAAATATAAATGACCAAAGCATTTCTCTTACCGATCAGGGTATGCTTTTATCCAACAGTATAATTACAGAAATTTTGGAGTGTATAAAATGAAAACCCTCAAAATTCATTTAATTCGCCACGGTTCTACCGACGCTAATATTTTAGGACAGTATATCGGATGCAAGACCGATGCCCCTTTGTCCCCCGAAGGTTTAAATGAACTGAGAATCCTAAAGGAAAATATGGAATATCCCGAAGTTGACTGCTTGTACTCAAGCCCCTTGCTTCGTTGCCGACAAACCGGCGCAGTATTATATCCGGACTTGGGAATAACTTCGGTTGAAAATCTTAAAGAATATGATTTTGGCGATTTTGAAGGCAAAACTGCCGCCGAACTTGAATCAAACCCCGAATTTTTGGCTTGGGTTTCAGGCAAAGCCACACCTCCGGGCGGAGAAGATAACACAGAATTTGTTAAAAGGCTTTGTCTTGGACTTCAGCAAATCGTTATGGATATGCTGGAAAAAGACAAAAAGACAAGCGCAGTTATAATGCACGGCGGAGCTATTATGATGCTCCTTGGCGCCACTGCCGTTCCTCGCCACCATGCAGTTGAGTGGACAGCCGATGCCGGCCGTGGATACTCACTGCTTATCACCCCCTCACTTTACCATAAAAGCGGCATTGTTGAGGTCGTTGATATTGTTTGACAAACAAAATCTGCTGTGATATAATCATATATTGATAAATTCCCTTGAGGAGAGTTAAAATGTTAGATATTAAATTTATTTGCGACAACCCCGAACTTGTTAAAGAAAACATAAAGAGAAAGTTTAAAGACAGTAAACTTCCTTTGGTTGATGAACTCATTGCTCTTTATACCGAAAAATGCGCCGCTAACACCCGTGCTAATGACCTTCGTGCAAACCGTAACAAGGTTAGTAAACAAATCGGTATGCTTATGGGCCAAGGCAAACGCGAAGAAGCCGAAGAAATGAAGCGCCTTGTTAACGAACAAGCCGCCGAACTCAAGTCCTTGGAAGAAAAGGAAGCTGAGCTTGGTAAAAAAGTTTTAGAAATCCAAATGAAGATACCCAACATTGTGGACGAAAGCGTTCCTGTTGGTCGTGATGATAGTGAAAACGTTGAGGTTCAACAATACGGCGAACAAACTACCGTAGATTTTGAAATCCCCTATCACACCGACATTATGGCTTTGTTTGACGGTATTGATAAGGAATCCGCAGGTAGAGTTGCAGGCGAAGGTTTCTACTATCTTATGGGTGATATTGCAAGACTTCACTCGGCAGTTACCGCTTATGCCCGTGACTTTATGATTGATAAGGGCTTCACCTACTGCATCCCTCCCTTTATGATTAGAAGTAACGTTGTAACCGGCGTTATGAGTTTTGAAGAAATGGATGCCATGATGTATAAAATAGAGGGTGAGGATTTATACCTTATCGGTACTTCTGAGCACTCTATGATTGGTAAGTTCATTGACACAATGACTCCTGAAGAAAAATTACCTCTCACATTAACCAGTTATTCTCCCTGCTTCAGAAAAGAAAAAGGCGCTCACGGTATCGAAGAACGTGGAATTTACAGAATTCACCAATTTGAGAAGCAAGAAATGATTGTTATTTGCAAACCCGAAGAGAGTATGGAATGGTTTAACAAAATGTGGAGCTACTCGGTAGAACTTTTCCGCAGTCTTGACATTCCCGTTAGAACTCTTGAGTGTTGCACAGGCGACCTTGCTGACTTAAAGGTTAAATCTTATGACGTTGAAGCTTGGAGTCCCAAGCAACAAAAATATTTTGAGGTTTGCTCATGTTCCAACCTTGGCGATGCTCAAGCTCGCCGTTTAGGTATTAAGGTTAAGGGTGCTGACGGTAAGAAATATTTAGCACACACCTTAAACAATACTGTTGTAGCGCCTCCCAGAATGCTTATTGCTTTCCTTGAAAATAATCTTCGTTTTGATGGCGAGAAATATAGTGTTGATATTCCCGTTGCCCTTAGACCTTATATGGGTGGAAAGGAAAAAATCGAAGTTAAATAATTATGAAAAGAAGTTTTACCCTTTTAATTGCTTTAATAATGGGTATTTGTTGTGTGGGATGCAAAAAGAATCCTGTCGCTGAAACTTCATCTACAGACTCGGTAACGGAAACTGTTACCGAGTCTATTTATGAGGAAAGTTTTGTTAGTGATTCGACTCCCAAACCCCAAAACTTCAATATTACCCTAACATTTTTAGGCGATTTCATTTTAGCAAATCAAAAAGATGTGCACCCTAAAGGTAGATTTGAAGAATACGCCGCAAAAAATCCACCCGAATACTTTTTAAGTCAAGTGAAGGACATTTTATCGGGCGATGATTTTACCTTAGTAAATCTTGAAAATGTTTTCTCTGACCGTGAACTCGCGCCTGTGGCAAAGGATTACGAACCTGCTTTTTGGTTTAAGACAAATGTTAAAAACCTTGATGTTTTAAATGCAGGTAGCATTGATTCGGTGCTTATCACCAACAACCACATAAGAGACTACGGCGAAGAAGGTTATAACGATACCGTAAACGCAATAACGGGTGCAGGACTTAACTACGGCACCGATTATAATGTAATTCGACTCGAGAAAAACGGATATAAAATTGCCGTTATTTGCACAGGTCTTTGGGGACAGTATA
>JAZOXF010000022.1:0-27459 GCA_045659605.1 Acutalibacteraceae bacterium
AAGTAGGGAAGAGTTGGTGCAAGAACCAATACAAACCTGGTCAACCTTTGTTCCCTTAAAGGACTCAACAGTAACGATGTTGTCGGGGGAGAGAGGAGAAGGAATAAGAGGGGTTAAGACGGTAAGGTTAATATCAATCACCTTGTCGTAAACAGCATCAGGGTCGCTGGATAATTCAATATAATCCTCGCCTCTGCCTTCAGCCTCTAAGAAAGCCTTGGTGATTTCATCAGAGGGGAATATTGAAGTTGTAGCGCCAAGTTCGGTACCCATATTGGTAATGGTTGCACGTTCGGGTACAGAAAGGGTTTTAATACCTTCGCCACCCCATTCAATAATGGCGCCAACGCCACCTTTAACCGATAAAATTCTTAAAATTTCAAGGCTGACATCCTTTGCAGTAACAAAGGGTCTGAGTTTGCCTGTAAGGTTTACCTTATACATTTTAGGCATGGTGATATAGTAAGCGCCACCACCCATTGCAACAGCAACATCAAGTCCACCTGCACCCATTGCAAGCATACCAATACCACCACCTGTGTGGGTATGGCTGTCAGAACCGATTAAGGTTTTACCCGGTTTGCCAAAACGCTCAAGATGAACCTGGTGGCAAATGCCGTTACCGGGGCGAGAGAAATAAATTCCGTGTTTCTTACAAACCGATTGGATGTATCTGTGGTCATCAGCGTTTTCAAAACCTGATTGAAGTGTGTTGTGGTCTATGTAAGCAACGCTCTTCTCGGTTTTAACACGGTCCAAGCCCATTGTTTCAAATTCAAGATAAGCCATTGTGCCTGTGGCATCTTGAGTTAATGTTTGGTCTATTTTTAAAGCAACTTCACTGCCAACGGTCATATCACCTGAAAGCATATGTGCTTTAATAATTTTTTGTGCAATAGTTAAACCCATAGTAGTTACCCTTTCTTTATGTGGTTGTAAGCTTTTTCAATGTGTTCCAAAGCATATTTAGAAGCAAGTTTCTCATCACCTGCTAAAATAGCTTCGTAAATTTTGCGATGTTCTAATACCGCATCTTGCGCGCGACTTGGCTTTTGCAAAGAAGCACGACGGTATTTTTGAATTTTACGGTGTAAAGGTACTAAAGTATCATAAAACACATTACTGCCAGTAAGCTTGTAAACTAAACGGTGAAATTTATTATCCATTAGTTTCACATGTTCGGTATCGCTTTTGGTAACATAAAATTCTTGAAGTTCTAAAATTTCTTTA
The DNA here is from genome assembly GCA_045659605.1 of Acutalibacteraceae bacterium. Lineage (GTDB taxonomy): Bacteria > Bacillota > Clostridia > Oscillospirales > Acutalibacteraceae > UBA737. The sequence goes on from JAZOXF010000022.1 coordinate 1,231, forward strand.
AGTTCCTCTAACTGTTCCGGGGTAGCGTTGGTTGCTGCCATGGAAACTGCCAAACATTCAAGGTGTTTGCGAATAAGGAAAATGTCATCCAAATCTTTTTCGGAAATGCCTATAACAACGCTTCCTTTACCGCTTTCCTCAATTAAATGTTCTTGGCTGAGTCTTCTTAAAGCCTCACGGATAGGTGTTCGGCTAACGCCTAATTCGGCGCTTAGTTTGCCTTCGGTAATAATTTCGCCACGGCCATATTTGCCGCTTAAAATATCGTTTTCAATATGTTCAAAAACCTGATCGGCAAGAGATATTGTCTTATGTGTAATCATTAAAATTTTCCTCCCGAAAGAAGAGTGATTTTATTTTCGAGTTCAATGTCGGAAATGGCTGTTTGTCTGCCATCTTCGTATTCTTTGTCCACCCATTCTTTAATAGCAATAACAAGAGGATGTTTCTTATCAATTGCTTTGTCACCTTTAAGGCGATAGTTGTTGTTAATCCAGTAAGCAATACCTGCAAGACCACTGGTGTTACTAATGGAAACCGAAGCGGGGCGGTTAAGGATTTTGTTGGTATCGAAAATATTGTAAATTTCTTCATCCTTTAAAAGTCCGTCGGCGTGAATACCTGCTCTTGTAACGTTGAAGTTTTTACCAACAAAGGGAGTCATAGGGGGAATTTTGTATCCCATTTCATTTTTGAAGTAATCGGCAATTTCGGTAATAACGGTGGTATCCATACCGTCAAGGGAACCTCTGAGGGAAGCATATTCCATAATCATTGCTTCAAGAGGAACGTTACCGGTACGCTCACCGATACCCAAAAGGGAACAGTTAACAGCAGATGCACCGTATAACCAAGCAGTAGTAGCGTTGGAAACAGCCTTGTAAAAATCGTTATGACCGTGCCACTCTAACATTTCACTTGGAACACCCGAATAATGCTGTAAGCCGTAAATAATACCCGGAACGCTTCTGGGAAGGGCAACTTCGGTAAAGGGTACACCGTAACCCATGGTGTCACAAGCACGGATTTTAACAGGAATTCCCGCATCTTTTGACATCTTCATAAGTTCGTTAACAAAGGGAACAACGAAACCGTAGAAGTCGGCTCTTGTAATATCTTCTAAGTGACATCTCGGCATAACACCTGCTTCAAAGGCTTGAGCCACAGCAGCCAAGTAACCTTCCATTGCTTCCTTACGAGTCTTTTTAAGCTTCTTGAAAATATGATAGTCACTGCAAGAAACCAAAATACCTGTCTCACGAATACCCAAATCTTTAACAAGTTTAAAGTCTTCCTTATTGGCTCTGATCCAGGTGGTAATTTCGGGGAATTTAAGTCCCAAAGCCTGACATTCTTCCAAAGCCTTTCGGTCTTTTTGGCTGTAAACGAAAAACTCGGTCTGACGAATTATTCCATAAGGACCACCAAGTTTAGACATCAACTTGTAAAGGTCCACGATTTGTTTAACAGTATAAGGTTCAACCGATTGTTGACCGTCACGCAAAGAAGTATCGGTAATCCAAATTTCTTCGGGCATACCCATAGGAACTCTGCGATGGTTGAAAGCAACCTTTGGAACATTATCGTAAGGATAAAGGTCACGATATAAATTAGGATCCTCAATATCTTGTAGAGAATACTTATATGTAGCCTGCTCTAACAGGTTGGTTTTGCGGGATAATTCTAACATTTTTACACCTCGTTGTATTATTGTATACAATTATACAAAAACATGTGTACATTGTCAAGAGCAGGAGACTAAAAAAACCTGATTTTTTTCCTTAAATTCTCAGTAATATCGCCTTTTTCAAACCTCCACTCCCAATTTCCTGTGGGTACCGACGGGGTGTTAATTCGATTTCCCGAATCAAGTTCAAGATAATCGGCAAATGGGATTATTACAATGTCGGCTTTTGAACTGAAAGCGAAGGCAATTAAATTTAAAACGGGGGATGAATATTTTGGGGGTACTAAACGGTCAAATAGAGCTCGTTCTTTTTTGCTTAATTTTTCATACCAACCAAGGGTGGTGTCATTGTCGTGGGTGCCTGTGTAACAAACGCAGTTGCTACCAAAATTTTGGGGCAAAAAGATGTTGTTTTCGTCCGAATTAAAGGCAAACTGCAAAACTTTCATATTTGGAAAACCCGTTTGTTCTAAAAGTTTAATAACACTGGGGTCATCTTCGCCACCTAAATCTTCGGCAATAATAAGGGTGTTTTCAAGTTTCGGTTTCACCAAAGAGAAAAAGTCATTTCCCACGCCCTTTGCCCAAAAGCCACTTGTGGCATCCTTTGAACCTTGGGGAATGCAGTAATATTTGGCAAAGGCTCTAAAGTGGTCAATCCTAATGGCATCGTAAAGTTTTGCGTTGTGAAGAAGCCTTTTTTGCCACCAGTCAAAGTCGTTTTGTTTAAGGTAATCCCAATTATAAATGGGGTTGCCCCAAAGTTGTCCCGATGCGCTGAAAATATCAGGTGGAACACCTGCAACAAGGGATGGTTTAAAATCTTTGTCAAGTTTGAAGATTTCGGGAGTGCCCCAAACATCAGCACTTTCTAAATCAACATAAAAAGGAATATCACCAATGATTTTTATGCCATTTTGATTTGCGTAACTGTGCAGCGCTTTGTATTGCTTAAAAAATAAATACTGGCTAACCTTGTAAAATTCGGTGGAACTTTTATATTTCATATTGCAAAACTTTGCAAAATCTTCTAGCCAATATTCGTTTTCTTTGCAAAAAGAAATATAATCTTCGTTTTGTTTATTAAAGCGACTGACTGCCAATTTAAGCAAAGGTATTTTAAATTCTCGCACTGCCTCGTAATCAACATTTTTAGCAAAACTAAAGGAGCCGATGTCACTATTTTCTAATAATCCTTCTTGGACTAATACATCAAGATCGATATATAAAATTTCTCCTGCAAAACAACTGATTGAAGCGTAAGGCGAATTACCCCTTCCAACGGGACACAAAGGTAATATTTGCCAATAACTTTGACCGGTTTCTTTTAAAAGGTCAATAAAATTATAGGCTTCTAGGCCTAATGACCCAATTCCGTAATTTGAAGGAAGCGAAGAAAGAGGGAGCAAAACCCCTCTTTTTTGTGTTTTGATTTTAGCCCTTAACTGCACCCGAGGCTACTCCTTTTATAATATATTTTTGGCAAAACAGGTAGAAGATGACCACAGGGATAATGGAAAGCACCAACATTGCCATCATGGCACCCATATCAACCGAACCATATCCGCCTTTAAGATATTGTACGGCAATGGGCACAGTTTTATAATCTTTACCGATTACAAGATAGGGAAGCAAGTAATCGTTCCAAATCCACATGGTGTTCAAAATTGCAACCGTAATGGCAGTAGGTTTAAGAACGGGGAATACAACAAGCCAAAAGACCTGAAAGGTTGTGCAACCGTCAATTGTTGCAGCCTCCTCAATGGTTTTTGGAACGGTTTTAATAAATCCCGAAAACATAAAGACCGAAAGGCCTGCTCCAAATCCCAGGTAAATGAAAATGATACCCAAGGGATTATCAAGATGCAAAACATTTGCAATTTTGGACATGGTGAACATCACCATTTGAAAGGGAACAATCATTGAAAAAACCAAGGCATAGTAAAAGAAGGAATTAAAGCGAGATTTTACCCTTGTTATATACCAGGCAGTCATGGAAGTAAAAATTATAATAACAACTACCGAAAAAACCGTGATAAACAAAGACCACCCTAAAGCCTGTGGAAATCCTGTGGTTTCAATGCCGGTAATATAATTTTCACTTCCACTGAAGGTTTCGGCATTTGGTAAAACAAAGGGGGTTGTTGCAATGGAAAATTTGTATTTAAGGGAGTTTATAACAACCACAAAAACAGGAAAGATAAAAAGGATTGAAAGTACTGATAAAATAAAGAAGTAAAGGGTGTTCAAAAAACGCTCTTTCATTAACTTTCAACCTCTCTTTTTCGTGTGAAATATAGTTGAGACAGGGCAATTATTGCCACAATTATAAAGAAAATAACAGCCTTGGCTTGACCTACACCTTCGTATCCGTTACGGGAGTAAAAGGTATCGTAAATGTTAAGGGCCAACATTTGGGTTCGGTTTGATGGGGCACCTGCTGTGAGGGCGAGATTTTGGTCGAACAATTTAAAGGAATTGGTTATGGTTAAAAAGAGGCAAATTGTAATGGAAGGCATAACCGAGGGAATAATTATTCTGGTAAGCGTAACAAAACTGCCCGCACCGTCCACCTTGGCTGCTTCTAAAATATCGGTGGAGATATTTTGAATTCCCGCAATATAGATTATCATCATGTAACCTATCATTTGCCAGTTCATCAGTATTATAAGTCCCCAAAAACCAAAGGTGGGGTCGGAGGTTATTGAATAGTTAAAGTTATATAAAACGCCGTTTATAATAACCTGCCAAATATAGCCGAGAACAATACCGCCAATCAAGTTTGGCATAAAAAATATTGTTCTGAAAATGCGTGTTCCGGGCACCGATTTGGTTAAAATCAGCGCCAAGAAAAATGCAATTATATTAATGGTTATTACCGAAATAACCGAAAATTTAACCGTGAACCATAAAGACTCTAAAAAGCCACTATCATCTGAAAATGCTTTAATATAGTTTTCAAAGCCGACAAATTTTGCATCGCTTACGGTTCTGAATTCGGTAAAGGAAAGGAATAATCCCATAACAAAGGGGATTGCAAAGGCGATTAAAAATGCCACAAGGCAAGGCCCAACGAAAATTGGAAAATATCTACGATAAGGGTTTAGTTTCAAGAACGCTCACTCTTCCATTTGGAGATTACTGTTTTTTCCACCTCATCCCATTTTTTAGAACCTTGGGCATAGTCAAGCAATGCGTTGCCAACATCCTTTTTGAAGGCTTCACTGGGGAAAGCAGTGAATATCCAAGGAATATTTTCGTAACTGCTGTCGGATAAATAACGAACAATTTCTTTGGCCAATGGGTCGGAGGGTTGCTCGGCTTCGGTGAAGGTGTTAAAGGGTGTAATAAAGCCTAACTTTTCGGTAACATATTTTTTGCCTGTTTCACTGGAAAATAACCACTCAAGGAAATCAAGAGAAGCTTGTTGCTTTTCTTTAGAGGCATTTTTGTTAATGGCGAAATAGTTTTCGGTACCAATGCAAAGGCCTTGGTTGGCTTCGCCTTCAACACCAATATACAAAGGCATCATTTTAATGTCGTTTTCTTTAACGGTGTTGCCCTTAACACCCGAAATTTGGGACCAACCCCAGTTGCCGTTTTGCACCATTGCAACCTTACCTAAAGCAAATTCGGCCATTGAATCGGCAACCGATTTAGAACCCAAAAGAGTCTTTGCAGTTATCGAATTATTGATATACAGGTCAAAAAGGTTTTGGAAGTTTTTGGAGTAGTTGTGTTTAATTTCTTTTGCGTCCAAAAGATTTAAAGTAGGGTCTTTTTTGTCACTCAAATCAATCATTTCGTAATATAACGGCATATTCAAAAGATGGGTTTGCCAACGCCAGTCCTCACCACTTGAAAGGGAGGTGGAGGCAAAAACACCTTCAATACCTAAAGCCTCTTTTTGGGCCGTCATATCTTCCACAACAGCCTTTAACTTGTCAAAGGAATTGATTTCGCTTACCGAATCGATTTCGGTTTTTTTGGTTGAAAGGGCGAAATATTTTTCCATAATAGCATTGTTGTAAATAATGCCGTAACCTTCAACAACATAAGGGATGCCGTAAACTCCATCTCCATCCTTAATGGCAAGGTCTTTATCGCTTAAAAAAGAGTAGAGTTTACTGTCTTTAATGTCGGCGCAGTAGTCTTTCCAGGCATCGTATCCAATGGGACCGTTTACCTGAAAAATTGTGGGTGCATCCGATTTTGCAATTTCGGATTTAAGGGTTTGCTCGTAGGTGTTGGCTGCTGCAGTTGAAACTTTAACGGCCACTCCGGTTTCTTCTTCATACTTTTTCGCAAGTTCTTCGTAAACAGTTGCCGATTCGGGCTTAAAGTTTAAAAAATAAACAAGGGCTTCATTTTTCTTTCCGCAACCTGCCAAGGAAAAGCAAGAAAAAACGGAAATCAAGCATAAACAGATGGATAAAATTTTATTTTTCATAAATTCTCCTCCTAAAGAGTATTCTTTTAATACTTTTCCACATTTATTTCAAAATATTAGTAAATAAAAAAAGAACCCCAAAAAGGGGTTCTTAAAATTTAATTAATGACCGCAAAAGTCGTTATCAAAGGTTATAACACATTCAAAAATTGGGTTTATAAGTTTGGCTAAACTTATAATTTTTTCTTCAAGTTCTTTTTCACTTAAACCTAAATCTGCAGGAATAACAACATCAAAAATAAGGTTTGTTCGATTTTCACTTAAAGGAGTCATCCTAAAATCGTGAAGGGTTAAATCTTTATTAATAACGTGAAGGGCATCCGACATTTTTTGTTTGGTATCGTTTACGGTTTCGTTGTTAATATCAATGGGGTCCATGTGGATTACAAGACTTATGCCAAGTTCTTCGCCCACCATTTTTTCGCAAAGGTCAACCTGTTCGTGACATTTTACAATGTCAATATCTTGGGGAACTTCAACGTGAACCGAAGCGAACTGTCTTCCAACGCCGTAATTGTGGATAATCAAATCGTGAATACCAACAAATTCATCAAAGCTTAAAATTAAGTTTTCAATATCCTCAATAAGTTCTTTTTCGGGTGGTTTGCCTAAGATTTCGTTAAGGGTATCTTTGGCTGAATTAATACCTGCCCAAAGAATGAATAATGCCACCAAAATACCCATTAAAGCATCAAGATTAAAGGGGACATCTACAAACTTTGAAACACCCACACTTACCAAAATTGCAGTGGTGGCAAGGGCATCGTTCAAACTGTCCTTAGAAGTTGCGATTAAAACATCGGAGGAAATTTTGTTGCCGAGTTTTCGGTTGAACAAGAACATCCAAAATTTAATTAAAACCGAAATAATAAGAACGATAATTGCCCATATTGAATATGTGGGAGTTTTGCTGCCATTTACAAGGGAATTGAAAGAACTTTCAAGCAGGTCCACACCCACGATTAGAATAAATACGGATACTATAAACGCGGATATGTATTCAATTCTTCCGTGACCGAAAGGATGATCGCGGTCGGCAGGTTTTCCGGCTAGTTTAAAACCTATAATTGTAACGAGGGACGAACCCATATCAGAAAGGTTGTTAAAACCGTCCGCCATAATAGAAATACTGCCCGAAACTAAGCCTACTGTAATTTTAATTATGCATAAAATAAGGTTGCACAAAATTCCAACAAGACCACCTAAAGTGCCATAGGCCTTGCGAACGGTATTATCCTTCACGTTTTCGCTGTCTTTAACAAAAAGTTTTACTATGAGTTCGGTCATTAGAACTTTGCTCCTTTTGTTCCCTTTGCGCCACCGAGTTTAACACCCGAAAGGATGTTAGTATCAATAGTAAAGGTTAAATTGTCACGGTTGCGCTGTCTGCGGAAAGCAAGTTCAATAAGTTTGTCGCAAAGTTCGGGATATTTTAAATCGGTAGCATCCCAAAGATAGAAAGCCAAAGAACCGGGGATGGTATTGATTTCGTTGGCGTAAACAGTATCGGTTTCGCCGTCGATTATATAGTCTATTCTAACAACACCGCAAGCGCCGATAGCCTTGAAAATTTTGCAAGAAAGTTCGCGGATTTCGTTGCTTCTTTCTTCGCTTAAATCGGCAGGGATTTTTCTTCCCAAGGATGCCATACCCTTGCTCTGACCACCCTTTGCATTGGAAAGATACTTGTTTTCGTAGGATAAAATTTCATCGCTCATAAAGGGTTCTTCGCAAACACTGGCAAAGCATTCGTTCACATCACCTAAAACCGAGCAGTTGATTTCACGGATTTTTGTAACAGCACGTTCAACCAAGATTTTGTCAGCAAAGGAAATTGCAAGTGTCAAAGCCTCGTCTAATTCTTCAGGGGAGTTTACTTTGCTAATGCCAACACTAGAGCCCAAGTTTACGGGTTTAACAATTAAGGGATATCCCACTTTTTCGGCAATTTCTTTTGCATAGCCTTCTTTGTCGCTTAAATATTCACGAGAGGTAAAACGAATACAGTCAAGAACAGGAAGTCCTGCATTCATTAAAACATCTTTAAATACGGCTTTATCCATACCAACAGCCGAGGATAAAATATCGCATCCAACGTAAGGCAATCCCAAAAATTCCAAGTAGCCTTGAATTGTGCCGTCTTCACAGTTTGTGCCGTGAACAACGGGGAAGGCAACATCAATTTCTACAGGGGGGATTTCTTTTTTGAAGAAACCTTTTTCGCACTCTTGCTTCATAAGAACCTTGCCATTTTCTCTAACAAAGAAAACCTTTTTGCATTCCTTTAAAAGTTCGGGTAAATTTTGGTATTCTTCAATGGTAAAAAGCTTTTCACCTGTATACATTTCGCCGTCTTTTGTAACATAAACGGGTGTAATATCATATTTTTCCTTGTTTATTGCCATCATGGCTTGAACGGCTGAAATAATGGAAACCTCGTGTTCAACCGAACGGCTACCGTAAAAAAATGCTACATTTGTTTTCATAAAAAAGACCTCTTATTTTAAATAATTGTCAGGCAAATCGTTTTCTAAAAGAACCACTGTGTTATTGTCCGCAATTTTGGAGAACACTGCCATAGCATCCTTGAAACTTGCAACAATATTAAGGTTATCAGGATTAAAATCGGTGGATTTAACACCTTCAGCCAAGGGTTTTGAGCGGTTGAGACCAACTAAAATCACAGTGTCACATACCTTTGCGGCGGCTGCGCCTAATTGGAAGTTGCATTCATATTCTCTCTCACCTAGTTCAATAAGACCGGGAGTTACAATAATCTTTTTCATACCCTCAAAGGAATTTAAAACATTAACGGCTTCAATGGAGCCTTCGGGGTTGGCATTGTAAGCATCATCAATTAAAAGGGAACGGTTAATACCGTTTTTAAGTTCCAAACGATGTTCGGTGGGTTTGAGTGATGCCACTGCAAACTGAATATCTTTTGGAGAAACACCCAAGGTGTAAGCTAAAGCGGCTGCACCTGCAATATTAATTATGCTGTGTTTTCCTAAAAGTTTTGTGGTAAGGGGGATTGTTGTGTCACCTAAATTAAGGTCAAATTTGGAACCGTTTCGGTTGCAGGTGATATTGTTTATACTGTAAGCGAAATTGTTTTCACTACCGTAAACCTTAAAATCATTGATATTAATACGGTCAATAATTTCCTTGCTGTCGCCGTTTACAAAGGTAAGACCGTTCTTTTTATTTACAGCATCAGCCAGTTCAAACTTTGTTTTAAATACATTATGGGCACTTTTAAAGGTTTCAAGATGTTGCTCACCAACCGAGGTGATAAGGCCAAAATCAGGTTTTACAATATTGCAAATCTCCTTAATATCGCCTATATTTTTGGCGCCCATTTCACAAACAAAAACTTGAGTTTGGGGTTTAAAATGTTCGCGAACTGTTCTCACAACACCCATAGGAGTATTAAAACTGTGTGGAGTGCAAACTACATTAAATTTCTCACTTAAAATTCTGGTTAGTATAAATTTGGTGGTGGTTTTTCCGTAACTTCCCGTAATGCCAATAACCTTTAAATCTTTGTAGGAACGAAGAATTTTTTTAGCATCGTTTACAAAGTAGATATTGAATGCTTTTTCAATAGGTAAGGTTACGCCCCAAATAACAAAGGTGTAAATTGGAACAAGATAGGAAAAAACAAAACTTAAATCCAAGCAAAGACTTCCTGCCAGGGAGATGGGTTTTATAGCATAAACCGAAATGAGTATAATTTGGATTATAATAGCTGTTGCAAAAAGTCGTTTAACCCTTGCGGTGAAAACTAATTTTTTAATGGATTTTTTGTGAATGTTTAAATATCGTGGTATTCTAATTGCCGCAACTGCCGCGCAAAAAATAACCAATGGGATATAGGCTTCAAATATAAATAAAATGGAGGTCACAAGGAACATTAAAACCTCGTAAAAAGGCAAATTGTCCTTAAGCCAAGAAAAATATCTAGAAGGGAAGTATGAATTTTGCTGTAGCATTTGCAGTTGGCGAATGAGTGTAAAAAGAGAAGAAAAACTCGCCAAAACAAGAGAAATTAACAGGTAGTAATTCATTTTAACCTTCCTTTCATATAAAACTTTTTAAAATTGCTTCGGCCTCAAAAGGCTTTTCGCAAAAAGAATAATGTCCTGTGCCTTTAAGAACGCAAAGTCCTGCGTCGGGAATTAAACTTTCAATGGTTTTTGCATCTTCAAGGGGTGTAGCAGTATCAAGGTCGCCCCAAATAAGTAAGGAGGGGCAAGAAATGTTCGGTAAAATATCCCTCAAATCAGTATTAACAAGGCTGACAAGGGTTTTTCTTAAAACTTCGGGAGCGGCATTATAATCAGCCGAACCGTAGTAATTTCTGGCTTTTTGTAACAAACCTTCACTGTAATTTTTAACAAGGGGAAGGGTTAGCGCCCATTTAATTGTTTTAAAACTCTTGGCCTTGAATTTTTGTTTGAATGTCTTTTTAGGTATTAGTCCTGCACTGTCAAGCAAAACAATTTTTGGGGGATTAACCATTTTTTCGGCTGCCATTTTGAGAATGACTCTTCCACCGTGGGAATGGCCGATAAGGATGGGGTCTTCAAGTCCCACATTTTTCATAAATTCAAGACAAAAATCGCAGTAATCGTTCAAGATCCATGGATTTTCCATGGTCTCGCTTTCACCACAACCGGGGAAATTTACAGCAACCAAACGGCATTTATCACTCAAAGCGTTCATAATTCTGCCGTAAACTGCAAAGGAAGAACCCCATCCGTGAAGTAAAAGAACGGGGGTGCCTTTACCTTGCTCGGTATATTCAATTTTTAGTCCTTTGACAGTTGTAAACATACTTTTCACCTAAAATTCGGGATATATTAATTTAAATTCACCTTTTTTAACCTTTTCTAAAAAGGTGGGGTAGTCGGTAACGGGAGTGTCAAACGCAATTCCTGCATGGCCAAAATCTTTAGCGTTGTGAACATCACTACCGGATGTCATAATCTTTTTGTTGTTAAATGAATAAACAAAAGCTTTTTCATTTGCTTCAACAGTATTAAATAAATTGAAACATTCAATTGCATCAAAACAATCAGGGTCAGGGGGAGTGTTGGGGTCGGGAATATAACTTCTGTCTCTGAAAGGATGAGCGCAAACACAAATTCCACCGCATTCATGGATGAAATCGGATTTTTCTTTAAGTGACATTAAAAGAAATTCGGGATTATCTAAAAGATATTGGGGATCAAGACCGTATATTAACATTTCTTTTCCGTCCGCAAAAACATCCTCTATACCGAATAGTACGGTAATGCCGTGTTTATCACCTAACTCCTTAAATTCCAAATAATCGTCGATGTAAGCCGTCACAAAATCACGCCATGGTAAATTGCGGTCAACTCGGGTACTGCCGTGGTAAAAATGGTTTGTAACAACAATACCGCTATATCCGTGCTCCAAAGCAGCGTTAATATATTCTTCGGGAGAAGACTTGGCGCAGGCGCTGCAATTATTTGTATGAAGATGGGTTTCAAATTTATACATAAGCCTAGTCCTTTCGGTTTTTTCGGTATCTTAGATAGTCTTCAAGTATTATAACCGCCGCAACTGCATCAATAACTTTTTTTCGGTCTTTGCCTCGGGTGTTGGTAAAGTTTAAGGCGGTGTGGGCAGAGATTGTTGTGCATCTTTCGTCCCATAAAACGGTTTCAAGACCGGTTTTATCGCGCAAAGCGTTAGCGATTTGTTCGCACTCTTCAGCTCGGAAACCAACGCTACCGTCCATATTTTTCGGAAAACCCACGACTAACATTTGGGCGGAATATTCCTTGGCGCAAAGACAAATTTTATCTATTAATTTTTCGTTGTTATATTCGGTAATAACGGTTTTTGGGAAAGCAAAGGTTTCCAAACTGTCCGAAACGGCAATTCCGGTTCTTGCTTTTCCAAGGTCGACTGACATTATAATCATTTTATCGGCACCTTTGCGTTTTTATTGATAAGGTCATCGGTCAGATGAGATAAATCATTTAAGTATACTATTTTTGGTGTGTTTTCGTCTTCAAATTCCAAAAGTGAAACTGAAGTATTAAAACCATATTCAAGCTCACGGAATTTCTTTATATCGTTATATAAAATTCGGCAAAAGAGGGAACGGGTAACAAAACCGTGACTTACAATGGCGATAGTTTTGCCCTTGTTTTCTTTAACAATTTTGTTGACGGTGTTCCAGATTCTATCATACGCTTCGGGCATGGTTTCGCCGTTTTCGGGAGCGAATTCCCAAGTTTTTGATTCCCACATTTCGGCGAAGTCGGGATAAGTGCTTTTGAGTTCACCAAAGGTTTTACCTTCGTAAACACCACCGTTAATCTCAATTAATCCATCGTTTATAAAGAGGGGAGTGTTGAGATTTCCGGAAATTGCCAATGCTGTTTTATGAGCCCTAATAAGTGGGCTTGTGTATATCTTATCAAGAGGTATATCTTTAAATTTTTCTCCCAAAGCAACTAATTGTTTGGCACCCATTTCGTTTATATTATTATCGGTATGGCCTTGAAATATTTTTAAAGCATTACCGTCGGTTTCGCAATGCCTCACAACATAAACCTTTGTCACATAAATCACCAAGATAAATTATACCATAAGACTTGATAAAAAACAAGTAAACTATTGTAAATTAAAATATATTTTGTTATAATATAATAAAATATCACAAAGGAAGTTTTAAAATGGTTAAGAAGTATTTAAACAGAGTTTTTATTGACGGCCTTTCAGGTATGGCCTTGGGTCTGTTTTCAACACTTATTATCGGTACAATTATTTGTCAAATAGCTTCTCTTTTGGGTGATAATCAAGTGGCGGCTTATTTGAATGCAATGGGTAATATAGCCAAAACTTTAACCGGCGCCGGAATTGGAGTTGGAGTTGCCAGTAAATTAAAGTCAGCTCCTTTAACTGCCGTTTGCGCAGGTGTGTGCGGTATGATCGGCGCATTCCCCAATATTTTAAACGAAGCTTTTGCAGTCGGCAAACCGGGTGAACCTTTGGGAGCTTTTATTGCTGCCTATGTTGCTGTTGAAATCGGCGCTATGGTTGCGGGAAGAACCAAAGTGGATATAATTGTTACACCTCTTTGTTGCATTTTTGCAGGTTCCACAGCAGGATTTTTTGTTGGCCCTTATATATCGGCAGCAATGGTTTGGATCGGAAATCTTGTGAATATTAATGTTCAAAAATATCCTTTCCTTGGTGGAATTGCAATTTCGGTTTTAATGGGAATTATATTAACACTTCCAATATCTTCCGCGGCTATTGGCGTATCAATGCAAATCAGCGGTCTTGCGGCAGGCGCGGCAACCATTGGTTGTTGTTGCAATATGGTAGGATTTGCTGTTATTAGTTATAGGGAAAATAAATTTGGCGGTCTTGTGGCTCAAGGTCTCGGAACCTCTATGCTTCAAGTGCCCAATCTTGTCAAAAAGCCGATTTTATGGCTTCCTCCCGTTATTTCAAGTGCGATTTTGGGACCTGTTGCCTCCTGTCTTTTAAAAATGGTAAGTAATCCTGTGGGCTCGGGTATGGGCTCGGCAGGTTTAGTAGGTCAGTTTATGGCTTATGACAGTATGGTGGCTGCCGGTGTTTCTCCTGCAATCGCTTTGCTTGAGATATTTGCAATGCACTTTATTTTACCTGCTGTTTTAACCCTCAGTATTGCTGAAGGTATGAGAAAAATGGGACTTATCAAGTTTGGAGATTTAAAATTAGATGCTTAAGAAGGATAGGGTAATTGCTGCAGTAGAGGCACTTGAAAAGCGCTATCCCGATGCTATATGTTCTCTTGATTACAAGGACGCTTTTCAACTCCTTATTGCCACCAGACTTTCGGCTCAGTGCACTGACAAACGAGTGAATATGGTAACTCCTGACCTTTTTAAAAAATTCCCAACGGCCGAGAAAATGGCTGATGCTGATATTAAAAGGGTAGAGGAACTGATTAAAACCTGTGGACTTTACAAAACCAAAGCCAAGGATTTGGTGGAAATCGGGAAGGCAATAACCGAGAATTTCGGTGGAATAGTGCCCGATACTATTGAAGAATTAACAACACTTTCGGGGGTAGGCAGAAAAACTGCAAATTTGGTTTGTGGTGATATTTACGGCAAACCTGCCGTTGTAACCGATACCCATTTTATAAGAATTTGCAATCGTTTAGGGTTTGTTAAAACAACAAATCCGTTACAGGTGGAAAAGGAAATGCGAAAACTTTTACCGCCCGAGAAATCTAATGACTTTTGTCATAGAACGGTTTTATTTGGCAGGGATGTTTGCACTGCCAGAGGACCTAAATGCACGGAATGTACTTTGGCCAAATTTTGTCCAAAGAAAATATAATTATTAATATTTTTTAAAGGGGAATTTTTTATGAAAAAAGACATTACCTTAGTTGTTATGGCGGCAGGAATGGGAAGCCGTTTCGGAGGTTTAAAACAAATTGAGCCTATTGGACCTAATGGAGAAGTTTTGTTGGACTTTTCAGTTTACGATGCTGTAAAAGCAGGATTTACAAAGGTTGTTTTTGTTATCAAACACGCCATAGAGAAAGATTTTAAAGAAATGGTTGGCAAGAGAATAGCCAATCGTGTGAAGGTTGAGTATGTTTTCCAAGAGTTGGATAAACTACCCGAAGGTTATACCTGCCCTGCTGAGCGTGAGAAACCTTGGGGAACAGCCCACGCAATTCTTTGCTGTAAAGATGTTGTCAAGGAACCTTTTGCAGTGGTAAATGCCGATGACTATTACGGACCTTCGGCTTTTAAACAAATGGCAAATTTCTTAACTGAGGATAATTCGGATTATGCAATGGTAGGTTTCCGTTTGGCTAACACATTGACCGAAAACGGCCATGTTTCCCGTGGTGTTTGTGAAATTGAAAACGGTATTTTAAAGACCATTGTCGAAAGAACAAAGATAATCGATTGCAAATTCACCGAGGATGATGGCGCAACCTGGACTGCATTACCTGAAGATACTGTTGTTTCAATGAATCTTTGGGGCTTTAGAACTGATATTTTCGATTATATTGAAACCGGTTTTAAGGCTTTCTTGGATGAGAAAATCAATACTCCCAAATCAGAATATTATCTACCATTAGTGGTTTCCGAAAGAATAGAAAAAGGTGAAAAACAAATTCAAGTTCTCGTTGCCGAGGATAAATGGTACGGCGTAACCTATAAGGAAGACAAACAGGTTGTGGTTGATGCTATAACCAAGAAAATGGAAGATGGTCTTTACGAAGGACTGTAAATAAAAAAAGGTCGCAAATTTGCGACCTTTTTATTTTTTAAATTTCGTCTAAGAAATAAGCGTTTGTGTTGGCGCGTTTGCCTTCTTTATCCACAACATCAAATCTAATGTATCCGTCACTGTCGGGTAGGATTTTGAAAGAGGCGGTGTTCACACCATCAGGGTTTTCAGCGTAGATACGTTGCGCGCGTCTACCTCTGGTAGAAATGGTAGCATAAATACCACCCTCATAGGTGAGATATGCAGTATCATCTTCTATGTAAAGTTCCTTGATGACAGGACCGGTAGAAGCGTAAAAATCGTGGTTTTCTAGGGCTTTCATAATGGTATTGTATTCCAACTTGTCGGCATTAATCATAACGTAACCACCACAAGAGGAAGCTGCACTGTGGTTATCATCAGTACAAACACAAGCACATCTCTGACCGTCACGCAGGAAATCATCATAAGAGTTGATGTCATATTCATATAAACCGCCGATATGAGATTCGTGGTTATAAATTTCAACTGCCCAAATATCCTTGTATCCTAAATAAATGGTGGCATTTTCTAAAGACCATCTTGGATGATTATAGGTAACTAAAAATCCTTGTTCGTTAGCGGTTTTAATTATTTCGCTTATTTTTTCAGGAGAATATACTCTTTGATAATCTTCTTCGGGTCTATAAACTTGGTCTTTGATTTCATCCTTAACATATATATCCATAAAATAACTGTAGCAAGGGGTTTTAATGTTTTTTGGGTCTTTTGCCAAAAGGTTTATATGGCAAACCTTCATTTCTCTTTTAACAGAAGTTGAGAAGTTTTGGTCTTCCTTAATAGCTAATTCGCAAGAAGTAA
The DNA here is from genome assembly GCA_045659605.1 of Acutalibacteraceae bacterium. Taxonomy (GTDB): domain Bacteria; phylum Bacillota; class Clostridia; order Oscillospirales; family Acutalibacteraceae; genus UBA737. The sequence continues at coordinate 17,499 of JAZOXF010000022.1, forward strand.
TTGCCAAGAAATTCTCATCGTTAAGATAGGAGTTATCAATTAGATGCTCGTGGTCGGTATAGGCAATTACCGAGTAACCGCGGTCCATATAATACTTTTTAATTTCTTCAACTGTCATACGACCATCGGATTTGGTGCTGTGACAGTGAAGATTTGCCTTGTAGAAATTTTTCTTATTATCGAGGAGGATTTTCTTCATTTTTATCACGTTCCTTTTAGTTCTGGATTTATTCTAACACAAAACTTTCCTCGGGTCAATAAGATAAAAAACGGCCATTTTTTTACCAAATGAAAGGTATTAATCGGTACTTGACTTTTTGACAATATTCTTTATATCCTTCCAACTCGTTTATGAGTAATTTTTCTTCATATTTTATTCGGTTTGCAATTATAAAAGGGTAGAAAAGAAAAATCAAAAAGGAATAAATTGAACCTAAAATTAAGGGGATGGTTAAAAATAAAATTAAGGTAGTGGCATACATAGGATGTCGAACGACAGAATATAATCCTGAGTCCACAATCTTTTGGTTTTCTTCCACTTTGATTGTGCGGCTTAAATGTGCGTTTTCGCGCAAAACTTCGGCATAGATAATATATGATATGAGAAATAAAATAACAGCAATAATTACAACATTTTTGGACAAGATGTGCCAACCAAAACGGTAGTTTAAACCGGCAAGAATAAACCCTAATAAGAACATAATTCCACTTAATTTTATAACAAGACTTTGCTCTTTTTGTTTTTCCTTTGCATCAAGTCTCTTTTTCAAAAGTTCGGGACTTTTAAGCATCATTACAATTCCTGCAATGAACATAGGTATAAATAAAACACCTAAAAACAGCCAACCGTTTAGGTAGTAAAAACTTCCTGCAGGTAAAAAGATTAATAAAGCCACCAAAAATAATCCTAAAAGAAATTTTGTAATTGCACTAAAGAATAATTTTGTTGTCATTTTATCACCGTTTTTTTTAAAGTAAAAATCCCTTAGACCGAAAAGTCTAAGGGATTTTGGTGACCCGGACGGGATTCGAACCCGTGTTACCGCCGTGAAAGGGCGGTGTCTTAGGCCTCTTGACCACCGGGCCAGGTGGTGGCTGTAACTGGATTTGAACCAGTGACACTGCGGGTATGAACCGCATGCTCTAGCCAGCTGAGCTATACAGCCAAATTTAAGCGACTTGTATATTATAACGAACAAGTCGCCATTTGTCAATACTAAAATTTATTTTTTTTCTTCCAGTGTATTAAAGTACTTTTCAAGGTAGATTTTATGGGCTACCGTTATGATAATATTGTGTAACATTCTTTTCTCATCGGAGGATGTTGAGTCGGTTTTTTCTAATACAGTATTTATACCAAATACATAGGAAATAAGCATTTCTAATTCTTCGGCGAAATAGGTGTAGGCATCAACTGCAGTGTAGGTTTTCTTTTGAATATCGATGCAAAGTTTAATGTTATCCATGGAAAGAACGTTTTTAACAACTGCAATAAATATAAGATATGCAATTTGTTCACGGTCATACTGTTTTTTTACGGGGTTGCTTACAAGACCCTTTTTTACATAGTTGGAAATCATGGAGCCGGTCAATGCACCGGGGAAAAGGGGAGCGAGAGCGTCACCGATATATTTGGCAGTTTGTTCAAGGTACAAACCAACATTTGGAATTTCGTTATATCGGGGCATTTTAAAATCTTTAATAGAATTTAAAAGTTCACTGTTTTGAGAATCAATCATATATATTCCTCCTCACCTGGCTATTTTACAATATTTAAAAATATTTGTCAAGGCGAAAACTTGTGACAAGTTTTTTAAAAACCCTTGACAAGGTAAGGCGTAAAGGTTATAATGTTCACAACATCGGTTTTTCAAAAACCGATTAACAAGTTTTAAAAAGAAGGTATTACTTTGAAAATTACAATCGTGGCGGATTCTTCGTCTAACATATATGAATTAGAAAATGCGAATTATAAATATGTTTCCTTAAAAATTATTTCCGATACAAAGGAATATATTGATAATCCTGATTTAAATGTAACCGATATGATTGATACTATGTATTCAAGCAGTGAAAGGTTTTCCACCTCTTGCCCTAATGCCTTTGATTGGTCGGAGGCTTTTAAGGGGGAGGAAAATGTTTTTGCCCTTACCATTACAAAACACCTTTCGGGCAGTTATGCTGCAGCCCAAAGCGCGGCTGCTGATTATTTGCAGCAAAACCCCAACGGTAATATTTATGTAATTGACAGTTTATCCACCGGTCCCGAAATGCAACTCATAATCGAAAAACTTTGTGAGTTGGCCGAAAGTGGTTTGGATTTCAAAGAAATAGTTGATAAAATTGAGGAATATAAAAACAATACCCATTTGTATTTTATCTTGGAAAACCTTAATAATCTGGCTAAAAACGGCCGTGTTAGTCCTGCTGTTGCGAAAATAGCCGGAGTTTTAGGTATTAGAATTGTGGGCAAAGCCGATGATGGTCGCTTAAATCCCTTACATAAATGCCGTGGTAAGGATAAATCCTTGCAAACTATTATTAAAGATATATATGAAGAAGGTTTTAAGGGCGGAAAGTTGCGTATTGCCCATTGTTATAATGAAGCAAATGCAAATATTATCAAGAATAAGATTTTGGAAAAATATCCTGAAAGTGATATCCAAATCATTCCTTGCGGCGGTCTTTGTAGTTTTTATGCCGAAAGAGGCGGTGTTTTGGTGGGTTTTGAATCTTAAAAAACACTTTACAAAGGCGGAATTTAATATTATAATTAAACAGCAGTATTTTACTGCTGTTTTTTGTTTTTGGAGGTATTTATGATTTTCAAAAAATCTACCTACGATTTTTTGGTTGTAGGTCTTGGAAATGTGGGACTTCAATATGAAAACACAAGGCATAATGTTGGTTTTATGTCGGCCGACCTTTTAATGGAAAAGAATAAAGGTCAGTATAATAAACATAAAATGGAAGCCTTGTATGGAGAATGTGAAATTGGCGGAAAGAGAGTTTTGGTGGCAAAACCCCAAAACTTTATGAACAATTCGGGTACTGCCGTTTCTCAAATATCCAAGTTTTTTAAAATCCCCAGTGAAAATATAATTATAATTTCCGATGATATTTCTCTTTCGGTGGGAAAAATAAGACTCAGAAGAAAGGGAAGTCACGGTGGCCATAACGGGCTTAAAGATATTTTTGCCTTGCTTGGCACCGATAATATAATGAGGGTTAAAATCGGCGTGGGCGAAAAACCTCATCCCGATTATGATTTGGCTGCTTGGGTTCTTGGAAAGTTCCCAAAAGAAGACAAGGAAGCTTTGGACACTGCCCTTAAAAACTCGGTTTTAGCCATTGAGGAGATTATTAAGCGAGGCATTGACTCGGCTATGAATAAATACAGCAAATGAGGATTTTATGGAGTTTTTAAACAAAATTCTATCTTCCGACCCTGATTTCAAACTGCTTTTAAAGGACATTGAGGCCGGTAGGCTTCCTGTGGCCTGTACCGGCCTTTCGGATGTTCACAAAGCGGTTGTGATTAAAAACAGCCTTTTTAACACCAACAAAAAAGGTGCTGTTTTAACAAGTGATGAGGCGACAGCTCTCAAAATCACTGCCGACCTTAAGTCTTTGGGACTTAATGCAGTGAATTTTCCACTTCGAGATTACTGCCTTCAGAACTTGACGGGTCACTCAAAAGAATACGAACACAAAAGAACTGACACCCTATCTGCTCTTGCAGATGGGGCATTTGACGTTGTGTGTTTTTCGGTGGATTCGGCCCTGCAATATACTGTACCACCCGAAATTTTGGCAAATTCACGCTTTACACTTCGTGAGGCGCAAGAAATTGATATAAAGGTATTAACTGAAAAACTTATTGATGCAGGATATGTGAGAAGTGAACAGTGCGAAGGCAAGGGACAGTTTGCAACAAGGGGTGGTATTTTTGATATTTACCCAATAACCGCCGAAAATCCTGTTAGAATTGAGTTTTGGGGCGATGAAATTGATACAATTTCATATTTTGATACCGAAACACAACGGCGTGGGGAAAGAATTGAAGAAATTGGCATTTCTCCTGCCAAAGAAATTTTAATCGCTCCCCAAAAATTAGCCTCTGTTTTAAAAAATTATGTAGACAATGAAAAGAAACTAAACGAAAAACAACTGAAGGTTATAAATGATGATATTTCGGCATTGGAAAATGGAATTTCTGTTTCCGATGACCGTTATTTACCCCTGATTTACCCTAAGGGCGAAACTATTTTTGATTATATTAAAGACTGCCAACTTTATGTGTGCGAGTCGGGGAATATAACCGAGCGACTTAAATCCATTGAAATTCAACAGTCGGCTGATGTAGAGAGTTTCTTGGAAGAGGGTATTTTGTCGAGTAAAACTGCGAAACTTTATTTAAACCAAGCAGAATTGTTTTGTAAAACTCAAAATGCAGTGATTTTAGAGAACTTCCCAAGAACTTCTTATGAATATAAAATTAAGGACATTGTAAACTTCAATTACAAGGGCTCAACCCCTTGGAGTGGTGATATTAATGTTCTTTTAGAAGATATTGAATATATACTTTCAAAAGACGGAAAGGTTGTTGTTTTGGCGGGTGAGCAAAGGGCTGCCAAGGTACTTAACGATGAACTTTGCCGAAGGGGTATAGCCTCGGTTTATTCCGAAACTCCAAAAAAAGTTTTATCGGGAGTTACGATAATCACGGGAGGAATTTCAGGTGGATTTGAAATTCCGTCTCAAAAGTTTTTGCTCGTTACCCATCGTTATTTGGGTGAGAATTTAAAGAAAAAAAGAACCAGACCTAAAAATGCAAAAGAAATTGGTTCTTTGGATGAATTGCATCGTGGGGATTATGTGGTTCACGAAGCCCACGGAATAGGCGTGTTTGATGGTATAAATCGCATTACCAACGATGGTGTTACAAAGGATTATATTAAAATTAAATATGCTAAGACCGACGTTTTGTATGTGCCTGTAACCCAACTTGATTTGGTATCCCGTTATATTGGCGCAACCTCTGAAAACGGTGGAATTAAACTTAACCGTTTGGGTGGTACCGAGTGGCAAAAGACACGTACAAGGGTTAAAAAAGCCGTAAAGGATATGGCGAAACAGTTAACCGCCCTTTATGCTAAAAGAATGTCGGTTAAAGGTTATGCCTTTTCGCCTGATACCGACCTTCAAAATGATTTTGAAAGAAGATTTGAGTACGACGAAACTGAAGACCAACTTCGTTGTATTAATGAAATCAAATCGGATATGGAACGGGAAATTCCCATGGACCGTTTGCTTTGCGGAGATGTGGGTTTTGGCAAGACCGAAGTTGCTTTGAGAGCGGCCTTTAAATGTATAAGCGAAGGTAAACAGTGCGCCTTGCTTGTACCCACAACCATTCTTGCAATGCAACATTACAACACCACAATCCGTCGTTTCGGTGAAATGCCTGTAACGGTTAAACTTTTAAATCGTTTTGTTACGCCGAAACAGCAGGAAAAAATCATAAAAGACCTTAAAAACGGCCGTGTTGATATGGTGGTCGGTACCCACCGACTCATATCCAAAGATGTGGAATTTAAAAATATTGGCCTTGTAATTATTGACGAAGAACAACGCTTTGGTGTTGCCCAAAAAGAAAGACTTAAAGAACTATATCCCTTTGTGGATATTTTAACCCTTAGCGCAACACCTATCCCGAGAACCCTTAATATGGCAATGTCAGGACTTAGGGATATGTCAAGTATCGATGAAGCTCCCGGCGACCGACATCCCGTTCAAACCTATGTTTTAGAATATAACCAAGGTGTGATTATTGATGCCATAAACAAGGAAATCCGCCGTGGCGGTCAGGTTTACTATTTGCACAACAGGGTGGAGACTATTGAGCGTTGCGCTGCAAAATTAAAGCAAAAGTTACCCGATGTAAATATCGGCGTTGCTCACGGAAAAATGAGTGAGGATGAACTGACCTCCATTTGGAAGAAACTTCTTGAGCGCGAAATCGATGTTTTGGTTTGTACAACCATTATCGAAACGGGTGTGGATGTTCCCAATGCAAATACCTTAATTATTGAAGATGCCGACCGAATGGGGCTTTCCCAGTTGCATCAGTTAAGGGGTCGAGTTGGCCGTTCACCGAGAAGAGCCTATGCTTATTTTTGCTTCGGTCAAAACAAGCAATTAAGCGATGTGGCATCTAAACGACTCGAAGCAATAAGGGAATATACCGAGTTTGGCTCAGGCTTTAAAATTGCCATGCGCGACCTTGAAATAAGGGGAGCGGGAAGTATTTTAGGCGCCGACCAACACGGAAATATGGAATCGGTAGGATACGATATGTATTTAAAACTTTTATCCGAGGCCGTTAATGAAGAAAACGGCGCGCCGGTGGAAGATGATATTCCTTGTACGGTTGACCTTAATGTTTCGGCTCATATTCCCGAAAATTATATTGAATCCTTGTCGGCAAGACTGGGAATTTATAAACGAATCGCTAACATTCGAAGCGATGAAGATGCCGAGGATGTTATTGATGAACTTTACGACCGTTTTGGCGAACCGCCACAATCGGTTGTAGGACTTATTGATATTGCTGTCTTGCGCAATAAGGCTGCAAATGCTAAAATTGCGGAGATTACAAGTGTGGGCAATACTGCCGTGTTGCATATTAATTCCATAGAAGCCGAAACGGTTCATAAACTAACCGAATATTTCGGAAATCGTTTTAGGCTGAATGCGGCGGCAAAACCGGTTTATACGGTTAAACTTAATAAAGGTCAAAAAATGTCTCAGCTTGTGGCCGAATTAGGAAAAGCATTATGATAAAAAAGTCTAGACTTTTAAAGAATAATAGTATATAATTGTTTAGTATTAAGCAATTTTTCGGAGGAATTTGAAATGAAAATTGTAAAAAGAATTACCGCTTTGATTATGGTGGCAGTACTTTCACTATCTCTTGTTGGTTGTATTCACAAGAAAAACGAAATCGCTGTGACCATTGGCGATACCAAATTTACTTCTGCTTACTATATGTGCGCCCTTGTAAATGCAAATATGGAAGCTAAACAAAAGGTAAACGAAATGTTGACCGCTGATGAGCAAAAAGAGGATATCAATTACTATTCAAAGAAAATTGACAAAAAATCATATGTTGATTGGGTAGAAGACAGAGCAATTGAAATTTTAAAAGAAATCGCTACTTTTAAGGCTTTGTGCGCTGAAAATAAGGTTAAGTTAACAGCCGAGTTAAAGACCGAAGCAGAGCAAAATGTTGCTACAATGTGGGATTATTACGGTTATTCCGCTTATTATGAACCAAATGGTGTAAGTCGTGATACTTTCCTTAAGTTTACTGAAGATAATTTTTATAGTGAAGCTTACTTTATGTCGGTTTATGGCAAGGGCGGAACAAAGGAAATTGCTGAAGATAAAGTGGCTAAGGAGATAACTGACAGTTATATTATCGTTGATAAAATCAGTATCACCTATGACCAAGATTATGCTAAAAAGGATAAAGAAACTCAAAAAGCCGAAGCCACAGAGACTCTTAACGGATATGTAAATTTAATTAAGTCCGGCAAGAAAACCTTCGTTGATATATACAAAGAACATTACGATCTTACTAACGAAGAAACCACTACCAAGGAAGAAAAACCTGTAAACACCTATGCTGCTATTGTGGGTAAAGAGGGTACAAGTTTCGAAGATAACAACTACAAAACATATAAAAAATATGAAGTTAACGAACCCAAAGTTGAAGAAAACAGCGACGCAACAGGTATGGACCTTGTAATTAAGCGTGATATCACTACTGATAAGTATTTTATGGATTATCTTGATGATTTTGCAAGACATTCAATTGCTGATGAGGATTATGATAAAGAAATCCAAGAATATGCTAAAAAGCTTAAGGCAGAAATCAATAATTACGCAGTTAATCAATTTAAAGTTAAGAATATAGTTGAGCCCGAAGCCAATTAAATGATAACCACCCGTTAAACGGGTGGTTTTTATTATGACCAAGTTAATAGCGTATTCTATAATGATTGTAGTTTTCCGAAATTAAATTTTTAAATTCAATTTCGCACAACACGTATTTTAATGGATATGGACAAATTACAAAAGAAATTTGTGGGACCTTTCCCTTTGTGACTAAACTTTTTAAATTTAAAACACCCGACTGATAAATATATCAGTCGGGTGTTTCTTTTATGCCTTTAATTTAAGTGTTTGACCGGGTTCAATAGAGTATAACTCACCGTCAACCTCGAACCAAATTTTCTTAACTGTGGGGTTGTAAATTCGTGTGCTGTCAGCGCTGAATACAAGGGAGTGATAAGCCTCAACATATTCGTAGATTTCAATGTTTGTAGCATACCAAGTGTCTTCTTTTCCACTAAGTTTTTGGCAAATTTCTTCCATACGGTCCCAGTTGTTTTTCTCATCAAACTCATAAGCGTGTCCCCAAAGGTAGAAAAGCTTAGGTTCTCTTCTTGCGTGCCAGTTTGGAACTTTATAATCTACAAAACGATCAACAAGTTCTAATACGGGGCTGTCGTTGTGGTGTGCTGTTGGCATCCATTGATACCAGTCGGAAGGCAGGTCAAATTTATTGTTTATTTCACCGAGCGTTCTTGCATACTTGATGTCAAGGTCCTTTAAATAACGGGCAATATCTTCCATTTTTGTGTTGTTGTGGAAGTTTCTGATACCTGAATCTGGGTAAGCGAGACCTCTGATAATTTTGTCAAAAGTATCTTCAAGGGAAACACGACAATCCAAAACATCCTTAATTCCTTCGACAACCCTGATGTTTCCGTTTGCTTTGTGTAAAGAACCGTGAACGGCAATTTCGTGGCCTTTGTCCACAATGTGGGTTTTAATTTCTTCGGCAGTAAGATGCCAATCGTTAGTATCTTTACCGAGCCAACTGCTGTTTAGATTAAAAGTGCCCAAAAGGCCGTATTTGCATAGCATTTCGGAAAGTTTAATATCAGCCCTGCATCCATCATCATAGCTGAAAGTAACTGCTTTGAACTTTCCTTCGGGGAATCTTAAAAATCTGTATCTCATAAAATACATCCTTTCTATTTTCGGTCAACCTTAAGGTTGAAGGGTAGGTTTTCTGTGACCTCAAGAGGAACCTTATTGTGAATATTAGAAATTTTTGAATGCTGCTAAGATTGACTTTTCTGTATTGTTCAGGCGACATACCTATTAGTTTATAATAGGGGTTATAACAGGTTTACCGTCCTTATCTAATAAAACAGTCATTCCGCCCGAATAACCGCTTTGGCGATATAAATAATTAACGCCTGTTTCTTTGTCTACCCAAATTTCAATAGCGCCCATATTTTGAGAATAAGTTTTTTCGAATCGCTTAAATTTTGCCATAATTAACCTCCAAAACATATCTTATACATTGAAATTATAACATAAAAGTGGAAATGGTGCAATGTAAATATAAATTTGCTTTTATTTTAAAAAGTCTCAAGTATACGCTCCCTCCTTGTTCGAATCCCTAAAGTTAAAACTAAAAAGAAAGCACCAACCACATGGGTTAATGCTTTCTTTTTGGCTGGGGAATAGGGATTTTTCCGCACACTGCCGTGTGCTATCGCCTCGCTTACGCTCGTTGCCCACGTCGGCGAAAACAACCATTTAGGTTGTTTTCTTCCGCTACGCTCCCTCCTTGTTCGAATCTCTAAAGTTAAAACTAAAAAGAAAGTACCAACCACAAGGGTCAGTACTTTCTTTTTGGCTGGGGAATAGGGATTCGAACCCCAACAAACAGAGTCAGAGTCTGTCGTGCTACCGTTACACAATTCCCCAAAATTTTGTAACAATATTATTATAGCCGATTTTCCTTTAATGTCAAGAAAAAACTTGAATTTTAAATGCCTTTTAAGGTAAAAAAACACCGCCGAGTTTCCTCGGCGGT
>JAZOXF010000023.1:0-7862 GCA_045659605.1 Acutalibacteraceae bacterium
AACGATTGTAAAAAACGTTGCATTCCCCCACCTCCGACCGTATATATTTTTAGTATAACAAAATCCTCCTTAGATTACAAGATTATTATTGACTTTTAAAACAATTTGTTGTAAAATACTGAGGTATTAGAAAATGCCCCGATAGTTCAACGGATAGAATAAGGTCCTCCTAAGACTTAGATGCAGGTTCGATTCCTACTACGGGTGCCAAAAACCCCTGAGCAATTTTGCTCAGGGGTTTTGATTATATATTCTTCTTTGAAAAATATCTCGCAACAAAGGTAAAAATGAATATTCCTAAAAGTAAAATTATAATGTTTGGAATAATTGAAATGTGGGGATAAGATTTTCCATCCAAAATTCCTATTGCGAGGTTTGGAACGGCAAAAGAAAAAGAAAGAACAACCGAACTCAGACCAAGTGATAAAATATTTTTATAGCATTTATCGGTATCTATACCGATGTAAAGTCTTGCAAAATTAATAAAGAATAACATTGCAACACAATAAATGGAAATTAAAATTATATTATCCGAAATAAGGGCGATTTTTGATACTGTAGTGAAATCACAAATGGTACGCGCAATTAGATATATTGTGGGAATAGAAGAAAGATAAGGTGGAATTTTTATGTTAAAATAGGGTGCAATTGCAAAAGAAATTAAAAATAATACAAATAGCAAGCTCGCAAAATTAAAAGCGCTTAGTTGCCAAGGTAAAACCGAAAATGCAGGTTTAATAATAAAACTTTCTGCTCCGATTATAATTGCCAATATACACGATATAACAGAGGTTACTATATTTTTTTGCGGTAGTTTTTCGGGTCTTATAAAACATAAATAGGAAAAAACGCCAACCGCTAATGTTAAAAGCATAATTAATATTAACAGTGCTTTTCCGTAACCTTCAGCATATGGCATATAAAAACCGGTTTTGGCATCAATGGTGAAATAAAGTTGCAAAAAACGGAAAACTATACCCGCAGGAAGGCTTATATAAAACAAAAACCATATTTTAGTTAGTTTCATAAAAAATCTCCATACATTAATTAGGGGTTAATTTCATACAATTAATTGTATTACTATGTAGCAAAAAAGTCAACAAAAAGGTGAAATTATGAAGAAAATGCTTTGTGTTACCGCCATAATTACAGCATTTATGCTGTTGGTGCCTTTGGCAGTTTTAGGAAAAGGGAAAGAGCAAAAAGAAATTGCGGTTCCAACGGTGGCTGTATCTAAAAATAAAGAAAAGAAAACCGATGTATTTAAAGTTTATAATCACGAAACCAAAGAAATTACCGAAATGAGCGCAGAAGATTATATTTTTTGTGTGGTTGCGGCCGAAATGCCTGCTTTATATGAGGTGGAAGCCTTAAAGGCTCAGGCGGTGGCATCTTATACCTACGCTTGTTACAAGCGAGAGGAAAACAGCACCAATGAATATGATATTTCAACCGACTTTAATGCCGACCAAAGTTTTAAATCTATAGAAAAGGCAAGGCAAGATTGGGGAGAAAATGCCGATGAGTATGTGGAAAAAATAAAAAAAGCCATTAAAAGTGTAACAGGGCAAAAAATCACCTATAAAGGCGAAACAATTTTGGCAGTTTACCACGCAGTTTCTTGTGGCGTTACATATAGCGCAAAAGATGTTTGGGGCAAAGATATTAAATACCTTCAAAGCACCGATTCCAAAGGAGATAGAACGGCTAAAAACTATATGCAAACTTTTGAGTTTAATGAAGATGAGTTGAAAGAAAAATTAACTCCATTAGTGAGCAGTAAAAAAGAAAACACCCCACTTTTAGGGCCGATGACCGTTAAGGAAAACGGTTTAGTCGAAAATGTGAAAATTTACGGACAAAAAGTGTCGGGTAGTGATATTAGAACTGCGTTGGGTTTGCCTTCTTCAAATTTTAAGTTTGAAAAGATAGACGGTATATATGTTTTTACAACCTTGGGTTACGGTCATGGGGTTGGTATGAGTCAAAAAGGTGCTGACTGTTTGGCAAAAGAGGGGATGAATTATAAAAAAATATTGAGCCACTATTATAAGGGAACTAAAATCACAAATTAGGGTTGTTCATAGAGTGTTAAAAAAATGTTGTATTTAGTCGAAAAATATGGTAAAATATTAGTATCAATTATGAAACTAGGAGAGATTATGAGAGCAGACGGAAAAAGACTCAAGCATGTTGACCCTATGTATACAATCGTTCCTCATATAATGGATAAGCGCTATGATGCAATGAATATGATTACCATAGATATCCCTTATGAGCCTGTACAGAATTATTTGAATGCAAAGCGTAAAGAGGGAAATTCTATGAGTCATATGGCTGTTATTATTGCAGCCTACTTAAGAACCTGCGCTAAATACCCTGCTTTAAACCGTTTTATTATGAATAAAAAGGTTTACGCCAGAAATCATTATGCTGTATCAATGGTTGTTTTAACTCCCGGTACCGATGGGGAAGAAACTATGTCTAAGATGTATTTCGAACCAACCGATACAATTTTTGATGTTAACAACAAGATTAACGAGTTTGTTGAGAAAAACCGAAATGCGCCAAAAGAAAACAATATGGAAAAGTTTATGAGCGCTCTTTTAAGTGTTCCGGGTTTGCTTACAGTTGGCATCGGACTTATAAAATTGTTGGACAAATGGGGTCTTTTGCCAAGGTGGATAATCGACCTTTCTCCTTTCCACAACAGTTTGGTTATTTCAAACTTAATTTCAATTAGAACCAACCATATTTACCACCATGTTTACGAATTCGGCACAACAGGTGTTCTTATTACTATGGGTAATTTCCGCGAGGTTGCAAAACGCAAGGTCGGTGGCGAAATTGTTTTTGAAAAGACAATGCCTTTAGGTGTTGTAATGGATGAAAGAATTTGCTCGGGTTATTATTTCTCTAAAGCATTTAGAGAATTGCAAAAATATGTAAAAGACCCTTCTCTTTTAGAAGTTCCACCCGAAGAGGTTGTAAAAGACCCTGCATTATAAAATTAAAACGCTCCTTTTGGGAGCGTTTTTTTATTTGAAAATTGTTTGAACACCGTCAACCATTTCTCCAACGGCTTTAACGAGCTTTGCCGAGCCCTTGCTGATGTTTTTTTGGTCCTTTAAAACCATCTTGCCAACTGTTATAACAGCAGCGCCTGCAATCATTCCTGCGCCCATACCTTTTAAAAATGACATTGAATTGTTTTGCATATTAACTCTCCTTAAATTTGATTTGCAAAACTATTATGCCCTAAAAATTTTCAAATATAAAAAAAGAGAGGTTTTAAACCTCTCTTTTTAAATTTTAAAACAGTCCTGTAATTTTACCGTTTTCATCAATGTCAATACGCTCGGCAGCAGGAGCCTTCGGTAAACCCGGCATGGTCATAATATCGCCTGTAAGAGCAACGATAAAACCTGCGCCAGCGGAAATCTTAAGATTTCTAACGGTTACGGTAAAGCCGTTTGGAGCGCCTAATTTAGTTGGGTCATCCGAGAAACTGTATTGGGTTTTAGCCATACAAATAGGACAGTTGCCAAAGCCCATCTCGGTGAGTTTTTGAGCCTGTTTCTTAGCGTTAGGTGTTAAAACAACACCGTCACCACCGTAAACATTTTTAACAATAGCGTCGATTTTTTCTTCGATAGAACCATCCAACTCATAAGAGAAGGTGAAATCGCCTTTTTCTTCTTCGCAAAGGCGAACAACTTCACGAGCCATTTCTTCGCCGCCTTTACCACCTTCGGCCCAAACATTTGAAAGAACAACATTAACGCCTAGGTCTTTGCACTTTTCGATAATGAAGTTAATTTCATTGTCAGTGTCGGTGGGGAAACGGTTAACTGCTACAACGCAGGGGAGTTTGTAAACGTTTTTGATGTTAGCAACGTGGCGTAAAAGATTGGGGATACCCTTTTCTAATGCTTCAAGGTTTTCCTCGCCCAAAGCCTTTTTGTCAAGTCCACCGTGCATCTTTAATGCTCTAACGGTTGCAACCATAACAACGGCACTGGGTGTGAGACCTGCCATACGGCACTTAATGTCAAGGAACTTTTCAGCACCAAGGTCAGCGCCGAAACCTGCTTCGGTGATAGCATAATCGCCAAGTTTAAGTGCGAGTTTGGTTGCAGTAACACTGTTACAACCGTGAGCAATGTTGGCGAAAGGTCCACCGTGTACTAAAGCAGGGGTGCCTTCAAGGGTTTGAACCAAGTTAGGTTTGATAGCATCCTTCAAAAGGGCTGCCATAGCGCCTGCAGCGTTTAACTGACCTGCAGTAACGGGTTCTTCATTAAAGGTGTAACCAACAATGATGTTGGATAAACGATTTTTAAGGTCGGTAATATCACTTGCCAAGCAAAGAACAGCCATAATTTCACTGGCAACGGTAATGTCGAAACCGTCTTCACGGGGAACACCGTTAATTCTGCCACCCAAACCGTCGGTAACAAAACGAAGTTGACGGTCGTTCATATCAACACAGCGCTTCCAAGTAATGCGTCTTGTATCAATTCCTAAAGCGTTTCCTTGGTGGATGTGATTATCAAGCATTGCAGCAAGAAGGTTGTTAGCAGCGCCGATAGCGTGGAAGTCACCTGTAAAGTGAAGGTTAATGTCCTCCATAGGAACAACCTGAGCATATCCGCCACCTGCGGCACCGCCTTTGATGCCGAAAACGGGTCCTAAAGAAGGCTCACGCAATGCAACACAAACTTTTTTGCCGATTCTTGCCATACCGTCAGCAAGGCCGATAGTGGTGGTAGTCTTACCCTCACCGGCAGCGGTGGGGGTAATGGCTGTTACCAAAATTAATTTACCATTGGGTTTAGTATTTTCTTTAACTAGGGAAAGGTCAATTTTAGCTTTGTAGTTGCCGTATTGTTCGAGATATTTGCGGTCAATACCGGCTTTATCAGCAATTTCGGTAATAGGTTTCATTTCGCATTGTTGCGCAATTTCAATATCGGTTAAAAAAGCCATTTAAAACTTCCTCCTAATAATTATTTAAAGTATTTTACTGCAGATTTGAACATCTTAATATCATAATCGCCGTAAACATTCTTGTAAAGACCGTTGCCCCAGCGTTCACTGTGACCCATTTTACCAAATACTCTACCATCGGGAGAGGTAATACCCTCAATAGCATACATAGAGTCATTGGGGTTAAAGTGAACATCGCTTGTTGCGTTGCCCTGTAAATCAACATACTGGGTAGCAATTTGTCCGTTCTTAGCAAGTTCTAAAATAAGCTTTTCATCGGCTAAGAAACGACCCTCACCGTGAGAAATGGGCACATTGTAAATGTCGCCAACATTGGTATCGGCAAGCCAAGGAGACTTGTTAGAAGCAATGCGGGTCTGCACAATTCTTGACTGGTGGCGACCAATGGTGTTGAAGGTAAGTGTCGGGCAGTTTTCATCAGTGTCAATAATCTTGCCGTAGGGAACCAAGCCTAACTTGATAAGTGCTTGGAAGCCGTTACAAATACCGCACATAAGACCGTCGCGATTGTCAAGCAAGTCGGTAACCTGTTCTTTAACAGCGCCGTTGCGGAAGAATGCAGTAATAAACTTACCGCTACCGTCAGGCTCGTCACCGCCCGAGAAACCGCCGGGAACGAATATCATCTGGGATTCCTTAACCTTGTTTGCAAACTCTTCAACCGAACGAGCAATACCGCTGGAGGAGAGATTGTTTATAACAAATATCTCAGGCTCGGCACCTGCATCACGCATAACCTTTGCAGAGTCAAACTCGCAGTTGGTACCTGGGAATACGGGGATAAGCACCTTAGGAGTTGCAACCTTGATAGCGGGAGCAACGCGTGTTTTAGCCTCGTATGAGAAGTTCTCCATTGGAGTCTTACGGTCTTCAATGTTGCACTTAAATACGCTTTCAAGTTTGTTTTCATAGGTGTCAAGAAGGTCGCTTAATGCAACACTTTCTTCACCTAACACTAATTTACCACAATCGCAAACATTACCGATAGTGATAGCATCTTCAACATCCCCAGTTACTTCTAAGATAAAGCTTCCGTAGTTGTAACCGAAGATGGCCTTGTTGTCCATATTATCATCAAACTTAAAGCCAAAACCGTTACCGAAGCACATTTTCATAACAGCTTCGCCGATACCACCGTAGGTGGGGGTGTATGCGGCAACAACCTTGCCTGCACGCATAAGCTCGGTTACACGGTTGAAAATTCTGATTTGTGACTCGGGGTTGGGAAGGTTGGTGTCAGCATCATAAATGGGGCTTAAAAGAACAACCTTATTTCCTGCTTTTTTGAACTCAGGAGAAATGATGTTCTGTACCTTATCGGTTGTAACAGCAAAGGAAACGAGGGTGGGAGGAACGTCTAAATCCTCAAAGCTACCGCTCATAGAGTCCTTACCACCGATAGAACCGATGCCAAAATCTTTTTGAGCCTTAAATGCGCCAAGGAGTGCTGATAAAGGTTTGCCCCAACGCTTACCGTCCTTACCGGGACGCTCAAAATACTCTTGGAAGGTGAGGTATACATCTTCAAAACTACCGCCTGTTGCAACAAGTTTTGCAACCGATTCAACAACCGCTAAGTAAGCGCTGTGGAATGGGCTTCTCTCAGCAATGAAGGGGTTATAGCCCCAAGACATTAAAGAACAATCGTCTGTGTGTTTCTTTTCAACCGAGATTTTCTGTACCATAGCCTGAATAGGTGTGTGCTGATATTTACCGCCAAAGGGCATCAAAACAGTACCAGCGCCGATGGTGGAGTCAAATTGCTCAGAAAGACCACGCTTGGAACAAGCATTAAGGTCATCGGCTAAATGCTCCATATTCTCCTTAAAGCCACCCTCGATAATTCTTTCATAATCTTTGGGAGCTTCGGGAGTAATGTCAATGTGCTTCTCAGCACCGTTGGAATTTAAGAATTCACGGCTGATGTTAACAATAGTGTTGCCGTTCCAAACCATTCTAAGGCGAGGTTCAGCAGTAATGTCAGCCACCTTAACGGCCTGTAAGTTTTCAGCGTTTGCAAGTTCTAAGAAACGCTCAACATTTTCTTTCTCAACAACAACAGCCATTCTTTCCTGAGACTCACTGATAGCAAGTTCAGTGCCGTCAAGACCGTCATATTTCTTGGGAACAGCGTTAAGGTCGATTAAAAGACCGTCAGCAAGTTCACCGATAGCAACAGAAACACCGCCTGCACCAAAGTCGTTACAGCGTTTGATTAAGAGACTAGCCTCTTTGTTTCTGAATAATCTTTGAAGTTTTCTCTCCTCAGGAGCATTACCCTTTTGAACTTCGGCACCGCAGCTTTCCAAAGATTCTAAGGTGTGGGATTTAGAGGAGCCGGTAGCACCGCCGCAACCGTCCCGACCTGTAGAGCCGCCCAAAAGGATTACAACATCGCCGGGGTCGGGAACTTCACGGCGAACATTCTCAGCGGGAGCGGCAGCAATAACAGCACCGATTTCCATACGCTTTGCTGCATATCCGTCGTGGTAAAGCTCATCAACAATACCTGTTGCAAGACCAATTTGGTTACCGTAAGAAGAATAACCGTCAGCAGCGGTTGTAACAATCTTTCTTTGGGGTAATTTACCCTTTAAGGTTTCGCTAACGCTCTTTAAGGGGTTAGCCGCACCGGTAACACGCATAGCGCCATAAACATAACTTCTCCCTGATAGGGGGCCACGGATGGCGCCGCCGATACAGGTAGCAGCACCGCCAAAAGGCTCAATTTCGGTGGGGTGGTTATGGGTTTCGTTCTTGAAGAGAAGTAACCAAGGCTCAGTTACACCGTCAACCTCAACATCGATTTTAACGGTACAAGCATTAATTTCTTCCGATTCATCAAGTTTGGG
>JAZOXF010000024.1:0-12228 GCA_045659605.1 Acutalibacteraceae bacterium
TGTTTTAAAAGCAAAAACTCAACCACCGAGCCTGTATCGGTTCTGGCACCAAAAATACGTGCTGGTAAAACCCTTGTATTGTTCAGAACTAAGCAGTCGCCCTCTTTAAGATAAGATTTAATATCATAAAAGTTCTTGTGCTCAATTTCTCCGCTTTGGCGGTCTAATTTTAAAAGTCTTGAGTTATCGCGTTTTGCCAAAGGGGTTTGAGCGATTAATTCTTCGGGCAAATCATAATAAAAATCACTTGTTTTCATATTCACCAAAATCTTTCGGAATTTTATAGGCATAATCTACATAAAATTACTTAATAAAACTTGACAGTTGCCTTGATATATTATATTATATTTAATTAGTGATAAAAATCAAGTTTTAATTCTTGAAAGGATGATTCTAAATGAAAAAATACAATGTTGGTATCATTGGCGCTACCGGTATGGTTGGTCAAAGATTTTCCCTTTTACTTGCCAATCACCCTTGGTTTAACGTAACTGCTTTGGCTGCAAGTGCTTCTTCTGCAGGTAAAACCTATGCTGAAGCCGTTAACGGCAGATGGGCAATGACCGAGGAAATTCCTGCCAACTTAAAGGATATGCCTATTTTTGATGCCGAAAAAGATATTGACGAAATTGTTTCTAAGGTTGACTTCGTATTTTGCGCAGTTAATATGAAAAAGGATGAAATCAAGGCTCTCGAAGAAAAGTACGCTAAAAAAGAGTGCCCTGTAATTTCCAACAACTCGGCTCATCGTTTCACAGCTGATGTTCCTATGATTATTCCCGAAATTAACCCTCAGCACGCTGAGGTTATTGATGCTCAAAGAAAGCGTCTTGGCACAAAGAAAGGCTTCGTTGCAGTTAAATCTAACTGTTCTTTACAATCATATGTTCCTGCTTTATATCCTTTAGATGAAAAGTTCGGCATCGACAAGGTATTAGTTTGTACTTACCAAGCAATTTCCGGTGCAGGTAAAACCTTTGACCGTTGGCCCGAAATTGTTGATAACGTAATCCCCTACATTGGCGGTGAAGAAGAAAAGAGTGAAAAAGAGCCTCTTAAAATTTGGGGTCAGGTTGAAGATGGCGAAATCAAACTTGCTGATTCTCCCAAATTTACTGCTCAATGTATTCGTGTTCCCGTTTCCGACGGTCACTTGGCTGCTGTATATGTTTCCTTTAAAAACAAACCTGCCAAAGATGAAATTCTTAACATTTGGAACAACTTTGCAGGCGAGCCTCAAGCTTTAGAACTCCCCAATGCTCCCAAGAAGTTCCTAAACTACTACACTGAGGATGATATGCCCCAAACCAAACTTTGCCGTACTTTAGAAAACGGAATGGCCGTTTCGGTAGGTCGTCTCAGAGAAGATACTCAATACGATTACAAGTTCGTTTGCGTATCTCACAACACCCTTCGCGGTGCCGCAGGCGGCGCAGTTCTTTTAGCTGAATTACTTTGCGCTAAAGGATATATGGACTAAAACTTACGGCAGATTAATTTCTGCCGTTTTTCAAAGGAAGTGTAATTATGATTAAAACAATAATTTGCGGCGCCAGTGGTAAAATGGGTGGCTTTGTTGCCGATGCTTGTAAAGAAGACGGTAATCTTCAGGTTGTTGCAGGTATAGATAAGGTAAACCTCGGCCAAGACTTCCCTATTTTTGATTCATTTTCAAAATTAAATGCCCCGGCCGATGTTATCATTGATTTCTCCAATCCTGCTTTACTTGATGATATTTTAGATTACGCAGTATCCACCAAAACACCCGTTGTTCTTGCAACAACCGGTTACAGTCAAGCACAAATCGAACAAATTAACACTGTTTCTAAAGAAATACCGGTTTTCTTCACCTTCAATATGTCATTAGGTGTTAACCTTATTTGCAGTCTTGCTAAAAAGGCGGCCGATATTTTAGGCGACAGTTTTGATATTGAAATTATTGAAAAACATCATAATCAAAAGATTGACGCTCCTTCAGGTACCGCTATTATGCTCGCAAATGCTGTTAATAGTAGTTTAGGTGATGAAAAAGTATACGAATATGACCGTCATTCAAAACGCCAAAAACGCTCTAAAAAAGAAATTGGAATACATTCCATCAGAGGCGGAACAATAGTTGGTGAGCATGATGTGATTTTTGCAGGTCACGATGAAACCATCACAATTTCCCACTCGGCCGGTTCTAAAGAGGTTTTTGCAGTAGGTTCGGTTAAAGCTGCGAAATTCATTTTTGGCAAAGATGCCGGAATGTATGATATGAATTCAATAATGAATTTTGATTAAAAAAGATAAGCACCCAAAATTGGGTGCTGTTTTTTTGTATATTTTTAAAATTTCCATAAATAATATAAACGTACTTTAAATCTTAAAGGAGTGAAAAAGTATGTTTGATAGAATTTGTTTGATTTTAAGCATTATCGGTTGTCTCAACTGGGGTCTTGTTGGTCTATTTGAATTTGACCTTGTTGCTTGGGCTTTTGGTGGACCCACAGCCATTATCAGCCGAATTGTTTACACAGTCATCGCCTTAGCAGGTGTATGGTGCATTTCCCTTTTATTTAGAAACAACGGAATTTTAGAAGACTAAAAAAATCACCTAACTTTAATTAGTTAGGTGATTTACATATTATGTATTAATCATCAATTGATGCGTTGGTTGCGCTGGCATAAATAGCTTCAACTTCTTTTGAAGGAGCCTTTGTAATAAGAGATACTAAAACAGCAACAATGGTATTTACAACGAAACCGGGAAGGATTTCGTAAATGCCAGTATTAGCAATAACAGCAGGCATCATAGTATTGGTGAACAATAACAACCAAGCAATATCAACCACAGCGCCTGCAACTATACCTGCGCAAGCACCTGCATAGTTAAAGCGTTTCCAGAAGAGAGAAAGAATAACAACGGGACCAAAGGATGCACCAAAGAGACCCCAAGCATTCTCAACCATGCTCATAATACTGTTAGCCCAACTGTTAGCATTGGAAATACCGGAAGCGGCAATTAAGAAAGCAACACCTGATAAAATCAATACAACAATTCTACCAATCCATAAAACTTCCTTTTCGGATGCTTTATCTTTTCTAAGAAGTGGCTTATAAATATCACTTGTAAAGGAAGATGAAGCAACAAGGAGTTGTGAGTCAGCAGTAGACATTGCAGCAGCAACAATAGCGGCAAGTAAGAGACCTGCAATTAAACCCGGGAACATATCCTGAACAACGGTAATAAATATGTTTTGTTGTGCGCCTTCAGGGATAAGTAAAGCCGCGAGTGAAGTACCATCGCTTAAAAGGAATGTTCTGCCCAAAATTGCAATAGCAATTGCTGCAGCAAGAGTAATTACAACCCAAACAATAGCAACAATAGCCGATGTTTTAATCATAGAAGGCTTTTTGATGGACATAAAGCGAACTATAATGTGAGGCATTCCGAAGTAACCAAGACCCCATGAAAGACCTGTAACAATTTCTCTCCAGTCGGCATTAAAAGGATTAGTTCCAAAAGGAGTGACGCCCTCTGCAAATGCACCTGCAAAGGAAGCATCAAAATTACCTGTTGCCATAATAATCGGCACAGCGAGAAGTGCCACAAGCATAAGTAAACCTTGGAAGAAGTCGGTCCAGCAAACTGCTCTGTAACCACCCAAGAAGGTATAAATCAAAATGATAATTGCAAAAATTCCCATTGCAAGCATTTCTTTTCCTTGCAATGCAGGAATAACTGCGCACATAACATTTTTACCTGCAACAAATGCAGATGAAACGTAAACTGTGAAGCTGATTAAGAAAATTACAGCGCAAACAATTTTAAGTACAGGGCTAGAGGAAGCAAAACGATTTGTTAAGTACTGAGGTAATGTAATGGAATCGTTAGCAGCGCGAGAAAATCTGCGTAAGCGCTTTGCAACGATAATCCAGTTAAGAGCAGTACCAAGACCCAAACCTATACCAATCCAAACCTTGCCTAAACCAAAAGCCAAGATGCTTCCGGGGAAGCCCATTAAAAGCCAACCCGACATATCGGAAGCCTGTGCGCTCATAGCAGTAACCCAAGGTCCCATCGAACGATTTCCTAAAAAGTATTCCTTTTCGCTGTTTAGTGATGCTTTGGACTTAAAGAAGAAGAACAAACCAATACTAAGCATAGCAACGAAATAAAACGCAAATGCGAATATTTCCATTTTCTTTCACTCCTAATTTAATTTAAAACGATAAAATTATAACTCTTTAAAATTTGAAAATACTTGGCCAATTTTTCATATAACGGTTCGGCCTTTTCGCCAAAATGTTCCTTAACCGAAACACCCATATCACCGATATTTGTTTTGCCGTCAATCAAAAGCCAAACGAAACTTCCCAGTTCATCTAAATGAACATAACTGATTTTTGGCTTTTTAAAAACCTTTTGAGCAATTCTATTAAAAAGTCCTGCATTTTCAATTTCTAAGGTTACAATACCGTTTTCATCTTTATTCCAATTTAGCCCCTCGTTAATTTGAGGGACTAAATCTAAATAATTTTTACTACCCATATCTTACTTAGCACGTTTTTTCCAAACGGTAAATTTTAAAAGGGTTAAAATAATGATTGCAAAAAGAACCAAACCGCCAATGTTTGAAGCAGTAGCAGGAACATACTTAGAAAGGTCAATAACTTCACCTAAACCAAATACAGCCAACAAAGCAAGTGCAATACCAACTAAACCTTCACCTGCAATCATACCGGAGCAGAACAAGATACCGTCGTTAACGATTCTATCTTTTTCAGCCTTTTCTTTCTTCATCTTATCAAAGAACAAACGAACAATACCGCCAACCATAATACAAGCATTAAGTTGAACGGGCAAATATACACCGATAGCAAATGGTAATACGGGGATGCCGATAATCTCAACAACAACAGCGATAAACACACCTGTAAATACCAAAGCCCAAGGTAAGTCGCCACCCATAACACCTTCGGTTATAAGTTTCATAAGAGTTGCTTGTGGAGCAGCAAGTTCGTCCGAGCCAAAGCCCCAAGCGCTATTTAAGAGATATAATGTTCCACCAATAGCCAATGCAGAAGCAACAACACCAAAACACTCACCGATTTGTTGCTTTTTAGGTGTAGCACCCAAAAGGAAGCCTGTTTTAAGGTCTTGGGAAGTATCACCTGCGATAGCCGATACAATACAAATAATTGAACCGATAGCAATTGCGCTGCACATACCTTTAATTCCGGTCATACCTGTAAATTTCAAAATTAAGGTTGAAATCAAAAGTGTTGCAATAGCCATACCGGAAACGGGGTTGTTACTACTGCCAACAAGACCAACCATACGGGAAGAAACGGTTGCAAAGAAGAAACCGAAAACTACAATCAAAACAGCGCCAATAGGATTAACGGGAATTGCAGGAATAAGCCAAATTAATAATGCTAAAACAGCAATTACAATTAAAACTACCTTCATATTAATATCTTTGTCGGTACGAAGAGTGCCGGCTTTAGCACCACTTATACTCTTCATTGCGCCACCAAAGGTTTTAACAATTAAAGGTAAGGATTTAACGAGGCTGATGATACCACCGGCAGCAAGAGCACCTGCGCCGATATAACGGATGTAGCTTCCCCAAATTCCACCTGCTCCACTTTGAGCATATATTTCACCGATAGTGGCATCAACACTAGGATATAGAACACTGTTCTCACCGAAAAGAACGATCAAGGGAATAATTACAAGCCAAGCCAGCACGCCGCCTGCAAACATAAAGGATGCAATTCTGGCGCCACAAATGTAACCAACACTCATTACAGCAGGATAAATTTGGGTTCCGATTTCACCTGCGAAACCTTTAACACGTCCTGAAACTTCACCTGAAACTACCTTTAAGCCATCAATTATAAACTTAAACAATGCGGCAAAGCCCATACCTGCAAAAACGGTTGAAGCATTTGCTCCACCCTCTTCACCTGCTAAAAGAACTTCAGCACAAGCGGTTCCTTCGGGATAAGGTAATATATTGTGTTCCTTAACAATCAAGGCGTTTCTAAGGGGTATCATAAAGAATACACCCAAAAGACCACCAATTAAGGCAATAAGGGTGATTTCCAAAAGACTTGGATTTTCGGCTTTACCTTCAGCAGCCCAAATAAACAATGTGGGCAAAGTAAAAATAGCACCTGCAGCCAAGGATTCGCCTGCTGAACCGATGGTTTGCACCATATTGCTTTCCAAAATCGAGTTTCTGCGCAATAAAATGCGAATAACGCCCATTGCGATTACAGCAGCAGGAATTGAAGCTGAAACGGTCATACCAACACGAAGACCGAGATAAGCATTTGCTGCGCCAAATACAACGGCTAAAAT
Source organism: Acutalibacteraceae bacterium (assembly GCA_045659605.1). Lineage (GTDB taxonomy): Bacteria > Bacillota > Clostridia > Oscillospirales > Acutalibacteraceae > UBA737. Next base: position 6,353 of record JAZOXF010000024.1, read on the forward strand.
AACACCCATAATAATTGAAGTAAGGGTAAGTTCGGGAGTTACTTTTTCAGCCGGAATATATGGTTTAAATTCATTTTTGTTTTCCATAATATCTCCATTCCTTTAAAGTGATAAAGTTAACCTATATATAATACAACAAAATGGTCGTTAAATCAAGGAAAAATTCTAATTATCCAATGTTTGCTAATACATTTATCAATAATTCTACAAATTTTTCAGTGGAACTAATACTTAATCTTTCATTTGCAGTGTGAACATCATACATTTGAGGTCCAACCGAAATGGCTGTCAAACCCTCAATTTTTGAAGCAAAAACACCACATTCAAGACCTGCGTGGATAGCCGAAATTTTTGGGTTAATTCCGAAAAAATCTTTGTAACATTCGGTGTATATTTTTTCTAATTTTGAATTTGCCGAATATTCCCAAGGGGGATAAAAACCACCATTTTCTACACTGGCGTCCACATTTTTGCCCAAAGAAACAAAGGTTTCTGCCAAATTGTGCAATTGGGAAAGTTTATTACTACGCAAAGAAAAATCGAAAAATATTTCATTTTCATTTGTTTGTAAAATTCCCAAATTAGAGGATGTTTCAACCAAACCACTAATTTCATCACTCATTTTAATAACACCGTCGGGTGTATTAGAAAGCAAGAAAATTATCTTTTCGCAAAGTGATTTTGAAAAAGCAGTTTTAGTTTTTCCAACTTCTTCGATTTTAAAAGAAAAATCAGGTTCTTTGACCGAAATTTCGGATTTGATTTTGGTCAAAAACGCTTCGGCATCTTCTTTAAAAGTTTCACAATTTGTTGCTAAATTAAAAGAACATTCCAAACAAATGGCATTACTCTTGTCACCACCGTTAATACCATTAAGTCTTACTTCCATATTTTCGGAAAAATGCTCTAAAAATCTTCCTGCCAAAATGTTTGCATTGGCTCTTCCCTTGTGAATTTCAACGCCACTATGACCACCCTGCAAACCACTAAAAGTGATGTTGTATTCTCTTGCTGAAAACTCTTCTTTTTCAAGTGGTAGAGTCATCATAATATCATTGCCACCTGCACAAGAAACGGTAACCGTGTCGTCCTCTTCGGAGTCGATATTAATCATAATTTTAGATTTTAAAGGACTCATATCAAGAGCACTTGCGCCAACCATACCAATTTCTTCATCCGAGGTAAAAACAGCCTCGATAGGAGGATGAGAAATATCTTTGCTTTCCAAAATCGCCAAAATAATCGCAACTGCAACACCATTGTCGGCGCCAAGGGTTGTCTTGTTTGCCTTTAAAAAATCACCATCTTTGATAATTTCGGGGCCATCAATGGAAAAATCGTGATTACTATCAGCAGTTTGCTGACACACCATATCGGTATGACCTTGTAAAATCACAGGTTCTTTATCTTCGCCACCTAGCATACCATCTTTAAAAATGATAACATTGTTGGCATCATCTCTTACAAATCGCAAAGAATTCTCTTGCGCAAAAGATACCAAATAATCAGCGATTCTTTTAGTATCACCTGAGCCTCTTGGAATTGCTGTAACCTTATGGAAATATTCGAAAACTTTGTTCTTCATTTTAACACCTTAATAGAAAAAAATTAACCAGTGTATAATATACTATATATTTTATTATTTTTCAATATTTATTTAAAAATACCCTTGACTGAAGTTTGTAATTATGGTAGAATACATTAGATAAATTTGTGTCTTTGAAAGGTGGTAACATTTTATGAAAAAAATATTGCAAAATGTTAATTATTTCAAAGACGGCGCTTTTAAATTCGGTAATTATTGTTTAAATATTTCCGAAGGTCATCCGTTATCCCCTGATTTTGATGGTGGTATTGTTTCTAAATTTAATAATTGCTTCATTTTTCCGGCTTTTTGTGGTGTTCATGTTCATCTACGAGAGCCGGGTTTTTCATATAAGGAGACAATTAAATCGGGCAGTCTCGCCTGTGCCAGGGGTGGTTTTACCGATGTTTGCAGTATGCCAAATTTAAAGCCCGTTCCCGATAGCGTTGAAAACATTAAAGTTCAACAAGACATTATTGCCAGCGATGCTGTGATTAATGTTCACCCTTACGCTTCGATAACCAAAAACCAAGAAGGCAAAGAACTTTGCGATTTTGAATCATTAAAAGACAAATGTTTTGCCTTTTCGGATGACGGAAAAGGAGTTCAGTCGGCCGAACTTATGGAAGAAGCAATGACAAAGGCCAAAAGCCTTGGAAAAATAATCGTTGCCCACTGTGAAGATAACTCCTTGCTTCACGCAGGTTACATTCACGATGGTGAATATGCAAAACTTCACGGACACAAGGGAATTTGTTCTGAGAGTGAATGGGGCCCCATTAAACGAGATATTGAACTTGCTAAAAAAACAGGTTGCAGTTATCACGTTTGCCACATTTCTTGTAAAGAAAGTGTTGAACTGATAAGACAAGCCAAAAAAGATGGCGTTGATATAACCTGCGAAACTGCACCACACTATCTTGTTTTCAACGATATGGACTTACAGGATGAAGGTCGTTTTAAAATGAACCCCCCAATTCGAAGTGAAGAAGACCGATTAGCTTTAATCGAAGGAATTTGCGATGGCACAATTGATATGATTGCAACCGACCATGCTCCCCATTCCGAAGACGAAAAAACAAGGGGTCTTAAAAATAGTTTTATGGGTGTTGTTGGTATCGAAACTGCATTTTCGGTTATGTATACCTACCTTGTTAAAAAGGGCATAATAACCCTTGAAAAACTAATTGAGCTAATGTCAATTAACCCACGCAAACGTTTTGGTTTAGAGCTTAACGATGATGTTTGTATTTTTGATTTAGAAAGTGAGTATATTGTTGACCCGAAAGATTTTCTTTCAATGGGAAAATTCACTCCATTTGAGGGTCACAAACTTAATGGTGTTAATAAATTGACCGTTTGTAACGGTAAAATTGTTTATAAATTTGATTGATAAATTCAGGAGGAAATGAAAATGGCAAAGAGAACGGATATTAAAAAGATTTTGATTATAGGCTCAGGTCCTATTGTTATCGGCCAGGCTGCCGAATTTGACTATGCAGGTACCCAAGCTTGTTTAGCACTTAAAGAGGAAGGTTATGAGGTTGTACTTTGTAACTCCAACCCTGCAACAATTATGACCGATACCACGGTTGCTGACAAGGTTTATATGGAACCATTAACCCTTGAATACATTGCAAAGATTTTACGCTACGAGCGTCCAGATGCTATCGTTCCCGGCATTGGTGGACAAACAGGTCTTAACCTTGCAATGCAACTTGAGAAAAAAGGTATTTTGTAAGAGTGTGGCGTTGAACTTTTAGGTACAAGCAGTGAAAGTATCGAAAGAGCCGAAGACCGTGAACTCTTCAAAGAACTTTGCCAATCCATCGGCGAACCCACTATTCCTTCTGAAATCACATATAATATCGAGGAAGCAAAAGAGGCTGCCAAGCGCATCGGTTACCCCGTTGTTCTTCGCCCTGCGTTCACCTTGGGTGGTACAGGTGGTGGCTTTGCTTACAACGAAGAAGAACTAGTTGAAGTTGGTCTCAATGCATTTAAACTTTCTCCTGTTAACCAAGTTTTAATTGAAAAAAGTGTTAAGGGATACAAGGAAATTGAGTTCGAAGTTATGCGCGACTCTAACGACCACGCTATCACCATTTGTGGTATGGAAAATATTGATCCTGTTGGTGTTCACACCGGTGACTCTTTGGTTGTTGCACCTATCCTTACCCTAAATGATAAAGACCTTAAAATGTTAAACGATAGCGCAATTCGTTTAATTAAGGAACTCAAAATTGAGGGTGGTTGTAACGTTCAGTTTGCTCTCAACCCCGAAACTTCCGAATACTATCTAATCGAAGTTAATCCCCGTGTTTCCCGTTCATCCGCATTAGCATCTAAGGCAAGCGGTTACCCCATTGCCCGTGTTACTGCTAAAATCGCTGTAGGTATGGCGCTTGAAGATATTGAAATTGCCAACACAACTGCTGCTTTCGAGCCAAGACTTGATTATATCGTGGCTAAAATGCCCCGTTTCCCCTTTGATAAATTTGCAAAAGCTCCCAATACCTTAGGTACCCAAATGAAGGCTACCGGTGAAGTTATGGGCATCGGTTCCACATTAGAGGAATGTTTGCTTAAATCGGTTCGTTCTTTGGAAATTGGCGCAAACCACTTCTACTTGCCCAAGTTCAAAGATATGACCAAAGAAGAATTGTTTGACTATATCAAACAATTTAAAGATGATACCATTTTCGCAGTGGCTCAACTTATGCGTTTAGGCATTACAACAGCCGAATTGCATGAAGCAACCAAAATCACCGAATACTTCCTTATCTGCCTTAAGAAAATCGTTGATATGGAAACCGTTGTTACCAACAACAAGGGTGATGTTAAGGTTCTTAAAGATGCAAAGGTTATGGGCTTTAGCGATAAAATCATCGCAAGTCTTTGGAATGTTACCGAGCGTGAAGTATTTGACACAAGAAAAGCAAACAACATCTTCCCTGTCTACAAAATGGTTGATACCTGCCACACAAATGCATATATTCCCTATTTCTACTCATCCTATCAAGGAGAAAATGCTTCAATTTTAACCGATAGAAAGAAAATCGTTGTTTTAGGCGCAGGTCCTATCCGTATCGGTCAAGGTGTTGAGTTTGACTATTCAACTGTTCACGCTGTAACAACTATTAAAAATTCAGGCTACGAGGCTATCATCATAAATAATAACCCCGAAACCGTTTCTACCGACTATACTTGCTCAGACAAACTCTATTTCGAACCCCTTACAACTGAAGATGTTATGAACATTATTGAGTTTGAGAAGCCTGAAGGTGTTATCGCATCTCTCGGCGGCCAAACTGCTATTAACTTGGCTGAACCTTTAATGAAGCACGGTGTTAAGATTATCGGTACCGATTGCGATGCTATTGAAAGAGCCGAAAACCGTGACAGCTTTGAAAAGGTACTCAAAGCACTTGATATTCCTCAACCTCAAGGTAAAGCCGTTACCAACATCGAAGCCGGTGTTGCTGCGGCAAACGAAATTGGCTACCCCGTTCTTGTTCGTCCTTCCTTCGTTCTTGGCGGTCGTGCAATGCAAATCGTCGCTGATGAAGCACAACTTCGCAACTACCTCAAAACTGCCGTTGAAATTGATGAAGACAAGCCCGTTTTGGTTGATAAATACATCTTCGGTAAAGAAGTTGAGATTGACGCTATTTGCGATGGTAGAGATGTATTTGTTCCCGGTATTATGGAACTTGTTGAGCGCACAGGTATTCACTCGGGCGACTCTATAAGCGTATACCCAACCTTCAGCATTTCAAACAAGGTTAAGGGCACAATTTTACAATACGCTAAGAAACTCGGTCTCGGTATCGGCATTATCGGTCTTTACAACATCCAGTTCATTGTTGATAAGGATGACAATGTATTCATTATCGAGGTTAACCCCCGTTCTTCTCGTACTGTTCCCTTTCTTTCTAAGGCAACAGGTTACAGCTTGGCTGATATTGCAACCGAGGTTATCCTTGGTAAATCCCTTAAAGAACAAGGAATTTTTGACATCTATGCCGAAGAGAAGAAGCGTTTCTATGTAAAGGTTCCTGTATTCTCCTTCAACAAAATCCACGGTCTTGATGCTTACCTCTCACCCGAAATGAAGTCAACAGGTGAAGCAATCGGTTATGACGATAAACTTAACCGTGCACTTTATAAAGCACTTCAGGCATCGGGTATGCATTTACAAAATTACGGTACTGTTCATGCAACAATTGCCGATAAGGATAAAGAAAAAGCTTTACCACTTATCCGTCGTTTCTACAACCTCGGTTTCAAT
>JAZOXF010000025.1:0-2429 GCA_045659605.1 Acutalibacteraceae bacterium
AATATGCGAGAGTGGCGGAATCGGCAGACGCGCACGTTTGAGGGGCGTGTGGGGCAGCTCGTACGGGTTCAAGTCCCGTCTCTCGCACCAGACCAGACCGAAAGGTCTGGTTTTTTGTTTTATGTGAACACGGCCCTCAAACGTTTGAGGGGCACAGAGCACGACCGCCGCCTGTGGCGGAGGAAGGGAGTGCGATTGTGGCGCAGCGGTCAAAATCGCTCGGCGCTCCAAGCCGAAAAGCGATTTTGGGCACCGCAAGAGGGTGTGGGGCAGCTCGTACGGGTTCAAGGTCTCGGCTGCCGCCTCGGTCGGTGCTTCTGTGCTACGCACAGAGGTGTCCACCGGACACCCGCACCCCGTCTCTCGCACCAAACCAGAAAAATCCGAACCAAATTTTCCAAATAGGGAAAGGGTTCGGATTTTTTGGTTATATTTAACTTATATGGCTCTTTTTCAATACCTTCAAAACAAATGATTGACTTCAGTAAAAAATATGTATATAATGAAGACGGTATAAGATATGATTATTATTTACAACCTATACAATTGTTTGAATGGTAGGTGATTAATATATGTGTTTTGATTTTAACTATTATCTAAATGGTGGATTGATTAATCCTATTATTATAGGGACATTATTTTCATTTTTTTTATTAAATTCTGTTATATCTGTTTATAAAACTATTCGATTAGGCATTATTAAAAAAAGTTCTTTACTTAAAAATCTTGTTATCATTATTGGCTTTTTATTGTTGCTAAGTATTAATATTGTCAGATTATCCAATGGAGGCTTTTGGCTATTATTTGAGAATGAATCAGATTCAATAACAACACAAGGAGAAATTTCATCAATTGAAGAAATAAGTACAATTCGGTTTCCAAATATAAATGGTTATGGAAAAGAAATCACAATAGATGGTGAACAATATATTTCCATGCATTTTGATGAATTTGAAATCGGAGATTATGTTACAATAAGATACTTGCCTCGTAGTAAATATGTTCTTTCTATTGACAAGACATTCCAACAACAAAATAACACAAAAGCACAGGGTTCAGCTCGTTTGCCGCCCTGTGCTTTTTGGCGTGTTAGGAAAGCGTTCATATACACCGTACCGCCTTTACGGTGGTGAGTAAGTGCGCCCTTAAGGCAATGTATCAATAGCAAAATGTTGGTTCGGATAAGGGTTGTCAACTCGCACCATGACTCAGTAACCAAAAGGTTGCTGAGTTCTTTTTTTATCTTGTTTAAGAGAAAGACAAAGGGACTTGAAGCCTAAGAGGGTGAGAAGCGTTAAGAAAACAATCCGGTGGATTGTTTTTAGCTACGAAGTCCGAAGTCGGGTACCGAATGCGAAGCATTGGGTCGACAAGGATGCAGGATTTGCGAAGCAAAGCCGTGTCCCGTCTCTCGCACCAGACCAGACCGAAAGGTCTGGTTTTTTTGTTTTATCCGAACACGACCCTCAAACGTTTGAGGGGCATTGAGCACGACCGCTGCCTGTGGCAGAGGAAGGGAGTGCGATTGTGGCGCAGCGGGCAAAATCGCTCGGCGCTCCAAGCCGAAAAGCGATTTTGGGCACCGCAAGAGGGAGTGGGGCAGCTCGTACGGGTTCAAGGTCTCGGCTGCCGCCTCGGTCGGTGCTTCTGTGCTACGCACAGAGGTGTCCACCGGACACCCGCACCCCGTCTCTCGCACCAGAAATAGACAAGCTTAAAGGCTTGTCTATTTTTTATCCATTGCGAAAGCAATGGTATATCATCGCCGAAGGCGTATATCATCACCCGTCAGGGTGTATATCATCAGCCGCAGGCTGTATAAGCTTTCGCAATGATGATATACAGAACTTTGTTCTGATGAGATACAACACTCCGTGTTGATGATATACAAGGCTACGCCTTGATTTATTATAAATCTCGCACCATATTGAGTATTCATAAGGGATTTGACCTATGAATACTCAGTTTTTTTGTTTAAAATAGAGGTTTGTATATAGTTTCATAGTTTTATGTATCGTCGCATTCCTTTCGGAGTGCGACTTTTATTTTGTCTGTTTTCATACGGGTTTTAGGGCTGTACCCCCAATAAACGAAATTTGTATGCACAAATTTAATGCTTGATAAGACTTATGCCACGCTTTTTTTTACTGCTTTTCAGTTGGTTTACTAAAGCATTTTTTCACTTCTTTTACTTGAATTTTTGCATTTAAAAATCTTCGTACTGAAACACAAGTATGAAGATATTGATTCAGGTTGATTTGTTTGATAGAGTTGTGGTTAATTTTTATAATTAATAATAATTAATATTAGTAAAGCGAGTTTGTTATGGAATTTAATGAGAAATTACAACAGCTTCGAAAACAAAAAGAAATCACTCAAGAAGAACTTGCAGAAGCTATTTATGTTTCACGAACTGCAATTTCAAAATG
>JAZOXF010000026.1:0-27562 GCA_045659605.1 Acutalibacteraceae bacterium
GTCGCTCCAAACACCTGCGTTTATCATGTTGCCCTTGTAGAGCTTCAAGCGTACCTTTCCGGTAACGTTTTCCATCGCCTTGTCAACGAAAGCGGAAAGCGCTTCGCGAAGCGGAGTGAACCATTGACCGTTGTAAACCAATTCAGCGAAGGTTACAGAAAGCTTTTGCTTTTCGTGCATAGTCATTTTATCAAGACAGATTTGTTCAAGAACAGAGTGAGCCTTGTAAAGAATTGTTCCGCCGGGAGTTTCATATACGCCACGACACTTCATACCAACAAGACGGTTTTCAACGATGTCGAGAAGTCCAATACCGTTTTTGCCGCCGATCTCATTGAGCGCGAGAACGATCTCTTTACCGCTCATCTTTTCACCGTTGAGCGCAACCGGAACACCGCTTTCAAACTCAAGAGTGATATATGTGGGTTCGTCGGGTGCTTTGAGCGGGGAAACACCAAGCTCGAGGAATCCTTCCTTTTCATAAGTAGGCTCGTTGCCGGGATCTTCAAGGTCAAGTCCCTCGTGAGATAAATGCCAGATGTTCTTATCCTTGGAATAGTTAGTCTCACGGTTAATCTTTAGAGGAACATTGTGAGCTTCAGCATAAGCGATTTCTTCTTCACGGGATTTGATTTCCCACTCTCTCCAAGGAGCAATAATTGTAATATCAGGAGCCAAAGCCTTAATTGCAAGTTCAAAACGAACTTGGTCGTTACCCTTACCGGTACAACCGTGGCAAATAGCGTCAGCACCCTCAGCCAAAGCAATTTCAGCAATTCTCTTTGCAATAGGAGGACGAGCAAATGCAGTACCCAAAAGATAATCTTCATATTTAGCGCCGGCTTGAACACAAGGGAAAACAAAGTCGGTCAAAAACTCTTCGGTCAAGTCCTCAATATAGCATTTTGAAGCGCCAGTTTTGATAGCCTTCTCCTCAAGACCTTCGAGTTCATCAGCCTGACCCACATTACCGGAAACAGCAATGATTTCAGGATTATTATAGTTTTCCTTAAGCCAAGGAATAATAATGGATGTATCCAAACCTCCCGAGTAGGCAAGTACAACTTTTTTAATTTCTTTTTTATTCATAATAATTCCTCCGTTATGCAAGTTTTATGCATATTTCAATAATTTCTATGCATAAATATTACCATAAATTGAATAAATATGCAAGTATTTTTTAATATTTCGACTTGTTACACATATATTACACGAAAGTTTAATATCTTTTGTATAATATGCACAACCCTATAAAAAATCAAACGGAGAAAACGGTTACCCGCCTCTCCGAATATGTAAAAAAATACACAGCACATTTGCATAAAACAAATGTGCTGTTAGATTAATTATTGCTTAAAGAAGCTTAAAGCATCAGTGTAGGTCTCATCGTCATCAGCGCTGGTGGTGTTTAAGAAAGAAGCCAAATCGTTTTTGTCATCTTTGCGGTCATCACCTAAACCTGTAGCAACAACGGTTACACGGATAGTATCTTCAAGAGTATCATCAAGTTGAGCACCCCAAATGATGGTTGCGTCAGGATGAGCCATATCAGAAATAATAGAAGAAGCAAGTTCAACCTCTTCAAGTCCGATATCATCAGAACCGGTAATGCTAATGATTACGCCACGAGCATTATCCATTGAAGTCTCGATAAGAGGACTGTTAATAGCAGTACGAGCTGCTTGCTCAGCCTTATCACGGCCTGTAGCAACACCAACGCCCATGTGTGCATAACCTGCATCGGACATAATGGAGCATACGTCAGCAAAGTCAAGGTTAACCAATGCGGTAACGTTGATAAGCTCGGAAATGCTTTGTACGCCTTGACGAAGAACATCATCAGCGATGTCGAATGCGTTTTTGAAGGTAATCTTCTCTTCACTTACAAACTTAAGGCGCTCGTTGGGAATTACAACAAGGCTATCTACGCTTTCTTTTAATGCAGCGATACCAGCTTCAGCTTGGGTCATACGTTTTTTGCCTTGAAAAGCGAAAGGCTTTGTAACGATACCAACTGTAAGGATACCTAACTCCTTAGCAACCGATGCAACGATGGGAGCTGCGCCTGTACCGGTTCCGCCGCCCATACCTGCGGTAATGAAAATCATATCAGCATCTCTGATTGCTGCTGCGATTTCATCGCGTGACTCTTCAGCTGCTGCTCTACCGTTATCAGGATTACCGCCTGCGCCCATGCCTGCAGTGGTCTTGTCACCAATTTGAATTTTAAGAGTTGCTTTAGACTTAATTAAAGCTGCTTTATCGGTGTTAACAGCAACAAATTCAACACCCTTAACGCCGGCATCAACCATGCGGTTAATTGCGTTACCGCCGCCACCGCCGACACCTACAACCTTGATTTGAACTACATTTGGCTCTGCTACTTCAAATGCCATTTTAAATTCCTCCGTATTTATATTAATTTCCAAGTATATATTATCATACATATTGATAATAACACACTTTTTTTAAAATTTCAACTGTTTTATTACAATATTGTAATATTTTTTATACATTATTTTTTATCAGCAATAAAAGTGCCTTTTGTATTGGTTGTTGACCACATACTAAGGTTAATTTTGCCGCTTTTTTCGGGTTCGATTTTCTCAACCATTCCTATTAAATGATTGATTTTTTCGGGAATATTATTGGCATTACCCAAGTCAACTTCAAAACGGTCTTCAACCTCTAATTTAAGGGATGCCAAATTAGTAATATCAATTAAATTTACATCTAATTTTTTACCATCCAAAGCATTGGAAATTGTTTCTAACAATTCTTTTTCTTCCTTCTTGTTAAAAACCACTTCGCTACCTACTTTACACTTAACATCACAAACTATATTCATCAGTTTTTCAGGGCGTTTTTTACCCTCTTCCAGCACCCAACCCGATGATGAAACAGTGTAATACTTATCTTTAACCTTAAAGGCGGCGAATTCCACCGCATCGGTAACCGTAATCTTCAAAGTATCGGGCATTACCCTTTTGAAACTAATGCTTTCAACAAACGGAAGTTTGGTTCTTATTTTATTTTCGACTTTTGAGCGATTAATCGCAAAAAGGTTATCCCCTTTTGTAATTTTTGATGCTTCTAAAATTTCCTGTGCAGTATAAATTTCACTACCCTTTATGCTAATGCTTTCAATTGGGAAAAACACCGTAAAAGAAAGCACAGCACCTGCGCACAAAAGCATGATTATAAATATCACAAAAAAAGCAGTAAGACGTCTTTTTCTTATCTTTTTTTGACGTTCAACTCTTTTTTTGATGAATTCATCTCTCGGCAATTCCTTTTTCAAAAAATCATTCCTTAAACATATTGTATATCCGCGCCAACATTACTTAAAGTAGTAACAATATCATCATAACCTCTTTGGATATGGTGAATTTCATCTATTAATGTTTCGCCTTTAGCGCAAAGACCTGCTGTAACCAAAGCGGCGCCGCCTCTTAGATCGGTGCATTTACAGGTGGCTCCCGAAAGACTTTCAACACCCTCAATAACAGCAATTTTGCCCTGAGTTTCAATCTTTGCCCCAAGCCGTTTTAATTCATCGGCATAGCGAAAACGGTTTTCAAAAATATTTTCCACAAAAACCGAGGTTCCCTTTGCTTTACAAAGCATTGCAATAATCACAGGTCCCGCATCGGTCGGAAAACCGGGATAAACCAAACTTCGAATAGTTGGTACCCTTAATATTTTATTTTTTGCATTTATTTTTAAGGTTTTACCCGAAACACGAACATCGCAACCCGAATCCCTGAAAACCGATAAAATTGAGGTTATGTGGGAAGGCATTGCCCCTTTTAAAACAAGTTCGCCACCTGTCACCGCACAACAGGACATATATGTTGCCGCAACAATTCTATCAGGGATAATAGAGTGTTCGGTGCCTCTTAAAGTATCTACACCATGTATATAAACCGTATCCGAACCGCCACCGTAAATTCTGGCGCCTGCCGAATTTAAAAAATCAGCCAAATCACTAATTTCCGGTTCTTTTGCCGCATTGTGAATTATGGTAAGACCTTTAGCCTTAACAGCTGTTAATATAATGTTTTCGGTCGCGCCGACACTTGGAAATCCTAAGGTAATTTCAGTGCCTGTTGCACCTTTTTTTGCTTCGCAATAAAGATATCCGTGTTCTTCGGTAACATTAACACCCATTTTCTTCAAAGCTGATAAATGCAAATCAATGGGTCTGGGACCTAATTCGCACCCACCCGGACTGCTGATTACCGCTTTTGAAGTCTTACCGATTATTGCCCCCAAAAATACCACCGAGGAACGCATTTCGCGCATTAAATCATCGGGTATTTGAAAACCAAAAGCATTTTTCGGGTCAACGGTCAATGTTTTTTCATTCATTTCGCAAATACAACCCAAAGCCTCAAGGATTTTTATAGAGGTTTTAACATCAGCGATATTTGGACAATTATGTATAACGCATTTATCGTTGCAAAGCAGGGTGCCGGCAAGAATAGGTAAAACACTGTTTTTAGCACCTTGAAGGTCAATCTCACCTTCTAACCTTTTCCCGCCTTTTATTAAAATTTTGGACATATAAACACCCTCTTGGCATAGTTTTCAGTTTATACTATGCAAAAAAGGTATTTTGGGTTAAACACCGGTATAAAGTTTCATTATTTCCTTATAAATTCGCTCGTTCGCATCAATTATAGCGCTTTTTCTTGCGCTATTGATCATTTTTTCAAGTTTTGACTTGTCGTTTATAAGGCTTTCAACCGATTTAATAAGGGTTTCGCCACTTAAATCTTTTTCTTCCAAAACCTCGGCTGCGCCTGCCTTTTTAAGGGTCATAGCATTGTGGAATTGATGATTTTCCGCAACATAAGGAGAAGGAATTAATATAGAAGGTTTACCGCAAGCTTGAAGTTCACCCAAGGTAATAGCACCTGCACGACAAATAACCAAGTCGGCCGCCGCCATGCAAACATCCATATCATTAATATATTCTCTAAGATCTATTTCATCAGCTAATTTAATGTCGCTCAAGGCTTTTTTCATATCATCAAAACCCAGTTTGCCTGTGGCGTGAATATGATAAAACTCACCTTTTCCATTGTGCCATTTAATAAGTTCTGTAACCGCCTCATTAACCTTTTCGGCTCCCAATGAACCGCCAAAAGACAAGATTAAAGGTCTATTATCAAGTCCTAATTTTCTTCTTGCCTCTTCCCTTGTAATCTTTAAGAGTTCAAGTCTAATCGGATTTCCGGTAATAACCGGTTTTTTATTTAATTTTAAAAGTTTTTGCGCTTCCTTCATAGCAAGCATTACGGTATTAGCGCCGCCTGCCAACATTTTGGTGGTAACACCGGGGAAAGCGTTTTGCTCGTGAATAGCCGTTTTAAATCCCATTTTTTGAGCCGTTTTAAGTACGGGGCCGCTAACATAGCCACCCGTACCCATAACCACATCAGGATTAATTTCTTTTAAAAGTTTTTTGCAACGGTTCGAGGCAGTAATTGCTTTTTTAACTGCGCTTATATTTTTAATTATACCTGCGGGTGATAAACTTCTGGAAAATCCCACAACATCAATCGTGCGAAAATCATAACCCTTTTCGGGTACAAGTTTTGCCTCAAGTCTGCCTGCAGTACCAATATAATAAATTTCAGCATCAGGGTGATTTTCTTTTATATACCCTGCAACTGCCAAAGCAGGATTAATGTGACCGGCTGTGCCGCCACCTGCAAATAAGATTTTCAAATCAAACACCCCATTTTAAGTTTTTTCAATATCGGCGCCGCGAGAAACCGATAACACAACACCCATTTCGGCAAGAAGAATTAACAGTGATGTTCCGCCGTAACTAAAGAAGGGTAAACTTATACCTGTGTTCGGGATTGTGTTGGTAACAACAAATATATTAAGCATTGCTTGAAGCCCAACCTGGAAAGTAAGACCGATTGCCAAAAGAGAACCATATTTATCTTTTGCATGCATTGCAATATGAAAACCTCTCCAAACAAGCAAACAAAACAGAATTATTATAACAAACGCGCCTATCAAACCTAATTCTTCACAAACAATAGAAAAAATAAAGTCATTATGAGGTTCGGGCACCCAAAGATATTTTTGCCGTGACTGTCCAATTCCTCTACCTAAAATACCGCCTGAACCAATTGCCAATAAAGATTGAATGGTTTGGAAACCTTTTCCCGTGGCATCGGACCAAGGGTCAATCCAATAGTCCAAACGGTCTTTAACATAACTGATAGCGCCCGAAAGCATAAAAACAACAATTCCAACAACACCAACTAAAGCACCGCTTAGAATAAACTTAACTGCCATTCCGCCAACTACCATTAAAACAACACCGATTAACAAAACAAGCAGTGTTGCGGATAAATGAGGCTCGGCAACAATTAAACCGGCGGTAAAAAGCAAAATTGCCGCAAGAAAACCTATAAATCCGATTTTCTTCATTTCTTTATAATTACTTGCAATAAGTGAAGAAAAAAGCAAAATTATTGAAAATTTCGCAACCTCGGAAGGTTGGAAGTTTATAGGTCCGATAACAAACCAACGCTTAACGTCCATACCGCTAACCATTGGCGGAAGAATAAGCAAAATTACTAACAATGTAGTAGAAATTCCAAAAACTATCCAGGCAAATCTGCGCCAAAAATGATAAGGAATTTTAGAAACACCCAACATTATTGCTACGCCTATTAGCGCAAATAATGCTTGACGGGAAATAAAGTGATAACTACTGCCGTAATATTCTAAGGAATAAGCATAACTGGCAGAAAACAGCATAACAAGACCTATTGTTAAAAGAATTAACACAATAGACAAAAAGGTTATATCCATTTTGCCCGACTTTTGTTTCAACTGTTTTTTTGAACCAGCCATTTGCTATTCCTCCTTTTTATAATGATAATAAAATCGGTAAAAGTGCTATAACGCAACCCACAAAGGTTATTAAAGAGAATACCAAAACAACCTTTTGCTCACTCCAACCGCACATTTCGAAGTGATGATGTAAAGGCGCCATTTTGAAAACGCGCTTTTTAGTCTTTTTGTAGTATGCCACCTGAATTATATCGGAAAGCGCTTCCAACAAATAGGTTATACCGGCGAAAATAAGTAATATTGGTTTTCCAACTCCAAAGGAAATGGCAACAACCATACCGCCCAAGAACATAGATCCTGTATCTCCCATGAAAACCTTTGCGGGATAACCGTTCCAGAATACAAAGCCAACACAAGCGCCTGCCAAAGCAGCCGAAAGGACATTTATGGTTGTAATATTAAGCCAAGCACCTGCCAACATAAAGCAACAAGCAACAATAACTGTTACCGAAGAAGCTAAACCGTCGATACCATCAGTAAGATTAACCGCATTGGTAAATCCGTAAATAAACATTAAAGCAATTGGCCAAAACAAAAGGCCGACACCGCTTACAATATTTACATCCCCGATAAAAGGAATATATGTTGTGCGCATTCCACCAATGCAAAGCGCTGCTAAATAGGCGGCCGAAACCAAAAGTTGCAACAAGGTTTTTTGACGGGCTGTAAGACCCAGATTGCGTTTTTTAACAACCTTTATATAATCATCAAAAAATCCTATACCGGCCATACTAAGTGCCATAAAAATTCCTGCAATAAAGTTTGTACATCTAAAAGAATCATAAAATTCCTTTGCAAAATTAGAACCGATTATAGAGGAAACACCAAAACCTACCGCTAATGCGATAAGCACGCCTGCAATAATCATAACACCGCCCATTGTTGGGGTGCCTTGTTTTCCTTTATGCCAAGTAGGACCTTCTTCTAAAATAGTTTGCCCAAATTTAAGTTTTCTCAAATAAGGAATAACTACAAATCCCAAAAGGACCGTTACTATAAAGGCTATTGCAGCGCAAATAATCGAAGTGTAATCTCCCATTTTGATTTCCCCTTTTTTAGATTTCTTTCAAAGCCTCGGCAACTACTTCTCTTTCATCAAGATGAATTGTACCGTCAGCTAAAATTTGATAGGTTTCATGACCCTTGCCCGCCAAAACAACAATGTCATCGGGCTGAGCAATTTTAACGGCGTATTTTATTGCCTCTACCCTATTTTCTATAACCTTATAAGGTGTAGGACTACCGTCAAGGCCCACGAGAATATCATTTATAATATCAGTGGGATTTTCTTTTCGTGGATTATCGCTTGTAACAATAACATAATCTGCATATCTTGAAGCGATGCTACCCATAATGGGACGCTTTGTTTTATCACGGTTTCCACCGCAACCAAAAAGGGCAATAACTCGGTTTCTCTTGCACTCTTTAAATGTAGAAAGTATATTCTTTAAACCATCCGGAGTGTGAGCATAGTCAATAATAATGGTAAAGCCTTTATCGTTTTCTACTACTTCTGCCCTGCCCTTTACACCTTGTAGACTTGCCAATGCTTTAGCAACTTCAGCGGCATTAAAACCTAATTTTAAAGCGCAACATACAGCAGCAAGAGAGTTATAAACAGTAAATTTACCGCCTGTATTAACCTTAATATGTTGTAAAACACTGTCACTTACAAGTTCGTATTCCACACTGGCAGGACGATAGTTAATTGCCTTAGCACTAAATGTAGAATCATTTTTTGTTGAGTAGGTTATAATTTCGCAATCAAGACCTTCCATGATTTTTTGAGCATATTCATCATCAGAGTTCACAATTGCGGTTTTGCACATCTTGAATAACTTTTTCTTGGCATCCAAATAATTTTCCATAGTAATATGGTAATCTAAATGGTCTTGAGTTAAGTTGGTGAAAATTGCAGTTTCAAAACTCAAATCAAATACACGGCATTGGTCAAGAGCGTGAGAAGAAACCTCCATAACCGCATAGGTACAGCCTTTTTCCTTCATTGAAGCAAACAAGGCGTTAAGGTCATAAGCGTTGGGAGTGGTATTGCTTGTAGGTATAATTTCATCGCCAATCATATTTTGAATAGTACCGACAAGACCCACCTTTTCTCCAAAAGACTCAAGGATTTGTTTTAACATATAGGTAACCGATGTTTTACCGTTGGTACCTGTAACACCAATTAATTTAAGACCTTTAGCAGGATTAGAAAACCAATTTGCACTCATAGTTGCAAAGGCTTTATGGGTATCTTCAACCAAAACCTGATTTTCTAACTTCAAATCTCTTTCAGCAATAATTACGGCAGCACCTTTTTCTAAAGCCATTCCTGCGAAATCATGGCCGTCACTTAAAGCTCCGTTAATGCATACGAAAGCAAAGCCCTTCTCCACCTTGCGAGAATCACAAGTAACCCCTGTAATCTCCAAGTTTTTTAAATTTTCAGAACATTCAATCAAATCATTGAGTTTCATTTATGTCACCTCTAATCAACCATCTACTGCCGATTCATCTCTAAAATAAACCGTCACAATTGTTCCTGCATTAACCGTTGCTCCCGGTTCAATGCTTTGGCGATATGATTTTAAACCGCCGGATGTTATATTACCGGAAAATTCTATATTTATTCCACTACTTGCAGAAACTTTATTAACCTCAGTTGCAGTAAGTCCCACAAGATTAGGTACTGTAACTGTTTTGTCGTTAGTATCTTCGGTATAAAGTATAACCACACCACCGCTCAAAATACGGCTACCCGATTCAGGTATTTGACGAACAATTTTTTCACCGTTACCTTGAATTTGATATTGTAACTTAGCGGAAGAAAGTTTAGCCTTAGCATTTTCAACTGTATCTCCGACCAATTCGGGTACCGAAAGAGCAATATTTTTAAGTTCTTCCTCGGTATAACTGGGTTCGTAACCCAAATAAGGAAGAATATCGGTCATTATTTTTCCGTTAACAGGCGCGGAAATGACACCGCCGTAATACTTGTCACCCTTAGGTTCATCAAGCAGTACAAGTACTGCAATTTCGGGATCATCGGCAGGAGCTACCGAAACGCAAGAACCAACATAAAGATAAGTATCACCCGTTGACAAAATCTTAGACATTTTTTGGGATGTACCTGTCTTAGCGCCAATTCTATAACCCGAAACCAAAGCGTTTTTAGCGCCGTTTTGCGCCACAAATTCCATAAGAGTACGCAAAGTATCGGAAGTGCTTTTTGAAATTACCTGGCGCTTATATCCTGTGTTTGTTGTTTTAACAACCTTACCGTCCTCATCTATCATCTTTTCAACCAAATGAGGTCTAACCAAATAACCACCGTTAACACAGGTGGCCACCGCGGATATTAACTGTATTGGGGTAGTATTAAATGTTTGACCAAAGGAAGAAGAAGCCAATTCAACCGGTCCCATATTGGTTTGTTTATGGTAGGTAGAATTTGCTTCACCGGGAAGGTCAATTCCGGTTTTTTCGGTCAATCCAAATGCCTTAAAATACTTTGAAAAAGTGTTAATTCCAACCTGTTGACCAATCGTAATAAATGCAGGGTTGCAAGAATTGGACATTGACTGGGCCAAACTTTGAGTGCCGTGACCTGCAAGTTTATGACAATTATAGTTTCTTCCTGCAACGGTTGTATGACCATCGCAATAGAAGGTATTATTCACATTTATAAGATTTTCTTCCAAACCGATTGCGGCGGTTATAACCTTGAAAACCGAACCGGGTTCATAGGTATCCGAAACAGCTTTATTACGCCATTGACGGTTTAAAAGTTCAGTGGTTTTTTTATTTTTTTCTTCATCGTTTTCAAGTGCATCTACAATTTTTTGGTCAGCTGCTGAAAGAGTAAAAGGTTCATTAGGATTAAAATCGCCCTTTACGGCCATAGCCAAAATTCCGCCGGTTTTAACATTCATTACAATTGCAGCGCCACGTTCGGCAATTTGGTTTTCGGCAATTGCTGCTTCCAAATATTTCTCAGCAGTGTATTGAATGTAGGTATCTAAAGTCAAAACCAAAGAACTACCCTTGGTTGCTTCTTCAACCCTTTCATAGGTCCAACTCATATCGGTACCTGCGGCGCTTTTAGCAGCAACAACTCTTCCGGCAATGCCCGTGAGTTCGTTATCGTAATAACTCTCAAGGCCACCAAGACCTTGGTCATCGGAACCAACAAAACCTAAAACTACCGAAGCCAAACTGTCGTTGGGGTAATATCTCTTTGTGGTTTCATCAAGACCCACATATCTGACAAGTTCTAAATCTTCATATTTTTCATCGCTTAAAAACTTTCTGACCTTATCGGCGATGCTTTTTTCAACCTTCTTTTTCACTATCACGTAATAGGAATTCTTATCGGTTTGCTCGTAAACGGTTTCATATTCAACATCAAGTATTTCAGAAAGGTTTTCAGCAATGGTTTTACGCACCAATTCCCTATCGCCTTCATCTTCAATCTTGCGAATTCCGTTTGGTGTTATGTAAACTGTCCAAGCTGTGGTGGATTTTGCCAACACCTGCATATTTTTGTCGTATATATCCCCTCTTGGAGCGGTAACAAGACTATCATACAACTGTTGCTCGGAGGCTTCATTTTGGTACTTTTCGCCGTTAATAATCATTATGTTAACTAACCTTACAGCGGAAATTCCACTAAAAGCAATAATAAGCACAAGCATAACAGTAAAAATGCGTTTTACCATTTCTTTACCGGGTTTTACTGTCATTTTTGCACCTCCAATTTAAAGCCGAATACGAGAGTTGGAAAAATCCACTCTCGTATACTAATATATTACCTATCTTCGTTTTATTATTACTCTGACACCATCAAAGTGCCATCAGCAGTTTTTGCTGCATCTTTATTGTTTACTCTAATGTAAACTACATTGTCTTTTTCGGGTTTTGTCATCCCAAGTTCGGTTGCTTCGAGTTCTAAATTTGCAAAAGAAATTCTTCTTTGCATTTCAACTTCTAACTCAGTTTTTTCACTATCAAGTTCGGCGATAACAGCCTTAACGTCACTAATTTCGGCATTAACCTCATTTATTTTAAGTCTAAGAGCAATATTGCCGCAAAGACCCGCCAAAACAATTATAGCAGTCATGACAATTAACGCAGGGGCCGAAATTGCTTTTGTTGCTGCCCTTCTGCGCTTAGCCTGATTTTTTCTAACCTTGGGCATTACAACAATATTATCTTTTTCTTTTGTCGCTCTTGCAGGCTTTGGCGCAAACATGGCAAAGTCATAGGCAAGGCTATCGTTATAATACTTAATATTATTCACTTGTAATGCTCCTTTATGTTTTTATTCTAGTTTTTAATTATTACCCTAAGTTTTGCACTTCTGCTTCGGGGGTTCATTTCCAACTCTTTTTCGGTGGGTTCGATAGGCTTTCTTGTAAACAATCGACCACGAGGTGTTTTACCACAAACACAAACAGGAAAATCCGGAGGACAGGTGCAACCTGTTGTAAACTCTTTATATTTAAGTTTCACCATTCTATCCTCTAAAGAATGGAAGGTTATAATTGCCAAAACACCATCGGGTTTCAACAAATCAAAGGCTTTATCTAAAACCTCATTTAAAACATCAAGCTCACCGTTAACGGCAATTCTCAAGGCTTGGAAAGATTTTCTTGCGGGATGTCCATCCCTTCTCTCCTTGGCAGGAACAGCATTTGCTATTATTTCGGCCAATTCCAAAGTCGTGGAGATTTCTTTTTGCTTTCTTGCTTCCACAATTCTTGAAGCAATTCGCCTTGAAAACTTTTCTTCGCCAAAACGAATTAATATGTCACTAAGTTCCTTTTCGGAAAAACTGTTAACAATATCTTTTGCCGAAATTCCCTTTTGGCTCATTCTCATATCCAAGGGCGCATCCTTATGATAAGAAAAACCTCTTTCAGCAGTATCCAACTGATGGGAAGAAACACCTAAATCCAAAAGAATACCGTCAACCTTTTCGACGCCTTCGCTCAAAGCCACCGCATCCATTTGACTAAAGTTTGCTCTAATCACTTTGGCAGGTAAATCCTTTAACCTTTCGGTTGCAACCTCAACGGCGTCAGGATCTTGGTCAAGTGCTAAAAGTAAACCGCCATCCAATCTTTTGGCAATTTCCCGTGAATGTCCTGCTCCACCGGCAGTACCGTCAATGTAAATGCCATCAGGCTTAATATTTAAAGATTCTATACATTCATTAAGTAAAACCGAAATATGTTTAAATTCCATTTTAGAAATCAAACTCCTCAAGAGATGAGGCTATCGACTCAAATGTTGTGCTTTCCTTTTCTTTCTCCCAAGCCTTACTATCCCAAATTTCAAGGTTGGTATCCATACCGATAATATGAACCTCACTGTCAAGGTCGGCATATTCACGAAGGGAGTTGGGAACTAAAATTCTTCCTTGAGTATCAAACTCAACATTAAATGCACCATCATATAAGAAACGCTTTACATTACTTGACTTAGCAGCAGGCATACTGCCTAAACGCTCAACAAACTTTTTCCACTCGTCCATCGAGTAAACGCAAAGGCAACCTTTACCGAATATACCTTTACAAATAATAAAGTTTTCGCCAAGTTCATCTCTGAAAGCAGAAGGAATGAAAACTCTGCCCTTTTTATCAATTTTATGGTCGTAACCTCCGAAAAGCACAGTTCTCACCTCCAAATCCACCACATTTAAACACTTTAATGGTATTTTGATGCACTTTTCACCACTTAATTGAATTATATACCCTATTTTTCGAAAAATCAAGTTTTTTTTTAAAAAATAGTAAACTTTTTTTAAGGCATAAAAAAACACCCGACAAACGGGTGTTAATTCCGCTTATCGGGTGTTAAATTTTAAGAATTATTTACCTTGTGCTTCCTCGTATTTTGCAACAACATTTTTAATTCTGTCAGCAGGGTCAAGAAGATGGCTGATAGAGTTATCGTAGTTTAAAGTATCAATTAAGAGTGCAATATATTTAGACATATTAACACTGCAATACCACTCACGCTTTAAAAGTTCTTCGGTTTGGAAAATAAGGTTGGTAGTAAATACCTTATCAATTAAACCGTTTTCATAGTACTCATCAAACTTCTCAAGACCTTCAACAAAAAGACCAAATGTAGAGAAAACAAAAATCCTTGCTGCTCCCTTTTCTTTAAGTTTAGCAGCGATATCAAGCATAGATTCGCCGGAAGAAATCATATCGTCAACAAGAATTAAATCCTTGCCCTTAATATCATTACCCAAGAACTCGTGAGCCTCAATGGGGTTTCTGCCGTTAACAATAACTGAATAGTTACGACGCTTGTAGAACATACCGAGTTCAAGACCTAAAACGGAAGAATAATAAATGCAACGACCCATACCGCCTTCATCAGGAGAAACGATCATGGTGTGGTCACGATCAAGTTTAACATCAGGAACTGTTTTAAGTAAAGCCTTAATCATTTGATAAGCAGCCTGAACATTATCAAATCCATCAAGAGGAATAGCATTGTTAACTCTGGGGTCGTGAGCATCAAAGGTGATGATGTTCTTAACACCCATTGCAACGAGTTCTTGCAAAGCCATAGCGCAGTCCATAGACTCTCTGGTGGTTCTTCTGTGTTGTCTGCCCTCATAAAGCATAGGCATAATAACCGTGATTCTTCTTGCTTTTCCGCCCAAAGCCGCAATAATACGCTTTAAGTCTTGGAAGTGGTCATCAGGACTCATAGGAACAGTTTGTCCGTACATTTTATATGTAACATTATAATTGAAACAATCACAAATAATATATACATCCAAACCTCTTGCAGTGTGGTTTAAAACCGCCTTTGCCTCACCGGTTCCGAAACGAGGGCAATTTGCCGATACAACAAAAGAATCTTCCTCTTTAATATTACGCCATTTTTTTAGGTAATAGTCCACCTTTGACGAAATATCCTCGCATCCACGCATGCTGATAATCGCCATGTCTCCGTAAGGAGAATGCTTAAAATCTACAGTAGCCATTATTAAAACCTCCGCTTTTTTAAATCAAATATATAATACCACAAAACTCCCCACAAAAAAAGACTTTTTTTCAATTTTTTTCAACATTTTTTATTTTTTTAATTTTATTGGTTTAATATTGTTTCATAGTTGAAATTTAATAGGTTTTTTGGTATAATATTTGTGTATAATTTTTAGAAAGGTGCCTGTGTTATGCCTAAAGTATATTTATTAGCCCACACCCCAAATCCCGAGCATACAATTGCCTGTGCTGCCAAGCTTTGTTACAGCAGTTCCAAGGTAAGTGAATTAAACGAAAATTTAACCGATGAACAAGCTTCCTCCTTTGTTGATATGTTAAGTCAAATTGGTCACGAAAGCCCTATTGAACACGCGAGTTTCACCTTTGGAATAGAAGGTGTTTCCCGTGCATTGTTAGCCCAAATCACTCGTCACAGAATGGCATCATTCTCGGTTAAAAGTCAACGTTATGTCAGAGAGGGCAGTTTTGAATACATAACTCCTCCCGAAATTGCCGCTGTTCCCGAAGCGTTAGAGGTTTTTGAGGAAATAATGGCCGAGGATCAAAAGCGTTATGACCGCCTTACCGAGATTTTAAAAGAAAAACACACCGCTGAATTTATCGCTGAAGGCAAGGATGAAAAAACCGCTGAAAAACTAGCCGAGAAAAAGGCTATTGAAGATGCCCGTTTTGTTTTACCCAATGCTTGTGAAACCCAAATGGTTATGACAATGAATGCCCGTTCTTTAATGAACTTCTTTAAAATCCGTTGTTGCAAAAGAGCTCAATGGGAAATTCAAGATGTTGCAAACCAAATGTTAGGTTTAGTTTCCGCCGTTGCTCCAAATCTATTTAAAAATGCAGGTCCTTCTTGTCTTAGAGGCGGTTGCAGCGAGGGTAAAATGACCTGCGGTAAAGCGGCAGAAGTTAGAGAATTTTATAAGGAATTAAAAAACAATGGGTAAATTAATTGTTATTGAAGGTCTTGACGGTAGCGGAAAATCCACCCAATTAGAACTTCTTGAAAAAAACCTTAAATCAAAAGGTGTTGATTGCAAGGCTGTCTCCTTCCCTAATTATGACAATCCTTCAAGCACCTTGGTTAAAATGTATTTAGGCGGAGAATTTGGCAAAAAACCCGGCGATGTAAACGCATTTGCCGCTTCGGTTTTTTACAGTGTTGATAGATATGCCAGTTTTAAAGCCGATTGGGGCAACTACTATAACGACGGTGGCACTATTGTTTCAGGTAGATATACAACATCTAACGCCGTTCATCAGTGTTCCAAACTCCCCGAGACTGAGTGGACAAGCTTTTTAGATTGGCTTTACGATTTTGAATACAATAAAATTGCTATTCCAAAACCCGATAAGGTTATTTTCCTTGATATGCCCATCGAAGTTTCTCAAAAACTTTTATCCAAACGATACAAGGGCGATGAAACAAAGAAAGATATCCACGAAAGTGATACCGAATATTTGGCTAAATGCCGTAAAGCAGCTGTATTCACTGCCGAATACTCTAATTGGGAAATTATCCCATGCAGTGAAAATGGCGAAGCCAGAACTATTGAAGCCATAGCGGAAGATGTTTTAAATTCCGTACTTAAGGTTTACGAGGATTAAATATGGTATATTTATTTTTAGCAAACGGTTTTGAAGAATGTGAAGCATTAGCCCCCTTAGATATTTTGAGGCGTGGCGGTATTGATGTTGCAACTGTAGGTGTTGGTGATAAATTTATTACAGGCGCTCATAACATTACCGTTAAAGCAGATATATTAGACAAAGACATTGTATTAAACAACGATTTGGATGCTGTTATCCTCCCCGGCGGAATGCCCGGAACTACAAACCTTGAAAACAGTGAAATCGTTAAAAACGCAATAACCTTTGCAAACAGCAATAACAAAATTGTTTGTGCTATATGCGCGGCTCCTAAAATTTTAGGAAACATGGAACTTTTAAAGGATAAAAACGCCACCTGTTTTCCAGGGTTCGAAAATGAACTTAAAGGTGCTGTTTTATCCCCTGATTATGTTGTGCAAGACGGTAATATCATAACAGCAAGAGGCGCGGGTGTGGCTTTTGAGTTTGGATTCCAAATTTTATCCGTTTTAAAAGACCCTGATACTGCAAAAGCGCTAAAAACACAAATGCAATTTGCAACGGAGGTTTAAAATGAGCGAACATTTTAAAAATGATGACGATTTTATAATCGGCAAAGGTTTTGAACTTAAAGAAGATGAAATTAAAATTAAAAAGCCTAAGAAAAATCGCAAGAAAAAAAGCGATTCTCCAATAAAAGGTATTATTTGGGTTGTTTCTATTATTGTGGTTTCGATAACTTTAGCCGTTGGAATAATTTATGGCGGCGCCGATTTTACCGGAATTGGTTTTGGTAGAGGCGAAGATGTTGTAATGGATATACCAATGGGCACTCCGGCAGCTAAAATTGCCGACAAGTTAGAAGAAAGCGGAGCAGTTAAAGTTCCCTTGCTTTTTAGAGTTTATTCTAAGCTTATGGGGTATGACAACCAATTTAAATACGGTTTATATACCTTCAACACCGAAGCGGGATACAAAGCCCTTTGTGAAATGCTCATCAATGACGGTGCAAAAGCCGAAACTGTTGAGGTTACCATTCCTGAAGGCACCGGAATTAATGATTTTACCAAAAATGTAAACGGCGAAAAGGTTACTGTTCCCGGAATTGCCACAATTCTTGAAAACAAGGGTGTTTGTTCTAAGTCGGACTTTTACGAAGCATTAAGAGAAGCAAAAAAAGACTCAAAGCTCTTATCAGGCGCCGATAGTGTTAAAACCTATTACACCCTTGAGGGTTATCTTTTCCCCGAGACATACAGTTTCTACTCCTATGATAACTCAAAAGAATGTGCCCAACTTGCCGTTGAGCGTATGCTTAAAGAAACCGAAAGCCGAATAACTGAAGATATGTTCAAACGCGCCGAGGAAATGGGTTACACCATGAATGAAATCCTAACAATGGCTTCCATAGTTCAAATGGAAGCAGGTATTGAGGTTAAATCGGAAGAAGCCAAAGCCCGTCTTGAAACCAATATGAAGGGTGTTGCAGGGGTTTTCTACAATAGATTAGACTCGGCTGAAACAGGCGGAACCTTAGGTTCTTCACCCACACTATTTTATGGTGACAGTTTTAAACAAGACGACGGTAGATATAATACCCAAGGCGATAACGATTTCCCCGCTATTAAAGGACTTCCCCCCGGACCACTTTGTTCTCCCAGTATAGATGCTATAAACGCAGCGCTATATCCCAAAAAATCTTATTATTACTATTTCGTTACAGATAGCTCAGGCAACTTCTATTTCCACAAAACTATGGCTGAGCAATCGGCTACCATAGCTAAACTACAACAAGGAAAACAATGGATTTATGAGTACTTCAACTGATTTTATTACCCTGCCCGAGCTTCTCTCCCCTGCCGGAGACCTTACAAGGCTTAAAGGCGCTGTTGATTTTGGCGCAGATGCGGTATTTTTGGCAGGTGAAGAATTTGGTATGCGCACTGCTGCCACAAATTTCGGTGAGGAGGATTTGAAAGCCGGCATTGAATATGCCCATGCTCACAATGTTAAGGTACATGTAACCTGTAATACTATCCCCCATAACGCCGAAATGCCAAGGCTACCTGCTTTTTTGGAAAGTCTGAATGAACTTGGCGCCGATGCCATTATTGCTTCCGACCTTGGAACAATGAATATGGTTAAAAAATATGCACCTAATTGCGATTTGCACATTTCGGTACAGTCAGGTATTTGCAACTATGAAACCGCGCGTGCTTTTCACGATTTAGGAGCAAAGCGCATTGTTTTAGCGAGAGAATTATCTCTTGATGAAATCGCCGAGATTAGAGCCAAAACCCCAATGGACTTGGAGATTGAGGCTTTTGCCCATGGTGCAATGTGTGTTTCATTCTCGGCAAGATGCCTTCTTTCAAGTTATATGACAGGAAGAGATGCCAATCGTGGTGATTGCGCTCAATCTTGCCGTTGGAGTTACTCCCTAATGGAAGAAAAACGACCCGGTCAATATATGGATATTACCGAAACCGATAAGGGCACCTACATTCTAAATGCCAACGATATGTGTATGGCCGAGCATTTGGATAAAATGATTAAAGCCGGTGTAGGAAGTCTTAAACTTGAAGGCAGAGCTAAATCTCACTATTACACTGCTGTTGTTACAAATGCTTATCGTGGCGCGTTGGACAGTATAAATGCAGATCCTTTTAATTGGGAATGTCCCAAGTGGGTGTTGGAAGAACTTAACAAAATCAGCCACCGCACCTATTCTACAGGATTTTACTTAGGTGTTCCCGAAAACTCCCAAACCTACCAAAATGCAGGGTATGTTAGGGATTATTCGGTTGCCGCTGTGGTTGACGGCTATGAAGATGGTTGTATTATTGCCACCTTAAAGAATAAGTTTTACAGTGGAGCCGAACTTGACTGCTTAGAGCCAAAATCTCCCCCATTTATTGTTAAAGCTGATAATTTAATGAACGAAAAGGGAGAATATATTGAGTCGGCGCCAAGCCCTATGATGAAAATAAAAATCCCCTTTGAAAGACCTGTTAAAACAGGTTCGCTTTTAAGAATGAAAGCTGAATAAAGTAACACACCTCTCGTCAATAATAGATGAGAGGTGTTATTTTATGTATAAAAGGTCTTTATTGTGTTTTATATTGTGTATCCTTTTATTTTTCGTTTCGGCAATGCGAGTTGCCACCATTTCCACCACCGATTTTTCCCAAGTTTCCAACTCTAAAAACGGAATAAGGCTTAAAATCGGTAACAGTCGTGGAACAATATATGACCGAAATCTTGTTAGACTGACTAACAGTCAGGAAGTCATTATCGCTTGTGTTTCCCCAACCCCAAGGGCAATTACCGCCATCAGCCAAATATTAAAGGGTAATGAATTGGAAAGTGTTTTAAACGGTTTAAAATCCAACAAGCCTATACTGTGCCAAGTGCCCGAAAAAATAGACTGTGACGGTATTATTTGCACCAAAATTTTCACCGATGAGAACACGCCGTCCAGACATATAATCGGATATACCGACAGTGATAATAAAGGCATTAGCGGTATTGAAAAAGCCTATGACAATCTTTTATATTCAGATTCCGATATTTCGGTCTTTTGGAATACCGATGCAAAAGGGAGAATTTTAGAAGGCATTGACCCTGAACTCACAAATGATAACCGCGCCCTCACCCACTCGGTTGTTACAACATTGGATATCAATATCCAAGATATCGCCGAAGAATGCGCTTTAAATTTGGAAAGAGGCGCTATAATAGTATCTGACCTTAAAGGAAAAATCCGCGCTGCAGTTAGCCGACCGAGTTTTGATAGAAACAATGTTAATCTCTATTTAGAAAGTGACAATTCTCCCCTATTAAACCGTTGTCTCAACGCTTACAATGTAGGTTCGGTATTTAAGCCTTGCGTTGCAATAGCGGGTATAGAAAGTGATTTGGACGATTATTTGTATAACTGTACAGGCAGTTGTGAAATAATTGACCGATTTTTTAAATGCCATAATTTGGAAGGTCACGGACCATTAAACTTAAAGGGTGGACTTGCCCATTCATGCAACACCTATTTTTATAATTTTGCCGCCAATATGGGAGGCGAAATAATTTTAAATACCGCAAAAACTTTAAGTTTTGGGCAAAGTTTAAACATTTGTCAAGGTATATACACAGCCAAGGGAAACTTACCGCAAAAATCAAGCCTTACCAACATTGCTCACTTGGCAAATTTTAGTATTGGTCAGGGTGAACTGCTATTATCACCTATTTCAATGCTGACCCTCTATTGCGCGATTGCATCAGGCGGTGAATACTATGTCCCCTCATTGGTAGAAGGCACCATAGAAAATGGGAAATACACCGAATATAATATTGGCGCGCCAACAAAAGCATTTAAAATTTCAACAGCAAAAAAACTGCGAGAACATCTTGTCAGCGTTGTTGAAGAAGGTACCGGTTCAGGAGCAAAACCACAAACCGTAACAGCCGCAGGTAAAACCGCTACTGCTCAAACAGGAAGATACCGTAATGGCAAAGAAATTTGCGAGGGTTGGTTTTGCGGATTTTTTCCTGCTGAAAATCCAAAATATGTCGCTGTAATATTTTCAGAAGATGACCAAAAACAAGACTTATCTTGTGGCAAAATATTTAGTATCCTTGCTGATAAAATAACCTCCCTACTTTAGGGAGGTTATTTTTTCTTATTCAATTTAAGTTTCAACAGTCTAAAAGCGGCGCCAAGCAAATAACATACCTTAACGCTTAAACAAAAATCAAAAGCGACGCTTGATTTTCCGCAATTATAGTCACATAAAATGTCGACTTTTCGTTTCCTATCCTTAATCTTTACTATAGAATTAATAAATCCTAAAATCGGATACACAATAGCGCAACATTCACCATAATGAATTGCCGCTAATGCGGCATCATTAGAATAACAAACAATTTCAAGTTCAAACTTTTCGCCTTTACAATGTTTTAAAAGGCCAACCAATTCTTTCAAAACATCCTTTAAAAGATATAAATTTTCTTTCACAAGAGTAACGACATCACTTATGCCGTTATCTTCTTTTTTCTTTTTTTCGGCGCCGATATCCTTCTTTAACTTCTTAAAGGTTTTACTTTCTTTTTCTTCATCACCGAAAGTAAACCACAATACCTTGCATTTAAAAGAAAAGTTATTTTCCTTATCATTTTTAATAATAAATTTCACAGGTAGCAAAAGAAATGCAATAACTATTATAAACAAAATGCCAATAATACTAAGTGCAATCCACATTTCAATTCCTCCTTTAGATTTATATTCTTATTATAGCAAAGAAAACCAATTTTAACAAGTTTTTTAAGGGAAATATCAAAAAAAGACTGCCTCCGAAGAGACAGTCTTTTAATTTAAGAATTATTATTTAACACTCTTTTTCTTGCCGAAAATTACAGCAGCAAAAGCACCTAGACCGCTTATTGCAACTAATGCAAACAAGAGAGCAAAATTTGAAATATCGCCGGTCTTATCGGAAGTACCAACATTTGTAGAATCGTTAGCACCTGCGTTAGGTGTAGTGGTTCCAGCGTTAGGTGTAGTGGTTCCAGCATCGGGTGTTGTAGTTCCAGCATCAGGAGTTGTAGTTCCTGCATCGGGTATTGTGGTACCGGCATCAGGTGTTGTGGTACCTGCGTTAGAGCCACCATTAGGTGTTGTAGTGCCGGTGTTAGTTCCGGGTGTTGTAGAATCTCCGGAAGGAGCATTTACATCACCACTATCAGCAATTTCAATGCCAAAGTTTGTAGTAGCTGTACCATCGGTAGAGATGATTTCAATCTTATGGCTACCAACAGTAAGAGTTTTTACAAAGTCTGCCTTTAAGGTAACCTTCGTAGAACCTGAAACTGCTACATAATCAACATCTTTAGTCAATGTAACGCTATTAACCTTAACACCAACAAACTTAGCAAAATCTGCAACAGATGTAAATGTAATTTCTTGACCTACGCCAATAATTTGATTCTTATCCGAAGCATTTTTAAAATCATAAGTTTTAAGAGAATTACATACACAAACGCCATCGGCATCGAAACTATGTGCTTCATTAGCTACAGCGATAGTATTACAACAAGTGTAAATCTTAACGTGGGTTTTGCCATCATTGTTATCCTTATATGTGTAAGGACCATTTGGTTTTAAGTGATTGCTGAAATCGTTAGCGCCATAATGCTGAGCACAATTTGCTTCTGCACAAACCTTTTGAGTATTACAGTCACCGCTACCACCATAGTGATTTTCTTTAGTTCCTATAACATCATGGCAAAGTTCACATTCTTGCCAGTGTTGATTTGCATCATACTTCCAAACAGGTATGTGATTATCTACAGGAGGAATATCTTTGCCGCATATACTACATACTACACTATTTTTACAATCGGGTTGTACAGTGCTTTCTTTATGGTCGCAATCATTTGTCCAACGAGCATAAATAGTAGTATTTGATGTAAATACAGTATTGGTTGTTACTTTTTCGCCGCCTTCAGCTGCAGTATACCAACCTACAAACAAATAATTTTCTCTAGTAACTTCGGGTAAACTATCTAATTTAAAGTAAACATTTGTGTTTTTGCTTGCAGTTGCACAATTGCCACCATTAGCATTAAATGTAATTTCATAAACCGGAGCTGCAACAGTCCATAATATACCATTGTTAGTTACTTGGTATTTAGATGCATCTACATAATTGCTGGGGTCAACATTAAATGTACCACCTAAAATAGCAAGTTCAATGCCATCTTTAACGGCTATAGCTTGGCTTAACTCAGCGAATGCACCAGCGTAAAATGTACCGCCGTAGATAACATAGTTATCACCGGTTGCGCCATTAAGATTGATGAGAGCGCTTGCATCCGGATCAGGAAGGTTATAAAGTACAGGTCCGGTACCATCTAATTTACCAACTGTCAATGAGTTAGAACTACCAATTAAATCAAGAACATTTAATTTGCCGTTACTTGTAAGGGTGCCACTTAAAACTTTAAGTTCAACTGCAGCTTGACATCTAACTACACGAGTAGCAGATATCAAATCTGCATTATCAATAATGAATTTACCGGCAGCGCCACTTGAAATATTAACACACATATTACTACCGCCAGTAGAATCAATTCTAAAACCATTAGTTAAAGTAATAACAGCGCCGGAAGTGGTTGAT
Organism: Acutalibacteraceae bacterium; assembly: GCA_045659605.1. Taxonomy (GTDB): domain Bacteria; phylum Bacillota; class Clostridia; order Oscillospirales; family Acutalibacteraceae; genus UBA737. The sequence continues at coordinate 23,675 of JAZOXF010000026.1, forward strand.
GATTGCACCCATAAAACTTCATCACCGCTACCAGTTCCATTGCCTGACACACTACCACCGGAAAATGTGAGTTTAACATCACCGGAGGTTTTATAAATATCAGTTCTGGTTCCCGAGCCAACAAAATTAAGATTGTTAATTTCTATAACATTATCACCTGAGAAGGAGAAACCTGCACCTGTGATTGTTTTATTGTTACCGTTAATGATAACAGGGAAATTAATGGTCACAGCTCCGCCAGTCAAGGCAAAATCTGCGATAACCTTAATTTTAGACTTCTTATCAGCGATAGCTTTCTTAAAAGCATCAGCAGTAAGAACATTTACATAACCGTCAGCATCAACTTGGCCGTCAGAGTTATCACCGCCTGATCCATCATCGGCTGTAACAACAGTCCAAACACCAGTGTTTTCGGTGACAGTGCTTTTGCTTGTATCAACAAACTCAGCGGGGTCAAAGTTAAATGTACCGCCTGTAATTTGCACTGTACCAGAATTAGATATAGCTGTTGCTGTGCCATTATTAAAGGTACCAGCTTTAATATCGACAAAAGCGGTTGCAGGAACATACAAAAGATTTCCTGAAGTAGTTGTAAATGTACCACCTGAAATTTTAACTTCAGCATTTGCAACAAGATTTAAAACGGGACCGGAATTAGATTTAAATGCACCACCCTCAATTTTTACAGTGGCAGCTTTTCCCATATTAAAGGTTTTACCGGTACCTTTGTGTTCATAAGTACCACCATAGAATGTATGGGTCAAAGTATCCACACCAGCATTTAAATAAATAAGCGAGTTGGTGTTTGAAGTATTAGTAATAGTCAAGATAGGTCCTGTACCATCAGGTTTACCAAATGTGTAAGCACCCGAAGAACTACCCGAAGTGTCAATAATACTCTTTGAACCACTAAGGGTAACAGTACCACCAAGAAGCTGCACATTCATTGGACCACGGTTTTGAAAAGCCGGTTGACTACTAGCAGTATTTTCTATAGTAGCATCATCAAAAATGAATTGACCTGTGGCATTATTAGTAAATATGATTCGTTCATTGGTCTTTATATAAGCACCACCGGTAACTTTTATTGTACCATCTCTAAAAGTACTATCGTTGGTATAAATAAAGTTGGAACCGGTTGTTGAAGCGTCCCAAATACCACCATTGAATTCATAGGTGCCAGAACCACCAATAGTAAATATTTCACCACCATTTGGAGCAGTGACAGTGATAGTATGTGTACCACCATTGATTTTTACAGATTCATTAACTGCTACAGCAGTAGCTAAAGTAAAGTCTGCAGTAATGTTGATTTCTGATGCGCCGTCACTAAGTGCGGACACGAATTCTGATTCTGTACCAACACTTACAGCATTAGCAAAAATAAAGCTCGACAAAACAAGTGCTACCATAAGAACAGTAGCAAAAGCCAAACGAATAGTCTTTTTCATGACTTTTCCTCCTATATTTAGGCATACTTCTACACCTATAAAATTACAGTATAATTTTATCATTTGAGGGATATTTTGTCAATGGTTTTTTAAAAAAACCGCAAGATTTTGTTTATTTTATACAATAATATTAAAAAAATAACAAAAAAGGACTGCCTCCGAAGAGACAGTCCAAAAGTTTTGAAAATTATTTATCTAACTCTCTTTTTCTTGCTGTAAATAACAGCTGTAGCAACGCCAATACCGCTTATTGCGATCAAAGCAAACAAGAGAGCAATATTAGAAATATCACCTGTCTTGTCAGAAGTGCCAACATTGTTAGCGCCTGCATCAGGAGTTGCAGTACCTGCATTAGGAGTAGTTGTACCTGCATCGGGTGTAGTTGTACCCGCATCAGGAGTAGTTGTACCAGCGTCAGGAGTGGTTGTACCTGCATCGGGTGTAGTTGTACCAGCGTCAGGAGTGGTTGTGCCACCTTGGTTATTATCGTCACCTGCAGGAGCAGCTTTAACTGTGAAGTTAGTAGTAGCAGCACCATTGGTAGAAATAATTTCTAACTTGTGATCGCCTGCAGCAAGAGTCTTAACAAAGTCGGCTTTTAAGGTAACCTTAGTAGAACCGCTAACTACAGTGTAATCAGTATCCTTAACCAAAGTTTTACCATCAACCTTAACCTCAACAAACTTATCAAAATCAGCAACAGAAGTAAAGGTGGCTTCTTCGCCAATTGTAATTACTTGCTTGGTTTCTTCTTCAGTCTTGAATTCGTAAACCTTCTTAGCACCGCAAGCGCAACCGGTATCACCGTAATTATGAGCTTCCTGAGCGTTAACTACAGTACCGCAGCACTTATTGGCTTTGGTGTGAGTAGTTCCATCATTGTTTGGAGTATATGTGAACTCAGCAGATGTATGGTTAGACATATCCTTCTCGCCATACTTTTGACCACAGTTAACTTCGGAGCAAACTGCCACATTCTTACAGTCAGCAGTTCCGCCTGTATGGTCAGCCTTTGTGCCTATAACATCGCCACAAGAATTACATTCTTGCCAGTGTTGATTTGCATCATACTTCCAAACAGGTGTATGCGCACCAGTAGCGTCGATTGTACCGCCACAAATAGAGCATACTGCAGAATCTTTACAAGTAGGTTGAGCAGTACTTGCGGCATGGTCACATTCAATCCATCTAGCATATACAGTGATAGACTCGGTAAATACAGTTTCGGTTGTAATCTTGTTGCCGCCTGTTTGAGCGTCATACCAACCATCAAATGAATATCCATCTTTTTGAGCCTGAGGAAGTGTTTCTAACTTGCAATCATCATTTGTATTTCCAGTTGCAACATCACAAGTTCCTTCTTGAGCATCAAATGTAATTACATAAACAGGTATTACGACCTTGGTAACTGTCCAACTACCGTTATCCTCAGTAACTTCATATTTATTTGAAGCAAGATATTCAGTTGGGTTGAAATTATAAGTGCCACCTAAAATAGCAAGTTCAATGCCATCTTTAACAGCTATAGCTTCATCTAAACTAGCGGTTGCACCAGCGTTAAATGTACCACCGTAAATGAAATAATTATCACCGGTTGCGCCATTAAGATTGATGAGAACGCTTGCATCCGGATCAGTAAGGTTAGAAAGTACAGGTCCGGTACCATCCTGTTTACCAATTACCAACTCGTTCGACTTATTGATAAAATCAATAGCACTGCTTTTGCTCGAAGATTCAAGGGTACCACTTAAAATCTCAACCTTAACTGCACCTTGACATCTAAATACACGTGCATTACTTTTTAAAATTGCACCATCAACAACAAATTTACCGGCAGAACCATCAGCTATATTTACACACATATTACTACCACCAGTAGCATCCATGGTGAAACCGTTGTTTAAAGTAATAATAGAGCCGGAAGTAGTTGTCTTTTGAACATATATAAGTTCATCTCCGCTACTGGTACCATAACCTACTAAGCTACCACCAGAAAGTGTGAGTTTAACATCACCGGAGGTCATATAAATATCAGTTCTGGTTCCCGAACCAACAAAATTAAGATCAATGATTTCTATAACATTATCACCTGAGAAGGAGAAGCCTGCACCTGTGATTGTTTTATTGTTACCGTTAATGATAACAGGGAAATCAATGGTCACAGCTCCGCCGGTCAAGGCAAAATCTGCGATAACCTTAATCTTAGCTGCTTTATCAGCAACGGCAGCCTTGAAAGTATCAGAAGAAGCAACATTTACATAACCGTCAGCATCAACTTGGCCGTCAGAGTTATCACCGCCTGATCCATCATCGGCTGTAACAACAGTCCAAACACCAGAGTTTTCGGTGACAGTGCTTTTGCTTGTATCAACAAACTCAGCGGGGTCAAAGTTAAATGTACCGCCTGTAATTTGCACCGTACCAGAATTAGATACAG
>JAZOXF010000027.1:0-4600 GCA_045659605.1 Acutalibacteraceae bacterium
TCCATCCACTGCGGTATCTGCGGTGAGCACGGCGGCGACCCCGTTTCCGTGGAGTTCTGCCACAAGATCGGTCTGGACTATGTGTCCTGCTCTCCCTTCCGCGTGCCGATCGCCCGTCTGGCCGCCGCACAGGCTGCTATCCGCGATCAGAAATAATCTTTTCGCTTAGCAAAATAGCGTAATTTTAAGCCCACATTTTTCTTTTGAAGAATGTGGGCTTTTTTATTTTGTCACCTATTTATGCTGTTTAATTGTTGTATATATAGTAAAAATAAATGTCACAAAACTGCACGACTGTTCGTTCTTATTATATGGAGAGTGATAAAATGGAAAGAAGAAAAATTTACGCATATAAATTGTTATCTGAATATGATGTTTTTCATCTGTCAAAAGAGTTTTATAAATATGTATATAGATATCCTGAGTTGGAAGAAACTCAAGACTGGAGAGAAATTAAAGTTCAAGCTGAAGATTATATTGTAAGAGAATATATAAGAAGCACTAAGATATCTAAATTCGAATCGGATGATTACAGAGAGTTTTTAAGATTCTATACCAGCTTGGAAAATAGATTTTATGACGAAGAAAGAGAATTTATTTTCACCGAATTAGAAAAAGCACATTTTCTCTCTTTAATTAAGAAACTAAACCATCAATAACTACCCCTATCCCCAACACCATACGTGAAGGGGTTTTAGTTTTTATACATTTGAAAATAAGATACAATATATATATAATTAGGAAATTAAGAAGGAGTTGATAGTTTGATTTACTATACCGGAGATATACACGGACAAAAATATGAAATAGTCAACTTAGTTGAAAGATTTAATCTTACAAATAATGATACTATTGTGATACTTGGTGATGCAGGGATTAACTATTTCAATGATGTAAGAGATCGCAAACTTAAAAAGACTTTTTCACAATTAAAACCCACAATTTTTTGCATACACGGAAATCACGAAATTAGACCACAAAATATTACAACCTACAAAACAAAAGAATGGAATGGTGGGATTGTGTGGTATGAAGAAAAATATCCAAACATTCTATTTGCTAAAGATGGTGAAATCTTTAATATTGAAAACATTAAACATTTGGTTATTGGTGGTGCCTATAGCGTTGATAAATTTTATAGATTGCGTTATGGGCATGGGTGGTGGATTGATGAACAACCATCGGAAGAAATAAAACGATTTGTTGAAAAACAAATATCAGAAAACGCTTTTGATGTTATACTCTCTCACACCTGCCCCTTTAAATATGAACCTATTGAAACCTTTCTTCCTGGAATTAACCAAGCAACAGTGGATACAAGCACAGAAAAATGGCTTGATAAAATAGAAGATTCAACTGATTATAAAGCTTGGCTTTGTGGGCATTGGCATATCAACAAGAAAATTGATAGGATGCACTTCCTTTTTCACGACTTTGAAACAAGCGATGATTTAAAAAGAATTATAGAAAAGTAATGTAATTAGAAAATTATAATATTAAAAGGTTCTTTGTGATTTTAAAAATGATTTCACGAAGGACCTTTTTTGTTTTTTTAAGCCAATCAAAACACCCTAAATGGGGTGTTTTTTTATTTTTTTTGAAAATTTTAAAAATTTTTTTGATTTTGGTTTAAAAAATGGCCCTTCCCGATGCCTACCTATTAGAGGGATAAATAATTTCTCAAAAAATGAACATTGAAAACTAAATACACATTCGTTAGATACGTTCCTTGTTAGGGTTATTCCCAAGCCAAAGTTGTAGAAGCGCCAAGACCTTCCGAAAGGAAGCGAGCGATAAACTTTTATACAACAATAATCCGAGTTGCTCTTGGAGATGGCGACGACCAATGCAAGGGTTAATGATACTTCCGTAACTCGCGGCTCGGCCACAAAGAAGGCGGAGAGGTGAAATTCCTATGGACTCGGTTCGCAACCGAGCGTCTAACGACTTCCCTTTGCGTTTGGGGTGTTGAGAACAAATAAAACGCACGATCAAAGCTCAAAAGGTTCCTTTTGAGTTTTGATGGAACGAAAGTTTCAAATCTTAAAGAAAGGAGGAAACATCCGGTGAGCAAATGTAAAGTAATTGCGATTGCTAATCAAAAAGGAGGCGTTGGCAAAAGCACAACCGTATTTAATCTTGGCGCTGGACTTGCTGCTGATGGCTATAAGGTATTGGTAATTGACGTAGATCCACAAGGAGACCTAACAAAAATGTTAGGCAAGAGACAACCGCACGAATTAGACTTGACCTTAACAAATTGTATGTTCGATGTCATAAACGGGATTGAACCTGAAAACAGAGATGAGATTTTAAGTCATCACGAAGGTTTTGATTTTATCCCCGGTAATAAGACATTATCCGCACTTGAAGTAAATCTCGTAAATGTAATGAGCCGCGAAACTGTATTAAAAGGTTATATTGACGAACTCAAAGATAATTACGATTATATTCTTCTTGATTGCAGACCTTCGTTGGGTATGTTGGTTATCAATGCTTTAACTGCTTCGGATTATGTTGTTATTCCAGTTCAAGCTGATTATTTGGCTGCAGAAGATATGACCGAGCTAATCGGTACAGTCAATCAAGTCAAAAGGCAACTTAATCCAAAACTTAGAGTTGGTGGTATTTTTTTAACGATGGCGAATGAAACCAATTTTAGAAAAGACATTATTAAAAATGTTAAAGAGTATTACGGAAACTCTCTGCCAGTTTTTAATGCAGTTATTCCATCAACAGTTCGACTTGCTGAAATTAGTACGGCTGATAAAAGCATTTTTAAGCACGCCCCTAATAGCAAAGCCGCAAATGCTTACGGTGTTTTAGTAAAGGAGGTGGAACAGATTGGCGACAAGGAGCGTAAACGGACTGCTAACCTCAGTAGATAGTCTGTTCACAACCCAGCAAGAGCGTGATGAAGCAAATCTTAAAAAGATTTACGACATTCCTCTCTCCGAAATTGATGATTTTCCCGAGCACCCTTATCAGGTTAATGATGACGAAGATATGGATAGGCTCGTCGAAAGCATCAAAGAACGAGGAATTATCACCCCTGCTACCGTAAGGAAAAAGGATGACGGAAGATACGAACTAATTTCAGGACATAGACGAAAACGAGCTTGTGAACTGGCAGGTATTGAATCTTTACGTTGCGATGTAGTTGATTTGACAAGGGATGAAGCGATTGTTTTGATGGTTGAAAGTAATTATCAAAGATCGAATATACTCCCCTCTGAAAAAGCATTCGCATATAAGATGCGACTTGATGCTATGAATCGACAAGGTAAACGCAGCGATTTAACTTCGGACCCAGTGGGTACGAAGTTGCGAAGCAACCAAGAGTTTGCTATTGAAAGCGGAGATAGTACCAGTCAAATTCACAGATATATTCGCCTTACCAACCTTGTGCCCGAGTTGCTTGAGTATGTTGATAACGGACAAATGAAAATGCGACCTGCGGTTGAACTTTCATATCTTGATGAAGAAAGCCAAAGAGACGTTGTTGACCGTATAGAGGAAACCGAAGTGTTCCCATCACACGCTCAGACAATAAGAATAAGGAAGTTATTTGAGGAAGGTTCGCTGTCTTATGATAATGTCTCTGAAATTATGGAAGAAACAAAGCCCAATCAAGTGGCAAAGCGTAAGTTCTCTTTTGAGAAACTTCGCCGTTTTATTCCCGATTCTTACACCGACAGCAAGGCTGAGGAACACGTAATGAAAGCACTTGAACATTACGACAGATTTCTGCAAAGGCAGAAAGAAAATTCAAGATAACTGAATATCGTAGGCTACCGAGTTGAATAAAACAGCTCGGATTTTTTATGCCCAAAAACGATCGGAGGTGACTTGAATTGTAGCTTACTAATTCACTTTGAGTAAAAACAAAATCTAAAGAAAAACCGGAGGAAAAGACAATGAAGTATCAGGTAAAAATTCGCAAGGTGTTTAACACCGACAAACCCGTAAAGGCATTGGCAAGCGTAACTATCGAAAACAAAATCGCCATTCACGGTGTTCGCGTAGTCGAAACCGAAAAAGGCCGTTTTGTAGCTATGCCTTTCAGCACTTCCAAGGATCAGGATGGTAACGAAATCCGCAGAGATGTTGCACATCCCATTTCCGCAGAAGCTCGCAAAGAAATCGAAGATGCAGTATTCGCTGCATACGAAACCGCGCTCAAAGAAGCTAAAGAATAATTTAAAGAAAGTTTGAGGTAAAATTTATGTTTAAAAAGTTTTCTAATAAGGTTAAGTCCGCTGTTTCAACCGCAAAGGTTGCAGTTATGAGCCGCAAGGCAGAAGGTTACGTTGATTCAGGTGTTAAGATCCTTATCGCTGTCGTAATCGGCGCCCTCTTGCTCGGCGGTCTCTATCTGCTCTTTAATGGCACCATTATGCCTACCGTAACCGCCAAGATTACCGAGCTCTTTAACTACGCCGGTTAATCAATAGTCCACCCATAAAAAATTAAGAAAGTTTGAGGTAAAGTTTATGTTTAAAAAGTTTTCTAATAAGGTTAAGTCCGCTGTTTGTTCCGTTAAGACCGCAGTTGCCAGCCGTAAGGCGGAAGGCTATGTTGATTCCGGTGTTAAGATTCT
>JAZOXF010000028.1:0-6519 GCA_045659605.1 Acutalibacteraceae bacterium
CTCAAAAGAATTAATGCGTGAAACTCCCTTTAAAAGTTCGTTTATATCTTCATCAAAATAGTAGCCAAATTCATCAGCCAACTTTTTCCAAGCAAGATAATGATATTTTGCAGTGTCGGTTAAAACACCGTCTAAATCGAAAACTAAAGCCTTTAAACTCATATTAATATTCCTTTCCGTAAACAGTTACTTTTGAATTAACAATGCCATCAACCGAAACATCGTTACCCTTGATTTTAATGCTTAATCTTTCGCCCTTCCAATTAAGACTAAAGGACAAACTTTGCCAATTTTGTGGCATTCTTGGTGAGATATCCAAGATATCATCAGTAAAACTCACACCTGCAAAACCAAATATCGCAGTGTTCCATGCGCCACCGTTTGCAGCAGGATGAGTACCGCCAATATACAATGAGCCCAAGAACTGCTTTGTATCGCCCGTCAAATCAACACTTGCAGTTTTCATAAAGTATTTATATGCCCAGTCGGTGTAACCAATTTCAGCTGCAACGATTGCGTAAGCACAGGCCGAAAGGCTTGAACCATGTTCAGTATAGGGCTCGTAGAAATCCCAGTTGAGCTTTTTAATTTCGGTACTGTAAGCATTCCTGAACACATTAAGCATCATAATAACATCGGCCTGTTTTAAAACCATTGTGTTAGATGCTAATCCATGGCCACCCCAATATTCATTTTTAATTAATTCTCGGGTTTTAAGAATTTCGGGAGTAGTATCCTCAAGAGTAAAGTAGCCATCGAACTGCTCAATAATTCCCTTTTCGTTTGGTTGTGGTACATATAATTTTTCGGAGAAATCGTATGCCCAATCAAGGTCCTTGTTAAAATTTACATAATATTCAGGATTGATTTCTTTAACCTTATCAATAGCACGAACGAAAATATCAGCAGCCGATTTTACCATAACGTTTGTAAATGCGTTGTTGTTTACTCTTTCGTGGTATTCATCGGGACCTACAACATCTAAAATCTCATAACGATTCTTATGGGGTTTGAAAACAGCGTAAGTATACAAAAATCTTAGTGCTTCGTACATAAGATTTAAACCGCCATCAACAAGCAACTCATAATCATCGGTTGTACGGCAATAATCCCACATTGCAAAGACTATATCAGCCGAAACATGAATTTGCTTGTCCTTAAAATAGGTTCTTAGAGGACGGTTTGTGAAAATGTCGGTAACATTAAACAAAGTACAAGCATCATCGCCCGTTTCATGGCTTTCCCAAGCAAAAAATGCTCCTTGGAAACCGAATTCCTTCGCCTTTCTTTGAGCGCCGGGCAAGGTGTTGATACGATATTTTAGTAGATTTCTTGCAGCCTTTTTATCGGTAAATTGGAAGAACGGGAGCATAAACATTTCGGTATCCCAGAACGCTGCGCCCTTATAAACCTGACCCGAAAGACCACGAGCAGGAACACCACATCTATCGGTATTATGTGGTGCAATACTACACAAGTGATAAAGACTATATCGAAGGGCTAATTGAGCGTCATCATCGCCTTCAATAACAACATCACTATTTTCCCAAATTTTATCCCAAGCCTTAATGTGTTCGGCTTTTAAATCTTCGTAGCCAACATTTACGGCATTAAGGAAATTTTCTTTGGAATTTTCAAGAGTTTCGGTGTGGTAAATTCCACCGAACTTAACAAACTCAAACTCTTCATTTGCTTTCAAATCAACGGTAGCAGTATGTAACAAATCAGCATTTTTAAAGTTTTCTAAACCAACAACAGTTTCATAAACTTCGAGTTTATTCTTAAGTTGTACTGTTTCAGCGCATAATTTGAAAAGATTATCAGTTTCAGTTTCACTCAAATAATTTAAATGATTACCCGATATATTCCAAACATTTTTATCAATACCTGTTTTAACGGTAACTAAAACATCCTTATCGGCAACAACCGAATATTTAAGTGCAATAATGTTGTCACGGGTCATACTAACAAATCGTTCAGCCTTAATAGTAACATTGGCCCCGTTAACCAAAAACTGTGTATTTCTGGTATGAATTCCATTTCGAATATCCAGTGATTGTTTATGAGAAACAGGAGTTAGTGATGATAAGTTAAGTTCAACACCATCAACTGTAACTACGGTATATAAAGGGTTTGGCGCATTCACCGACTCACGCCAGTTACTGTCTTCGGCCAAATCAAAAAAACCGGCGAGATTTACAGCCACCAATTGGTCGGCACCATATTCTTCCATGGTGCCACGATATCCCATAAAGCCGTTTCCTAAAAGGAATTTACTACCGTGTTTTTCGATGTCTTCCGTAACAAATTGATTTTTCTCAATAATCCAATCACACATAAAAATACCTCATTACCCAATAATTTTATAATATTATATCCTACCTAAAAATTAATGTAAATAAGATAAACAATTTAACTATTCCGTTTTTAATTGTTCTTTGAATTCTAAAGGAGTAATTTTAAAATGTTTTTTGTAAAGCCTGTAAAAATTTGAGTAATTATTAAAGCCAACTTTAAAACAAGCTTCTTTTACAGTAAAATTCGCGCGAATTAAATTGTTGCAATTATATAACCTTCTCATTATAAGATAATCGTAAGGCGAAACGCCAACATAACCCTTAAACAAATGGGATATATAGTACTTCGAAAAATGAAATCTTTTGGCGAGAATATCCAAAGTTACATCTTCGGTAAAATGTCTATTAATATAATCGATAATTTTTTTAACATTTTCGTTGCTCGTTGCAACCTGATTGTTAATAGTGTTATTTTTTTCAAACAACATTGAAAATTGAGATAAAATTTCGATCGCTTTACAGGTCAGCAAAATTTGCGATTCAACAGTATTGGTTTTAGCGTAATTTAAACACTTTTCTAACCTTTCGTCAATGCGCAAGTTTTTAACGTTTTCCGACAAAATTAAATTGCCTTGGCCTTTTATTTTTTTCGAAATATTATCCAAAAACACATTTTTTTCGCAACCGAATTGCTGCAAAATTGTATCGCCAATATGTAAAACAATTTTTTCAATATAAACATCATTATCATACATCGTTACGTGCAATTCATCGGGATTTAGTATTACAATATCCCCTTCGCCAATATTGTAAATATTGCCTTCAATATGTATCGATGCGTTGCCTTTACGATAATATTCAATAATCAAATCGGTATCGTAATGAAGGAAATTCAAGGAAGAATTTGCTTCTCGAACACCGTGGGAATAGTGAATTTTCAAGGATTCGTTAATATCATAACAGTCTTTTTTATATGAATTTGGCATAAAACAACACCTCACAGCAATATTGTACAACATAATGACAAAAATTACAATAGTGTTTCAAAAAAATTAGTTGTATAATTAAATAAAAATAATTGCCAGGAGGTAATGAAATGAAAGACATTAAATGTTGTGTCGTTGTTGTCGGTGCTGGTCCTGCGGGTATGGCAGCTGCAATTTCGGCCAAGAAAAATGGTGCAGAAAAAGTAATCATCATCGAGCGTGAAAACAGAACCGGTGGTATTCTTAAACAATGCATCCACGCCGGATTTGGTCTTCAATATTTTGGCGAAGAACTTACTGGTCCTGAGTATGCCGAGAAATTCTCAGTACTCGCAAACGAGACAGGCATCGAATTCATGCTTAACACTACTGCTCTCGAAATCAAAGACCAAACTTTGGTTTGCGTTAACACCGAGGGTATTGTTAACATTCACTTCGGCGCACTTGTTCTTGCAATGGGTTGCCGTGAGCGTACTCGTGCTAACCTTATGATCCCCGGTAGCCGTCCTGCAGGTATTTACTCAGCAGGTACTGCTCAAAAGTTGATTAACATCTTCGGCCACAAGGTTGGTAAAGAGGTTGTTATTCTTGGTAGTGGCGATATCGGTATGATTATGGCAAGACGTTTGTCTTTAGGTGGCGCAAAGGTTAAGGCTGTTGTTGAAATTATGCCTTACTTGGCTGGTCTTGTTCGTAACAAGGCTCAATGTCTTGACGACTTCGACATTCCCCTAATGCTTTCTCACACTGTTGTTGACATTATCGGTGTTGACCGTGTCGAGGCTGTTACAATTGCTCCTGTTGATGAAAACCGTCAACCTATTATGGAGAAGGCTGAGACCATTTCTTGCGATACCCTACTCTTATCTGTTGGTCTTATCCCCGAAAACGAACTTACTCGTTCAGCTGACGTTGCACTTTCCGGTATTACCAAGGGTGCTATTGTAAACCAATACAAACAAACCGATAAACCTTACATATTTGCTTGTGGTAACGTTTTACACGTTAACGACCTTGTTGACCACGTTAGCCACGAAAGTGAAGACGCAGGTAAATTCGCAGCATTATATGCAGCAGGCAAACTTGAAGCTGCTAGTGAACTCGCTGTTGAGCCTGGCGATGGTGTAAGATATGTTTGTCCTCAAAAGATGGCTTGTGTTGATGCTGATGTTGACCTTTACTTCCGTACAGCAGCTCCTGGTAGAAACACAACTCTTACCATTTCTGATGACAGTGGCGTTCTCGTTACCAAAAAATTAATCCGTACAACTCCTGGTACTATTGAGAAACTTACACTTCCTGCTGACAAAGCTAAAAACGCAATCGGCAAAATCGTTGTTAAAGCCGAACATAAGGAGGCATAATCATGAAAAAGACATTAATTTGTACTGTATGTCCTAACGGCTGTGAAATTGAAGTTAATTACACAACAAAAGAAGATGCCGTAATTACCGGTTACACCTGTAAAAGAGGTATTCCATATGCTATCGATGAGTGCTTTGAACCCAAGCGTACTTTTACCTCCTCAGTTAAAATTACCGGTACTGACAGACGTATGTTACCTGTTCGTACAACCGGTCCTATTCCTAAAGAACTCTTAATGAAGGCTGCTGAAGCTGTTGCTGCCATCACTTTAGAAGTTCCTGTAAAATGTGGCGATGTTATTGTTGAGAATTTCCTTGACACTGATGTTAAACTCGTTGCTGCTATGTCACTTTAAGGAGGAAATGCAAAATGATTAAGACTGATGTATTAATTATCGGTGCAGGTGCAGTTGGTTGCGCACTAGCACGTGAACTTTCTAAATACAATATTAAGGTAACCGTTTGCGACAAAAACGATGACGTTGGCGGTGAAGCATCCAAATCAAACAGTGGTTTGTTCTCCACAAGCGCTACCATGCCCGTTGGTACTTTAGAGTGCAAACTTCGTACTATCGCTCACAGCATGATTTTAGATGTTTGCGATAAACTTGAAGTTCCTTACATTCAATGTGGTAGTATTGCTCCTATCCTCTACCCTGACCAATTAGAAACTGCTAAGGGTTTAACCGAGCGTGCTTTCTTAAATGGTGTTTACGATTACGAAATTTTACCTGCTAAAGATATTTTAGATATGGAGCCTACCTTGAACCCCGAAATTTTAGGTGGTATTTACAGCCCTCGTGATAGACAATGTAACCAATTCATCTTCGTTTCCGCTTTAGCTGAAAACGCTGCTGAAAACGGTGTTGAATTTGTTCTTGACTGTAAAGTAACCGGTATGGATGTTTCCGATGGTAAAATCCATGCTGTTCATACTACCAAAGGTGATTTCCAAGCTACTTGGATTATCAATGCTGCTGGTTTACACTGTGACGAAATTTCCGAAATGGTTGATGAGTGTGACTTTAAGGTTAACCCAAGAAAAGGCGAATTCTACGTATTCTCACACGATACTCCCGTTAAGGTATCTCACATTATTTCTTCCGTTCCCAGTCCCAAGACCCGTGGTGTTCTCGTAATCCCCACTGTTGACAACAATATGTTGGTTGGTCCTACTGCTGATGACGTTGAGGATAAGACCGATGCTAAAACAACTGCTGCAGGCCTTGCAAGTATTAAGTCTCAAGCTCTTAATATGATCCCCGGTCTTCACTTTGAAGACACTATTACTCAATTCGTTGGTGTTCGTCCAGCAAGAACTCCCGAAGGATACGATATTCGTTTCTCTGAAAAGGTTAAAGGCTTTATCGGTATTTCAGGTGTTCGTTCCACCGGTCTTACTGCAAGTATCGGTATTGCCGGATATATCGTTCACGGCATGAAAGAGCACGGCTTAGAGGTTGAGCGTAAAGTTGGTTGGAAGCAAACAAGAAAAGGTATTGCTAGATTTGCCGAAAAGACAAATGCCGAAAAGGATGCGCTTATTGCTGCCGATCCTTTATACGGTAAAATCGTTTGCCGTTGCGAACAAGTAACCGAAAGCGAAATTTTACAAGCTATTCATAGACCCGTTGGTGCAAAAACTTTAGATGCTGTTAAGCGTCGTGTACGTGCTGGTATGGGGCGTTGCCAAAGCGGTTTCTGTGGCCCTCACGTAATTGAGATTATTGCTCGCGAACTTGGTATTCCTGAGGAAGACGTAAGAAAACGCGGCGAAAAAGCATTTATGCTTGACAGAGACTAAATATGCAATCTTTAAGTTTAGAACAGATTAAATCTGTTGCGCACGGTGTTGCGAGAATAGAAGAATCT
>JAZOXF010000029.1:0-2017 GCA_045659605.1 Acutalibacteraceae bacterium
TGTCCTAACGACATTTCCTTTTTCGCAATTAGTGATGGTGGCAGTAATATGAAAGAAATCGGTTTTGCGAAGTTTATTTTAACCTTTGACGAATTGAGTGATTCGGTATCAAGCAGTTTAAAAGAGTTTTTAAATAGAGATTCTATAATTTGCTTAAAAAAAGGTAAAAAAGGTAAGTTTAAAGAGATTGATTTAATTCCAAAAATTAAAGAATTTGAGGTTACAGGTAACACGGTTTCTTTAACCTTAATTGCAGGAACCGAGGACAACCTTAACCCATCTCTTGTTTTATCCACGTTTTTTGAACAAACGGCTACAGAACCCATATATTATTCTGTAATAAGAACCGAAATTTTAAACAAAGAGGGCAAATTATTCGCTTAATGAGTTGATAATTTTATGTATATATAATAAATATTATATTTATATTTACAAATTCTTGACTTTAAGTTTCCGCTATGCTAAAATATGTTAGATAAACATATTGAAAGGCGGTCCACTATGAAACTCACCATTAAAGGCGTTAATATTTACAAAGGTGATACTTTCATTTCAGGTGATTTTTCTTTTGAGTCAAGTCGCCACACTGCCCTTCCCTCTATTTCGGGTGGTATTGTTTCTAATTTAAATAATTGTTTCGTTTTTCCGGCTTTTTGTGATGTACACGTTCATCTCAGAGAGCCGGGTTTTTCTTATAAAGAAACTATTTTAACAGGCACAAAGGCGGCGGCCCGTGGCGGATATAGTGACGTGTTTTCAATGCCAAACCTTAACCCCGTTCCCCACAGCGCCGAAAACCTTAAGATGCAAACCGATATTGTAGAGCGTGATGCGGTTATAAACGTTCACCCTTACGCCGCTATAACTGTTAATCAGCAAGGCGAAACACTTGCCGACTTTGAAGCCTTAACCGATGCGGTTGCCTTTTCGGATGACGGACGGGGTGTTCAGTCGGAAAGTATGATGCGCGAAGCTATGCTAAAGGCTAAAGCCCTTGGCAAAATAATAGTTGCCCACTGCGAAGATAACAGTCTTTTAAAAGGCGGCTACATTCACGACGGTGAATATGCGCGTCTGCACGGACATAAGGGCATTTGCAGTGAAAGCGAATGGAAGCCTATTGAACGTGATTTGAAATTAGCCAAAGAAACGGGTTGCAAATACCACGTTTGTCACATTTCTTGTAAAGAAAGTGTTGAACTGATTAGAAAAGCCAAGGCCGAGGGTGTTGACGTTACCTGTGAAACCGCTCCCCACTACCTTGTGTTTAACGATATGGATTTACAAGAGGACGGACGGTTTAAAATGAATCCGCCTATAAGAAGCGAAGAAGACCGTTTGGCGCTTATAGCGGGTATTTTGGACGGTACTATTGATATGATAGCCACCGACCACGCGCCCCATTCAGACGAGGAGAAATCCCGTGGTCTTGAAAAAAGCGCAATGGGCATTGTGGGAATTGAAACCGCATTTGCCGTTGTTTACACAAAACTTGTTAAGACGGGAATAATAAATCTTGAAAAACTTATTGAGCTTTTATCTATAAATCCTCGAAAACGCTTCTCACTTCCCGAAACTGGCGATTTTTGCGTTTTCGATTTAGGCGAAGAGTTTACCGTTGACCCCGATGAGTTTTTATCACAGGGCCGCGCTACACCTTTTAAAGGCGAAAAGCTTTACGGCGTGTGTAAATTAACGGTAGCGAACAATGAAATAGTTTACAATAACATTTAATATACGGAGGAAGAAAAAATGGCAAAAAGAACAGACATTAAAAAGATTTTAATTATTGGCTCGGGTCCTATCGTTATAGGTCAGGCTGCCGAATTTGACTATGCAGGCACTCAGGCTTGCTTAGCATTAAAGGAAGAGGGCTACGAGGTTGTGCTTTGCAACTCTAACCCCGCAACTATTATGACTGATACCACCATTGCGGACAAGGTTTATATGGAGCCTTTGACCCTTGAATATATGGCAAAAATTCTCCGTTACGAGCGTCCCGATGCTATTGTTCCCG
>JAZOXF010000030.1:0-14635 GCA_045659605.1 Acutalibacteraceae bacterium
GGAATTTATTGATTCCTTTGAACCTATCTTAAAAGAGGGTAAGGATATCCTTTACGTTGCCTTCTCTTCAGGACTCAGCACCACCGTTAATTCGGCAAATCTTGCGGTGCGTGAACTTGCAGAACAATACCCCGACCGCAAAATCATCGTAGTAGATACCTTGGCAGCATCAGCCGGTGGCGGTCTTATGGTATATATGGCGGTGCAAAAGAAAAACGAAGGTGCATCTCTTGAAGAAAATGCCGAATACATTAAATCCCTTGTTCCACATCATTGTATTTGGTTTACCGTTGATGATTTGGAATATCTTAAAAGGGGTGGCAGAGTAAGCCCTCTTGTTGCCCTTGCAGGAAGCGTTCTCGGTATTAAACCAATTCTTCAAATGGACGATGAAGGTCATCTTATAAAGGTTTCAACTGCCCGTGGAAGAAAGAACGCCATCGAAGCCTTGGCTTCTAAATATGCCGAACTTTCCTTTGAGGAAAAGAACACCCCAATTTTCATCTCCCACGCCCAATGCGAGGATGATGCAAAACGTTTGGCCGACATTTTAAAGGAACGCCATAACGCCGATGTTACCATGATTACCGAAATCGGCCCCGTTATCGGCTCCCACTCGGGCCCCGGCACAATAGCAATGTTCTTTATCGGAAAACACAGATAAAAACAAAAACAGCCCTTAGGGGCTGTTTTTTTAACCTTTAAACTTGAGCCGAAGGTCAAATTTATGTTCACCAAACCTCAAACGCGAGGAAGAAATTATAAAAAAGAAGCGCCTCAACTACGCGAATTGCGTGTCGAGGTTCCAGGCTTGGTCGAGGTGACAGGATTCGACCGTCTGCTTCGCATACTATCCGCTCGTCGACCCAATGATTCGCATTCGGTACCCGACTTCACGCTCCTCGCTAAAAACAGTCCACCGGACTGTTTTTTACGCTTCAGATCTTCTCAGGTTCGAATCCTACCTAATAAAAAAATTCCAAACCTGACCTAATGGTCAAATTTGGTACAAGTATTTATAACTAAACTTAAACGCGAGATATAAATTTTCAAAAAAGAAGAACCTCAGCACGCGTTTGCGTGTCGAGGCTCTCGACTGGTCGAGGTGACAGGATTCGAACCTGCGGCTTCCACGTCCCGAACGTGGCGCTCTACCAAACTGAGCCACACCTCGTTATATTAAGTTTTTACTGTATCTTAAATTGCTATATCAATTTGTCCGCGCCACTACGCGGCTTACTCTTGCGGTGCCCGACGACTCGACACTGCCGTGTCTCACTTGTCGACCGCTGCGCCTTTTTCGCTCTCGCTCAATCGTCCACAGGACGTGCTCGGCAAAAAACTACCAAACTGAGCCACACCTCGTTATATTAGGTTTATAAGTTCCTTGATACCGACTTATTATATAATTTTACCGCCCAAAAGTCAAGGGATTTTTAATTGCACAGGCCTGGCTATTGACAAAAAATATTCAACTTATTATAATAAAAATATAACCCTTGTAAGGAGAGATGACCTTTGGATAAGAAAGCTTTAACTCTTGCTATTTGGCTTACAAACATTTTTGGCCTACTTTTAGTAGCCTTTGCCGTAGCTTTACCTTGGGCAGTTACCTGGTATGTTGAAACTATGGGACGTTCCCATACTTTACCCGCTATTGTTATGGTCACTTGTTATCCTTGTGTGCCCTTTGCAGCAGGAACTTTGCTTTACATCCGCCGCATTATAAAAAGCATTCTAAAGGAGCATCTTTTCCAAATCGATAATGTTGTTTACTTTAACCGCATTTCCCTATTTTGTATCGCCATCGCAATTATAACCTTTATCGGTGGCAACTTCTACTTACCTTTCTTAATCGTGGGAACAACATTTTCCTTTATTTCTTTCTTAACCTTTGTTTTTAAATTGGTTTTTTACCACATTGCAATTGCTACCAATAAAGATAATGAAAAGGACGGTTAATACCGTCCTTTTTTTATTTGTAATATTCGATTTCCTTCCTTGTTGCCAAGCCGTAACAAGCGGCGGTGGCGGTGCCACAATTTATTCCTAGTTTAAGTGCCTTTTCAAAATCGCCCTCAGCCATATATCCTGCCAAGAAACCTGCAACCATTGAATCCCCTGCGCCGACCGTGCTTTTGGGGGTTATTTTTTTAGAGTTGGCAAAATATTTTTTGCCTTCACTGTCTCTTAAAACCGCTCCCTTTGAGCCCATTGAAACCAGAACGTTTTGCGCTCCCATTTGCTGTAGTTTTTCGGCATAAAAAAGAGCCTCTTCAAAGTTTTTAATTTCAGTTTCAAAAATGTCCCCAAGCTCCTCGGCGTTGGGTTTAATTAAAAAAGGTTTAAACTCAAGCGCAGATAAAAGCGTTCCCTTTATAGCATCTACAATAAACAAAACCCCTCTATTTTTGAGCTTCTTCATTATATCAGCATAAATGTTTTTAGGCAATGTTGGTGGAACACTTCCCGCCAATACCAAAACATCCCCGCTTTGGAGTTTGTCAAGTTTGCAAAAGAGTTCATCTAAAGCCTCACGGGGCACATTGGGGCCCGAGGTATTAATATCAGTCTCCTCACCGTCGCGGATTTTAACATTTATTCGGCTGTTGCCCTCTTTTAAAAGGACAAAATTATGGCATATTCCTTTGTTTTCAAGTTCCTCTATTAAACCGCGACCCACAAACCCTGCAGCAAATCCTAACGCCACAGAGGGTATTTCAAGTTCCTTTAAAACCAATGAAACATTGATTCCTTTTCCGCCAAAAACCATATTTTGACTGTCTGAGAGAATAATTTTGCCTCTTTTAAGTTCATCTATTTTTACAGTATAATCAAGCGCAGGATTAAGGGTTAAAGTGTAAATCATAAAGAGTCTCCTTAAAAATCAGGGCAGTCGATACCAGACTGCCCTTAAATTTATTCCTCTTTTTTTCCTTTTCTGAAAAGCATAATACCAAGCGCGCCTGCAAGGCCAACCAGCATTATAACTATCCAAGATACTATAACGCCGCTCCAATTGGTAAAGGAAGCGAAAAATGCGTTAAGCAATGCTGCCGCAGCATAACCTGTGAAATCGAACACACCGTTTCCTGCCGAAACACTGCCGTATTTCGCAAGACTTGGAATGTAAATACTCCAAAGTACAGTAGAAGCGCAACCGATTATTAATTTAGCAAGTGAGAAAAAGATAATATTTAAAATAGGTGACCCGCTTGTGAAAAGCAGAAAAACAAAGAACACCGCCGACAATGAAAATAATACTGCCTCTAATTTAATCATATCTTTTATGAATTTATGATAAAGGAAAACGCAAATAAAGGGAGAAACTATCTTAAGCAAAGACATAAATGAGAATACTCCGGCACCCATTTCAGCCGAGAGTCCTAAATATTCGGTCACATATGTAGGAACCCAGAAATTGATGGAGGATGTTCCTATTTCAACTATTGCGCCAACCAAAAGGAAATATATAAAGTTTTTAATCAAAAATAAATCTTTGATTCCTTTGAAAATATTTTCCTTTTTAGGATTAAAGACAATAATGCCTTTTTTCTCTAAATTAGTAAAATAAGCAAAAGATGCAACACCCATTAAAATTGCGAATAAAGCGGTTGCAATAAATACCCATTGCCAATTAAATATAACTGCAAACAGACTTGCAATCAAGGGACCCGCAAAGGAAGCCACCGAAAAGAGCACACATACTGTTTCTGCCGCTGTGGGAGACATATTCTCTGCAATAACCTTCATTAAGGGACCTCTTAGCATTGAAAGTCCGAAGCCTAGCATTCCAAAGGAGATAATATTAAGAACAGGGTTGTTCCACAAAGGGAATATTGCCATTCCCACGCCTGCCATTAAACAACCTATTAAAATCATATATCTGGAGCGAATACGGTCTCCCAAAATGCCGTTTAGAAGCTGACCCGCCGCATATATTGCAAAATATATGGTAGTAAGCATTCCTAAATAGCTTTTTGTATAATCTCCTTGTGCGACCATCATAGGTGTTACAACACCTGTGATATTTCTCGCAACATAACTCACCAAATATGTCAAAATACAAAATGAGCCGATTTTAGCCGAGTTTTTAGTTGCTTTGTCTACTTTAATTGATGCCATTTTAAATCTTAGCCTTTCTTGGGCGCAATATAGAACTTAAAGTCTATATCCTTTTCTTTTAATCTGAATTCTTCCGAAATTTCAGGTCCACAAGAGTTAGAACCAATACCTGTAACCTTATAATCCACCCTTAAATGAACCTTCCCGTCCTTATTTAGTTCATCGGTGTGGTTTGCTTTATAAAGTTCTTCAATACTGTAATTGGAAACATTAATTTCAAAAGCCTTGTCGCTGTAAATTTCCATATTTCCAATTTTAAGTTTTCTGGTTTCGGTATGGTTGCCGTGTTCCTGAGGTCTTACATACTCCACATACTCACTGTCAGCATCGCTACTGTAAAGTGAAACGGGAGCATAGTGGTACATATCGCAATAGTTTTCCACAGGGCCTCTGCCAAAATAGGTGAACTCTTTTGAACTCTCTACCAACGGAAGTTCAAAACCAAGGCGAGGCAAGAAAACTGCGTTTTCACGGACCTTTGCCTTGAGTTCCATTTGGACAACGCCTTTTTCGGATATTGTAACCTTCAAAGTGTAGTGGAAACAAGGAATTCTGGAAATACCTGCCAAAGAACCCTCTACCTCAATGCTTTCGCCCACAAGTTCACAATTATATACCTTAAGGAAGGCTATGTCAAGGTTTTCTCCCTGCCAAATATTCATATTTGCCCAACGGTTTATAATGTTACGGTCATTATCGGTGGGAGCACGGAAGGCCGAAAGTTTCATCTTGTCAGCCAACTGTTCCTTGCCATCAATAACCATACTTGTAAAGGCGCCGTAATGTTTAGAGAAGGTGTAACTAAAACCTTCGCCCTTAGCATAAACATTTAATTTATCCTCGGTTAAGGAAATTCCCTCTACCTTCGAGATTTCGAGTCTTACACACTCAAGTTCATGTTGCTCGATTGCAACCTCTTTACCCTCTTTATTAAGGGTTACATTAAGATATGCGCCCAGTTCACAAGCAACGGGAGTGTAATCTATTCGGATTTCTCCAACAGCGTGGGGTTTAACATCTAAAACAACCTTATTAGCATAAACTTCCTTGCCGTCAACAGTAATGTTATAGCACAACTCATACTCGTTAAGGTTTGTGAAATCCAAACGGTTTTTAACCTTTAAGGTGTTACCTTCAAGGGCGGTACGCATGGGTTGGAAGGCGTATTTTGCTTCCAAGGAACCTGCCTTTAATGAACGGTCGGCGAAAACCAAACCGTCGCAACAGAAGTTGCCGTCGTGGGTAAGTTCGCCCTCGAAATCGCCACCGTATTTTTGAACGCCATCCACCACAACAACGTGGTCAGCCCACTCCCAAATGCAACCGCCAATGATTTTGGGGTATTTATCAAAAATATCCTGATATTTAACAAGGTCACCGGGGCCGTTACCCATTGCGTGAGCATACTCACAAAGGAAAACCGGCATATTAATATCATTAGAAGTGGCAAGTTGCTCCATTCTATCATAACCGAGATACATCATAGAATAAATATCGGAGTTATGAATTTGACCCTTGCGACAAGCATCTTCGCAGTGAACCAAACGGGTGTTATCACGGGACTTGGTCCATTTAATCATTTCAACATGGTTGCAACCGTGGGCACTTTCGTTGCCTGTTGACCACATAATAACAGAGGGGAAATTCTTAAAGGTTTCCACCATTCTTTCCATTCGGTCAATATGCTCATCAGTCCAAGCATAGTCGGAGCAAGGCCAAATATTATCGGCCGGGTCATAGCCGTTACCACCGGCTGTTCTTCTTGCAAAGCCGTGGGTTTCGATGTCGGTCTCGCAAATTACATAAAAGCCCATCTCATCGCAAAGTTCCATAAATTTTGGAACAGGAGGATAGTGAGCAGTTCTGATGCAGTTAATATTAAGTTCCTTCATAAGTTTAAGGTCACGAAGGATTTCCGTCTCCGACTGGCACCAGCCGTTGTACTTGCTGGTGTCGTGACGGTTAATACCGTGAAGTTTAACCGAAACGCCGTTAACCAAAAGTTCAAACTTGGAAGAAATTTTAATATCTCTCATACCTGTTTTAAAGGTAACGGTCTCCCCTGCTCTCTCCAATTCGACAGTATAAAGGAAGGGTTTTTCAGCGTTCCACAAAACAGGATTTTCGGGAGCGAAGGCAAACTTGTTTTCAATTTCGCCTTCAAACAAAATTTTATCGGCTTCCCTGATTTTAAGGTTTGCCTTGCCCTCTAATTTGACGCGAATTTCCTTGGCGTTAGGTATGGTTTCAACATCTTCAATGTGACCAATCGGTCTTTGAAGCAACAAAACATCGCGGAAAATACCGTTGTG
The DNA here is from genome assembly GCA_045659605.1 of Acutalibacteraceae bacterium. Taxonomy (GTDB): domain Bacteria; phylum Bacillota; class Clostridia; order Oscillospirales; family Acutalibacteraceae; genus UBA737. Next base: position 6,438 of record JAZOXF010000030.1, read on the forward strand.
ACGGAACATATCCTGACTTTCAAGATAACTGCCACAGCACCATTTTAAAACCTTAACCACAATCTCGTTTTCGCCTTCGTGAACGAAATCGGTAATATCAAACCGGGCTCGTAAATGGCTTCCTTGGGTGTAACCCACTTCTTTGCCGTTAACGGTCAGGAAACCGCAAGAAGCAATACCCTCAAAAACAATATAAATCTTGCCCCACTTTTTGCCGATGTTAATAGTTCTTCTATAAACACCACAAGGGTTATCATCGGGAACGAAGGGTTGGTCGCAAGGATAAGGATAGTTAATATTGGAATAATTAGGGTTTTCATAGCCCTTTAACTGCCAACAGGAAGGCACTTCAATTTTGTCCCACTCAGTAATAACATCAGGGACATCAATATCCCTTTTATAGAAAACAAAATCCCACTCGCCGTTTAAAGAAAGGGTTTCGCTAACGCCACCGATATTATAAAAACTAATGGCCTTTAAACGATTTTCACTTGTTTTTTGTGGGTTTTCGTATATGCGCATAATTAGTCCTCAATTTTCAAAATAGTCTTCCCAAAAACCTTGCCGTCGCTATCGCAAAATACCGATTCGATAGAATTTTTACCAATGGTAAGTCCGCAACCTGCGTGGTATTCCTTTGATTTATCGGAGCCGACAACCAAAACGCAAGGCTGACCCAAATGGTCGTATTCACTGCCAACTTCCGAAATGAAAATTTTATGAAGATGTCCTGCAAGCATAACGTCAGGTTTGACATTTTCCTTTAAAAGAGAAGCCCACTCACCAAAAATTTCCTTTTCAATGTCGAAAGGTGATTTTTGAAGATAGGTAAAGGGGTTGTGGGAAATTACCATTTTACATGTTATGTCCTCTGCCTCGAACTCCTTTGAAGCAATAACCTCTTTAATAAAATCAACCTGTCTTTTTCTAAATTCGTGGCAACTAACGGTAAAACCGTATTCAGGATGGTCGTCAGGCTTATCTTCGCCACAGTCAAGCACAATACCCCAAATAGGACCCACCTTAAAGGTGTAATATGTATTGCCGTTATGGTTGGGGGTATATTCGGCCATAGCCTCAGCAAAATAACCTCTTAAATCGTGGTTGCCACGGGAGAATACGGTGGGTTTTTCGCCCTTTGTTATCTCGGCAATAATTTCATAGATAACATCATAGTTTTCTATGGCGCCACTATGGTCAGGAATATCGCCGTTTAAAATAAGCAAATCAATGTCCCCAAAAGTTTTTGCGGCCTTAATGGGCTCTGTTGTCATATTATGGGTATCGGCAACATGGTAAACACGGGGGCTTTCCATAGGTACGGGATAGAATTTATAGGTAGTTTTCACCGTTTCCTCGGTTTCGGGGAAATAGGGTTTTCTATCAATAATCTCTTTCTCGCAAACGGTGTATTTACCCGCCTTATCCAAAACTTCCATAGGCACAGTTACACGGTGGATAGTGCAAATAGAACGCATTATTCCGTTTTGGCTGTCGGTATAAATTTTTCCGTCAACCTCAACCCAAAATAAGGAGGGCTTTGTTACGGGGACCATTATTTGATAATTATTTCCAACTGCAAAAACTGCAGGTGTTGTTTTAAGCATTATAAGCCCACCTTTTAACCTTTATTTATTCTCGGTGGCATCGGAAAGGGCGATATAAACACCCGATGTCCAGCCCATCATTTCAACCTTAGCCTGAGTTTTATATTCAGGGTTTGCTACCTTAGCGGTAACACCGTCATACTTTTCACAGAAACGGTCGGTTTCTTCGTAGTTTGCTTCAACAAGTTTAACATACTTCTCGGCAATTCTCATGGCATCTTCCGTATAACCGTAGTTCATTAACGCCTTATACATAACAAACTGCAAGGGTGCCCAAACATTTGGGTAATCCCATTGGAAGTATTTACAATTTTCTTTCACACCGCAAGCAACACCAAATTCTTGCTCTAACTGTGGTAAAAGTTCCATTGTTCTTGCAGCCTCTTCTTTGGTTGCCAAATTAGCAAACATTGGAAAGAAACTTGCAATTGATTTATACTCTGAAAACTCGCCTGAAACGAAGTTGTAATCCATAAATAGACCCTCTTCTTCGTTCCACATAATTTCCTTCATCTTTTTGCGACGAATTTCTTTTCTCTCAGCCCAAAGGTCCTCTTCGCCCAAAGACAAAATCTCGGAAAATACTCTCATATTCTCCTCAAAATCATAAAGTAAAGCGTTGAGGTCAAGGGCGTTAAACTGATGACCCTTGTTTACAAAACGGGAGGAACAGTCCCAACCGCACTCATAAATTGAAAATGCAGCAAGGCAATTCTCATATTTTTCCTCATCGGTCACAAGGTCGTTTATGTCAAGTTTACATCTCACGCAAAATCTCGGCAATGTTTTTTCGGGGTCATTTTCTTTAACATCATAACCGAAATAACCGTTAAGGCCGTTTTGGGCCAACTTATCGGTTTGCCAGAATTTATATTCCTTAACAAGAGTTTTGTAAGCCTTTAAAAGCCATTCCTTATCCCCTGTAACCTCAAAGACATCACGAACCATCTTAGAAAGGAAGGGAGGTTGTGAACGGTTAAGATAATAGGTACGGTTGCCGTTTGGCATATGGCCGAACTTTTCCACCATCCAAAGCATATTATCAATATTGCTCTTGGCATACTCCACTTTACCAACCATAATCATACCAACATTAGAAAAATAAGTATCCCAATAATAGATTTCTTGAAAATGGTCGCCCACGCAAGGAACGGTATACTTGTAAGGAAGACCCACAAGGGTACCCTCGTCGTTAGGGCTGTATCTTACAGTTTTGTCAATACTTTCTAAGACGAATTTTTCTATTTTCTTGTTCATAAATATCACTCTATTTTTTATTTAATACTATAATCTTGCTGTCGTAATCCTTATCGGGGGAGATTTTAAATCCAAAGTGGGTTAGATAATCCCCTGTATATTCCTTGCCCTTTTGGTCAACATACAAAGCATTTAAATCCAAACCTTTAAGTTTAGCGTATTTAAAGGCGTTGTTAGGTCTTGCTCTCATAACATAAAGGCAAACAATTACGGTGTTTTTATCCTCGGAAATAAACTCGTTGGCAACAACATCGCTGTTTTCGGGGGTGATAAGGCGATACAAATCGCCGTTATGGAAAACATCGGCAAGTTGGTGATAAGCCTTAATTTGCTCTCTTACTTCGGCTTTGTCGCTGTCAGACAATAAGGCTAAATTAAGTTCGTATCCAAGTTGACCGCAAATTGCAACATCGCCTCTAAACTTCATGGGAGTTGTGCGGTAAACCTGATGATTAGGAACAGCCGAAACGTGAGCGCCCATTGTGGAATAAGGATAGCAAATACTGGTGCCGTATTGAATATCCAAACGCTCTAAAGCATCGGAGTCATCACTTGTCCAAATTTGGGGCATATAGTAAAGAATACCGGGGTCAAAACGGCCGCCGCCGCCCGAACAACCCTCAAACAAAACATGAGGGAAGGTTTGGGTTACATATTCCATAATATCGTAAAGACCCAACATATAACGGTGGGCAACTTCTCCCTGTTTTTCACCGCTAAGGCTGGGTGAACCGATTTCGGTAATGTAACGGTTCATATCCCATTTAATGTAAGAAATGCTAACGGTGGAAAGAATATCACCCAAGAAGCCCTTAACATAGTCACAAACTTCTTTTCTTGAAAGGTCAAGCACCAACTGGGTTCTGCCAAGGGTTCTTTCACGACCTGCCTGATGCAAACACCAGTCGGGATGAGCGCGGTAAAGGTCACTGTCAGGTGAAACCATCTCGGGTTCAAACCAAAGGCCAAATTTAAGACCTTCGCCGTTAACCTTTTCGGCTAAACCTTTAATTCCGTTGGGAAGTTTGCGCAAATCAGGAGTCCAGTCACCTAAGGAGCAGTCCTCTTGGTCGCGTTTGCCAAACCAACCGTCATCTAAAACCATAAGTTCAACGCCCAAATCGGCAGCAGCCTTGGTGATTTCCAAAATTTTATCTTCATTAAACTCAAAATAGGTTGCTTCCCAGTTATTAATCAAAACAGGACGCTTGACATCACGCAATACGCCACGGCAAAGTCTTGTGCGGTAAAGTTTGTGGTATTTTCTTGACATTTCGCCAAGACCCTTATTACTGTAAACCAAAACAGCCTCGGGAGTGTGGAAGGTTTCGCCCTTCTCTAAAACCCAAGAAAAACCTGTGGGATGGATACCCATAAATGCGCGGGTAATATCATAATCCTCTTTTTGAACGCCGGCAATAAAGTTACCTGAATAAACAAGGTTAAAACCGTAAGCCTCGCCAAAATCTTCGCCCGTTTCGGGAGAAACCAAAGCCATAAATGGGTTGTGAATATGGGAACTTGTTCCTCTTATACTCTCAACCTGCATTGTACCGCTCTCAACATAACTTCTTTGAGGTTTGCGCTCTCTTGCCCAAACGCCCGAAAGGTGAATAAAATCAAATTCCTTGCAGTTAAAGTCAACCGTCATACTCAAAGCCTTATTAAGACGGTAAGCCTTGTCCGATGTGTTTTCAAAAATAACTGCGCGGGTGATAACATTTAAATCCTCAAAAACGCCGTAAAGAAGGCTAACCTTAAGGCCCGAATAATCATCAACCAAATTGATTTTAAGGGATTTAACATTATCCCCTTCCTCGCCGTAAACAGCAGGCATACCGGGGATGGAATATTTGCCGTCCACAACTTCATAAGAATCGTATTTAAGGTTGGAAGCGGTGGTAAAGTCACCGTCAATGCCCTCAAAAGCAGGGGTTCTAAAGTCGCCTCTGCCGTATTCGGAATATTCCATTGTAAGGTCATTGGTGGACATTTTCTTGCCGTTCCACATAATATCAGTAGAAGAAAAAGTTCTAAAGAAATTAATGGGAAGCATATCCTCAAGACTTGGTACGCTCACCAAAGCCTCTCCCCAATAAAGATTTAAAAGTTTGCCCTCAAAAACACCTAAAACATAACTGGTATCCTGTGTTTTTAAATGGAAAATCCCGTTATTATATGTAATCATAGTTTACCTCTTTAAGAAATTTCAATCTCAATTTGATTTTCGGTCAGGCAGTTTTCGCCTACGAAAATTCTTCTAATACCCTTATCTAAAACATATTCGCCACGAGGATTGTAGTAACCCAATTCCTCAAGTCCGATTTCAAACTTAACAACCGCTTTTTTGCCTTGTTTTACAAATACCTTTTTAAAGCCCTTAAGTTCTCTCAAAGGTCTCATCATTTGAGCAACAGGGGTTTGAATGTAAAGCTGAGCGGTCTCCTTAGCGTCAAATTTGCCCACATTTTTGAGGGTTACCGAAACAGTAATCTTCTCGCCCTCTTTTAATGCATCGGCGGAAATTTTCTTCTTACTTGACTTTAAGTTATCATACTCAAACTCACTGTAGGTCAAACCGTAACCGAAGGGGTAACAAGGTGTGGGAATTGTATCAACATAGCAGTTGGCCGCATTTTCATTGTAATAGCAGTTAACAGGACGGCCACTGGAAGTTACATTGTAATAAAGGGGAATATGTGTAGCAAATCTCGGCAAGGTTGCAGGGAGTCTGCCCGAAGGAGAAGTATCTCCAAACAAGACATTGCAAACCGCTTTCGCACCGCAGGTGCCGGGATGCCAAGCATAGATAATAGCATCCAAATCATTGGAAATCTCGTGCATTGCGATGGGTCGGCCACAGAAGATGATACCAACCGTCTTTTTACCGGTTGACTTAATTTTTCTGATAAGGGCCAACTGCTCGGGTGGGAGTGAAATATCCGAAACTGCACGGGCTTCACCGGTAGAGGACCAACTTTCACCCAATGCTAAAACAACAACATCGGAGTTATAAGAGTTCTTAGCCGAACTGTCCCATTCAAGACCGATACCGCAAGAATAATAAAACTTGCCGGTACAGGTATTCTTCATTACATCGCGCAAAGTTTCCATGTTGTCGGTCTTGCCATCAATACACCAACTGCCCAAAAGTGAGCGTTTTTCGGTGGCGTAGGGGCCAACCAATGAAATATTAGCACTTTTGTCCAAAGGCAAAAGATTATTGTCATTTTTAAGTAAAACTATGGACTCGGTTGCCATATCCTCGGCATCCTTAAGGTGAGCCTCTTTGTCATACTCACTGCCATAGCAATAGGGATTTTCGAAAAGTCCCTTTTCCATTTTAACGGTTAAAATTCTTCTAACCGATTCATTTAAGGTTTCCTCGCTAACCTCGCCACTCTCGATAAGCTTTTCAAGGTTGTCAATATAACAGTGATCGTGCATATCCATATCAAGACCTGCGTTAAGCGCCATTTTAGCGCAGTCAGCAGAGGTATTTGCAACGCCCTGTTTTTTAAGTTGGATAATAGCGTCATAGTCGGAAACCACAAAACCGTCAAAACCTAATTGATTTCTTAAAATTTCGGTCAAGTAGTAATGACTGGAAGTAACGGGTTGACCGCTAATATCATTAAAGGAAGACATAACGGTCTTAACACCTGCTTTAACTGCAGAACGGAAAGCAGGAAGATAGTAATTGTGAAGGCTGTAATCGGTGATTTCGGTGCGGTGATAATCTCTACCGCCTTCGGAAGCGCCGTAACCAATATAGTGTTTAGCGCAGGCAATCATATTACCCTTGTCGCTTAAATTCTCGCCTTGAAGACCCTTAACAACAGCCTCAGCAACCTGAGCGCCAACATAAGGGTCCTCACCTGTGCCCTCGATTATTCTGCCCCATCTTGGGTCACGGGCAAGGTCGAGCATGGGTGTAAAGGTCCAGTGAATACTCTCAGCCGAAGCCTCAGTAGCAATATCACTGTAACTTTTTTTAACAAGTTCGTTGTTAAAAGCAGCCGCCATACCAAGGGGTACGGGGAAAACGGTGTGGTGACCGTGAATAACATCACGGCCAAATAAAATCGGGATGCCGTTGGGGCTTTCCTCAACGGCAATTTTTTGAATTTCGTTGTAAAAATCGTTGCTTATAGCGCCTTGGGCATCGTTACCCGCAGTAGCGCCGACCGACATTAGAATAGAACCTACTTCGCCCCTTCTAACCGCCTCTTTAAAGCAAACGAGGTCAGCACCAACCGGAGTTTCCGGCTGGTTTAGCTGACCAATTTTTTCTCTTATTGACATTTTGGAAAGAAGCTCTTCCACTCTTTTTGCTATATTTTCAGACATAATAATCCCTCTGCTAATTTTCTCTTTTATCTAGAAGATTTCTCATAACCTTAATGGCAAATTCGGCATAATCAACCATTAATTCCTTACCATAATGGCCTAAATCAAGTTCCATATTATATATGCCGTCATAACCGATTTCATCCAATGCATCCAAAACATCCTTCCAGTCAATACAGCCGGAAAGAGGCATTTTGTGTTGGTCGGTTAAAGTGTCATTATCATTTAGGTGGAGAGCTGTAACCTCACTACCCAAACGGCGAATAACATCACCGGGGGTAGGATTATCGTAGCGCATGGCCTTATTGGAGTGGCCGGTGTCTACGCAAATTGTAATATAATCTTTAAGTTCGTCAATTTCCTTTACAGCTTTGTAAGCCTTTTCAAACTCATTAATATCGCCGAAAAAGTCAACCGCCGAAAATCTAACTGCATCACCGAAGGTTTCGGTGGCAATTTTAATGCCATTTGCTTTGGCATGGGGTAACATTGCCTTAAACATTCTAAGGCTTAAATCCTGCATCATATCAGGGTCAGGATTAGCGCCCAAGTAAATAGAAGTCGCATTGTGAACAACCATCACAGGGGCACCCAAAGAAGCGGTAGCCAAACAATCAAGTCTTGTATTCTCGATTAAGGCGTCATCCTCTTCGGGAATATTGCGGAAGCCGGGAAGCTTGCCATGGGTCTGACCAATGACAAGCCCAATTTCCTCAGCATATTTTCTAATATCACTATAGTACTCAGCTATAGCCTTTTCTCCCTTGGCATAAAGTGAGTCAGGATTTCTGTAATCACAGTTCTTGCCTTCCAGGGAAAAATCAACAGAATCGGCACCAATCTGCTTTGCAATACGCAGTGCCTCCTTGTCGCCAAAGTGATGCTGTAATTGCCCGATTGAAATGCCGATTCTCTTTTTCATAACATATTACTCCAATTTATATGTTTTTTATTTAATTTTTTTCTTCTTGATAACAAGAATTG
>JAZOXF010000031.1:0-5420 GCA_045659605.1 Acutalibacteraceae bacterium
TAGCAGCCTGTGCAGCAGCGAGGCGAGCTACAGGTACACGGAAGGGTGAGCAAGATACATAGTCGAGGCCAATCTTATGGCAGAACTCAACAGATACAGGGTCGCCGCCGTGCTCACCGCAGATACCGCAGTGAAGTGCAGAACGAGTCTTCTTACCCTTTTCAACAGCCATTTCCATAAGTTGACCTACGCCGTTCTGGTCGAGTTTAGCAAATGGATCGTTTTCGTAAATCTTGCTATCGTAGTAAGCGGTAAGGAACTTACCTGCATCGTCACGGCTAAAGCCGAAGGTCATCTGAGTAAGGTCATTAGTACCGAAGCAGAAGAACTCAGCTTCTTTAGCTACATCGTCAGCAGTTAAGCAAGCTCTTGGGATTTCCATCATTGTACCAACTTCGTACTTGAGCTCAACGCCAGCAGCAGCGATCTCAGCATCAGCAGTAGCAACAACGATATCCTTAACGAACTTCAACTCTTTAACTTCACCGGTCAAAGGAATCATAATTTCAGGAACAATGTTCCAATCAGCGTGAGCCTTCTTAACATTGATAGCAGCACGAATTACAGCAGTTGTTTGCATCTTAGCAATTTCAGGATAAGTAACTGCAAGACGGCAACCACGGTGACCCATCATGGGGTTGAACTCGTGTAAGCTAGAGATGATGTTCTTAATGTCAGCAACAGTTTTGCCTTGAGCATCAGCAAGAGCCTTAATGTCAGCCTCTTCAGTGGGAACGAACTCATGGAGAGGAGGATCTAAGAAACGGATGCAAACAGGATTGCCTTCAAGAGCTTCGTAAAGTTTCTCGAAGTCGCCTTGTTGATAAGGAAGAATCTTAGCAAGAGCAGCTTCTCTACCTTCAACAGTGTCAGAACAAATCATTTCACGGAAAGCAGCGATTCTGTCAGCCTCGAAGGACATATGCTCAGTACGGCAAAGACCGTTACCCTCAGCGCCTAGCTCAACAGCCTTCTTAGCGTCAGCAGGAGTGTCAGCATTGGTGCGAACCTTTAAGGTTCTGAACTTGTCAGCCCAGTCCATGATAGTCTTGAACTCGCCAACGATTTCAGCATCAACGGTAGGAATGATACCATCAAAGATGTTACCTGTAGAACCGTCGATAGAAATGTAGTCACCCTCTTTGTAGGTTTTGCCTGCAAGAGTGAATTGTTTGTTTTCTTCATCCATAATGATGTCGCCACAACCGGAAACGCAGCAAGTACCCATACCACGAGCAACAACGGCAGCGTGAGAGGTCATACCACCACGAACGGTGAGGATACCTTGAGAAGCCTTCATACCGGTAATATCTTCGGGAGAAGTCTCAAGACGAACGAGAACTACCTTCTCGCCACGGTTGTTCCACTCAACTGCATCTTCAGCAGTGAATATAACCTTACCACAAGCAGCACCGGGAGAGGCGCCTAAGCCCTTACCAACAGGTGTAGCAGCTTTGATAGCTTTAGCATCGAATTGAGGATGTAATAATGTATCAAGGTTACGAGGATCGATCATAGCAACAGCAGTTTGCTCGTTGATCATACCTTCAGCAACTAAATCGCAAGCGATCTTGAGAGCAGCCTTAGCAGTTCTCTTACCGTTACGGGTTTGGAGCATGTAAAGTTTGCCGTGCTCAACAGTGAACTCCATATCTTGCATATCACGATAGTGATCTTCAAGAGTAGCGCAAACCTTGTTGAATTCAGCAAAAGCTTCGGGGAATTTATTAGCCATCTCAGCGATAGGCATAGGAGTACGAACACCAGCAACAACGTCTTCACCTTGTGCATTGGTTAAGAACTCACCCATAAGACCCTTTTCACCGGTAGCAGGATCACGAGTAAATGCAACACCGGTACCACAGTCATCACCCATGTTACCGAAAGCCATCATTTGAACGTTAACAGCAGTACCCCAAGAATAAGGAATATCGTTGTCACGACGGTAAACGTTTGCACGGGGGTTGTCCCATGAACGGAAAACAGCCTCAACAGCGCCCATCAATTGCTCTTTGGGATCTGCAGGGAAATCTTTACCGATTTTGTTTTTGTATTCAGCTTTGAATTGCTCAGCTAATTCTTTAAGGTCATCAGCAGTAAGCTCAACGTCAAGAGTAACGCCTCTATCAGCCTTCATTTCGTCGATCAACTCTTCGAAATATTTCTTACCAACTTCCATAACAACGTCAGAATACATTTGAATGAAACGACGATAGCAGTCATAAGCCCAACGAGCATTGCCGGATTGAGCAGCCATTGTCTCAACAACGTCTTCATTAAGACCGAGGTTAAGAATAGTATCCATCATACCGGGCATGGATGCGCGAGCGCCGGAACGAACGGAAACGAGAAGAGGATTTGTTTTATCGCCGAACTTCTTGCCGGTGATCTCTTCCATTCTGTCAATACCAACCATGATTTGTGCTTGGATGTCATCATTAATCTTTCTGCCATCCTCGTAATACTGTGTGCAAGCTTCAGTAGAAACAGTGAAACCTTGAGGAACAGGAAGACCGATTTTGGTCATTTCTGCAAGGTTAGCACCCTTACCACCTAAAAGCTCACGCATGCTTGCGTCGCCTTCTGAGAAAAGGTAAACATACTTGTGACTCATTTAAGTCAACCTCCTGATTTTTATTATGGAAAACTCCATTATTAACATAATTATACCTATAATTTTAGGTATCCGAGTTATTATAACATTTTATTATCGAAAAATTAAGACTTTTTTGAAAAAAATTCATTTTTTTGCAAAATCTACATTTCAAACGAATAAAATCTTGTAAAAACGGCGATTTTGCCATATTTTTAAAGGAATTTTAAAAATATCTTGCTTTATTTTTGAAAGTTTGCTAATATAAAAGTGTATATCCGTATTGGAGGAATTATAAAATGGCAATAGGATTTAGAAAAAGTCTCTTTGGTTACAACCAAGACGATGTTATAGAATACGTTAAAAAGCTCCACAATAACTTTAAAGAGAAGGAGCAAACCTTTAAGGCTGACATTAACGCCTTGGAAGATAAAATTAATAACTTACTTGAGAACGAAGTAAAACTTAATGCTGAAAAAGCCGAACTCACTTCAAAACTTAATGAGTTTACTGCAAAACAAGCCGAGATGGAACGCCTTAGCGAAAACATTGGCAAACTTTATTTGGTTGCTAACACCAACGCTAAAACCATTATGGCTAACGCCGAGGCAAGCTCCAAATTAGCCGAAGATGAAGTTAGTAAAAATGTTTCTGCAATTGAGGAAACTCACACTGCGCTTAATGATTTACGCAATTCCATTAACGAAACTGCTCAAAGTTTCACAAGCGAAATTTCCGCGCTTATCGAATCTTTGGAAGGCGCAAAATCAAAAATTTCAAAAGGCGATAACGAAAACTCGGTTGCCAGTCAAGAATTCGCTTCCCTTTTAGAAACCGTTTCAAAATAATAAGGCAACAAAATTTTAGAGGCAAGGTATAAACCTTGCCTCTTTCTTTATTTCAAAATATTGTGAAGTATAAAATCCCTTAATTCATCTGACAAAATAACCCTTGTATAGTCCTCGTTTGAAAGCGAAGAGTAATGCACCACCTCACCTTTTCCCCGAAAAAAACGAGGCATAAGCAGTGTCATCTTTATCAGAAAAATATAAATTTATGTGCATATCACTAACTCCAACATTTTAATTACACGGTAAATACCGTCATTTCCGGTCCAACCTTCTATCAAATAGTATGAGCCATCTTTTTGTTGTAGCAATTTATAATAAAAGGCTTCTTCTGCATTAACATAACTGAACGCCGATTTATTGTTAGTGATAATACTATCTACCGATTCGCTACCACTATTCCATTTAACAAGCGAAATTCCACGGAAATCCTTTTTAGTCACATTGAATTTTTTAAGTTTTCCAACGGGATACCAATGTTTAATTATATGTTCTTTGCCGTTATATTCATTAGAATATAGAACATTATCATCACCAAAAAGATACAAAGGAACACTGCCAAAAGCATTATCAATATAATCGTTATCATCGGTAGTGCCAACGCAACTTAAAAAGGCACCTTTGACCTCTCGGTTATCAATTTTAAAATCGATAAATCCACCATAAGTTTTTTCAATTCCCTCGATTTGAAAATTTTTAACAAGACGGTACACCTTGTTATCTTCTAAGGTGTAATCCTGCAAATCAAGGGTCATAGCATCACTTTCACCCGATTTAAGCATAAATTGCAAAGGCTCATAAATAACCGTACCATTTGGCTCGACAATCTTATCGCCGTCCAAAATAAAAAAATCCTGACCGTAAAGAACGACATTTTGGTCGCCGATGTTTTTTATAATTATGGAAACATAAGGTTTTCCGTCGCTAAACCCAAAACAGTTAGCAGAAACACGAACATTATTATTGGTTTTAAAAGCGAGTTTTTCTGTATCTTGACTTTGGGAAGCGTTAGAATTTTCACTTGGTTTTTCCTCGGTTTCGGGGTCTGTCAAAAAGCCAATAGCAACGATTATTGCAAGACTAAGGGATAAAGCAGTTATGACTATTCCAGCTTTTTTAAATGTTAAAACAGATTTGATTCGTGATTTAACATCGTTCTCACCAAAGGCTAAAGGACAGGCCGAAATTATCTTTCTGTTTATGCTGCAATTAACAAGAGCCTCGCAATAAGGCTTTTTAATGTGTTTGCCTAAATCATTTATAACCTTTTCATCACATGCCAATTCAATATCTTTGCAAAACAAGACATAAGCAATCCAAAATAGAGGATTCAACCAATAAACGCAAAGGAGTAAAAAAGCAAAAGGTTTCCACAAATAGTCGAGACGCTTAATATGTGCCTTTTCGTGTGCGATTACATACTCAGTGTCGATTTGATTCATTGAGGTAGGTAAATAAATTTTCGGTTTTATAACACCTAAAATAAAAGGCGTCGCAATTTTATCACTAACCCAAACGTTGTCCTTTAATAAAACTGCTTCTTTTACCTTATTCTTTATTAAAAGATAAGTCACAGCCATATATGAAAGCATTACAATTATCCCTATAATCCAAACAATAGACAAAGTGAGTATTAAAATTTGCATAGGGTCAACACTGTCGCCCGGTTTAGTTGTTAAAGATTCCACGGCTTGATTAAATTCCGGCAAATTTAAAACAATTGCTTCGGTTTTAGTTTCATAAATTGTTACCGATGGTGAATCGAAACGTGGCATCATACTGAATATACTCTCAAAAGAAAACGGAAGTACAAGTCTTAAGGCTACAAAACTCCACAAAATTCCTCTAATCCATTTAGGCGCTTTAGAAATCAATGGCCTTAAAATAATCACTACCAACACAAGCCAACTGGCAGTAATACTCATATTAAGTGTTTTAAAAAACAACTCGGTCATTATTACACCTCCTCATATTCGGAA
>JAZOXF010000032.1:0-78294 GCA_045659605.1 Acutalibacteraceae bacterium
TGGACCGAGCGTCACGGCTTTAAGGTGCAAATGCTTGATTTTCTTGATGGCGATGAAGCAGGTCTTAAGAGTGCTACCATTTCAATCGAAGGCGACAATGCTTACGGTTATTTGAAAAGTGAGTCGGGTGTTCACCGTTTGGTGCGTGTTTCTCCCTTTGATGCTTCGGGCAGAAGACACACTTCCTTTGCTTCACTTGAGATTATGCCCGAAATCAGCGATGATGCTGATATTGAAATTCGTGAAGAAGATGTTAAGATGGATGTTTTCCGCTCGTCAGGCGCGGGTGGTCAGCATATTAATAAGACTTCATCCGCTGTTCGACTAACCCACTTGCCAACGGGAATTGTGGTTGCTTGTCAAAACGAGCGTAGCCAATTCCAAAATCGCGAAAAGGCAATGAAAATGTTAAAATCAAAGTTGCTTGAAATTAAAGAACGCGAACATCTTGAAAAAATTGAGGATATCAAGGGTGTTCAAAAGGATATCGCTTGGGGTTCGCAAATCAGGTCTTATGTCTTTATGCCATACACCTTGGCAAAGGACCACAGAACAGGTTTCGAGTCGGGCAATATTAATGCGGTTATGGATGGCGACCTTGACGGATTTATAAACGCATATTTAAAGGCGGCTTCTAAAGGCAGTCTTGGAAATGAGGAAAGTGAAATATGAAAAAGGTAATAAGTTTATTATTGGTGTGTTTAATGGTATTCTCTTTGGCAGGATGTGGCAAGGAAGAAGAAACTAATGATTCCGGTAACCAATCTGATGCTTTTGAAGTGACCGATACTGTAGTAATTAAAATTAAAGACTATGGCGAGATAACTGTTGAACTTTACGGTAAAGTTGCTCCTATAACGGTTAATAATTTTGTAAATCTTGCAAAAGATGGCTTTTATGATGGTTTGACTTTTCATAGAATTATAGAAGGATTTATGATTCAAGGTGGCGACCCCGAAGGTACAGGAATGGGCGGCAGTGGAAAAGATATCAAAGGCGAGTTTAGTGTTAATGGTGTGGAGAATAATATTGCGCATGTTAGAGGCGTTATTTCTATGGCAAGAAACGGTTACAGTTATGATAGCGCTTCTTCTCAGTTCTTTATTATGCATGAGGATGCACCGCACTTAGATGGCCAATACGCTGCGTTTGGAATGGTTGTTAAGGGTATTGAAGTGGTTGATGCAGTTGCCGAGAATACTCCTGTAATAGATAATAACGGTACAGTGCTTGCTGAAAATCAACCTATTATAGAGTCGATAACAATTAAATAATTTTAAAAAGTAATTAAAAGCGCCTTTCTTTGAAAGGTGCTTTTTGTTTTTGTTGGGCATAATATTTATGGGAGTGATGAAAATGTGCACAGCAATAGGACTTAAAACCCAAGATTTTTATTTCGGAAGAACATTGGATAACGAGTTTTCTTACGGTGAAGAAATAACCGTAACACCGAGAAATTTCCCCTTTCGCTTTAGATTTACAGGTGAAATGAAAAGTCATTATGCCATAATAGGTATGGCGCTGGTTGTGAATAATTTCCCTTTGTATTTTGACGGGACAAACGAAAAGGGGTTATGTATTGCAGGGCTTAATTTTGTGGGTAATGCTTATTATGGGGAATGCGACCACGACGCTTTGAATATTGCCCAGTTTGAGTTTATTCCTTATATTTTGGGCAAGTGCGCAACGGTAAAGGAAGCGAAAAAAGAAATCGAAAAAATAAATATAACTAATACTCCCTTTAATGATGAGTTAGGTGTGGCGAAGCTTCATTGGCTTATTGCCGATAAGGATGACTGCGTTACTTTGGAAATTACAAAATCGGGTAAGTTTATCTATGAAAACTATGTGGGAGTGCTTACAAACAACCCAACCTTCCCCGAACAAATGAGTAGACTTAATGATTATATGCATCTTTCCAACAAACCGCCAAAAAATACCTTTGCCAAGGGTTTAGACCTTGAGTGTTACAGCAAAGGTATGGGGGCTATGGGATTGCCGGGAGATTTATCATCCACTTCCCGCTTTGTAAGGGTGGCATTTAACAAGTGCAACTCGGTTTGTGAAAATGACGAGGTTTCAAGCGTTAGTCAGTTTTTTAAAGTTATAGGTACAGTGGAGCAAATAAGGGGAGCTAACAAAACCGAGGACGGATATGAAATTACCATATACACATCTTGCTGTAATGCAACAAAGGGTATATATTACTATAAAACCTATGGTGGCTTTAATATAAAAAGTGTGGATATGAACAAAGAAAATTTAGATGGAACAAAATTAGTAACCTGCCATTTAAAATAAAAATAACCCCACCTTTTTAGGTGGGGTTAAAACTTTTAAATTAAGCCTTGTTAACAGAACCGAAAAGTTCCATCTTTTCTTTAACGGTTGCTTTAATAGCAGCAGTACCGTCAGCTAAAAGCTTTCTGGGGTCGAAGCCCTTGCCGGATAAATCTTTACCGGCTTCGATGTACTTTCTGGTAGCCTCAGCGAAAGCAATTTGGCACTCGGTGTTAACGTTAATCTTAGAAACACCTAAAGAGATAGCCTTTTGAATCATATCAGCAGGGATACCTGTACCGCCGTGGAGAACTAAGGGCATTTCGCCTGTGAGCTGTTGGATAGCATCGAGAGTCTCGAAGCTGAGTCCTGCCCAATTTTCAGGGTATTTGCCGTGGATATTACCAATACCGGCAGCGAGCATTGTAACGCCCAAGTCAGCAATCATTTTGCACTCTTCGGGGTCAGCAACTTCGCCGTTACCAACAACGCCGTCTTCCTCACCGCCGATAGCACCAACCTCAGCCTCTAAGGAGATGCCTTTCTCTTCGCAAACTGCAACCAACTCTTTGGTCTTTGCAATATTCTCTTCGATGGGGTAGTGAGAACCGTCGAACATAACAGAGCTGAAACCTGCGTTGATGCAAGCCATAGCGCCGTCGTAGCTACCGTGGTCAAGGTGGAGAGCAACGGGAACGGTGATGCCTAACTCGTTAAGCATACCATTAACCATACCAACGATGGTGGTATAACCACACATATATTTACCTGCACCTTCGGATACACCTAAAATAACGGGAGACTTTAATTCTTCAGCAGTTTGAAGAATTGCTTTGGTCCATTCAAGGTTGTTGATGTTGAATTGACCTACTGCGTACTTACCTGCTTTTGCTTTGGTAAGCATTTCTTTAGCGGAAACTAACATTTCAAATTCCTCCAATTTGTTTTTTACCTTAATATTGTATAACATTTATGCTTTAAAATCAAGCCTAAATTATAAGTAATTCAATAATAAATACCACTGCGCAAGAAACAACAGCCACACCAAAAAGGCTAACGCCGAAATATGCAAGGGCAATTCCTGCAATTAGGGCTAAAAGTCCCGAATAAATGCTGCCCGTTGCGTGAAGAATTGCAGGGAAGGTCATAACGGCCAGAGTTACATAAGGAACATAATAAAGAAAAGAACGAAGGGTAGGGTTTTTAATCTTTTTTCTAATAAGGGTTAAGGGTAACGCGCGAATTAAAAATATGGTCAAAGCCATAATGGCTATATAAATATATGTGTTATTCATCTTCTTCCTCCTTTACAGGGAAAAGCAACGCTGCCACAAGAGAAATTACAACTGTTAATATTATAACCCTCATACCTTCGGGAACAGCCGTTATAAAAGAAAAAGCGAAACTAAGCATAAAGGAAATTCCAATAATAGCAGCAATAAGTTTGTCCTGTTTAGCAGGTGGAATAATTATGGCCAAGAACATACCGTAAAGTCCAACACTTAAAGCGCTAACAACCCTTAAGGGAAGAACATTTCCCATAATAACGCCTAAAAGCGTACCTAAAGCCCAACCGGGAATAGATACCGACATTGCTCCGTAGTTGTAAAAGGGATTTAAATAACCTTTTTGGGCAATGGAAATTCCGAAAATTTCATCGGTTACATCAAAGGCGATAATGCTTCGGTGTAAAATTGAAGTTGATGGCGCCAACTTTTGACTTAACGCGCAGGACATTAAAAGATATCGTGCGTTAACTATTAATTGCATTAATGCCATCTGCCAATAAGGTGCATCTTGACCCATAAGTTCAAACCCTGCAAATCCACCTGCCGAGGCATTGGTCAAAAGGGCAGTGAGCATGGCTTCAAAGGGGGCAAGTCCGTTCTTTTGCGCCATTATTCCAAGGGTGAAGGCAACTGCAAAGTAGCCAAGACCAATGGGTATGCCGTCTTTGACACCTTTTTTGTACCATTTTAGTTTATCATTCATTTTTTATTCCTTGTTTTCAACGATATTATTAATCCAAAAACCTTTTTTGATTAATGTACCCGAAATAATTGATTTAAACGCCTCGACGCTTTGAATTGCAATGTAAAAGGGAATTATGCTAAGACTTGTGTGGTGGGCAATTATATAGGCTAAAGGACAACTTATACACCAAATGAAACCACTGTCAAAAATCATGGTTATGATGGTTTTGCCACCCGAACGCATTGCAAAATAACAACCGTGGCAAAAAGCATTGAAGGGCATAAATAATGCCAAAACCCAAAGAAGGTGGGTGGTTATTTCACGAACGGTTTGGGTTGTGTTGTAAATTTGGGGGATAAGGGTGGAAAGGGATAAAAGAACCGAGCCCACAACCAAGCAAGAACATATCGAAAGAAAAAGTAATCTCCAAACGGTGGTTTTGGCTTTTTCAGGTTCTCCTGCTCCCATGTGTTGACCACACATTATGGCAATGGCAGCACCCATTGAGAAGTAAACCACATTAAATAAATTACCAACGGTGGAAGAAATGTTGGTTGCTGCTACGACTTCAATACCTCTAATCGAGTAGCACTGCATTAAAAATGCCATACCGAAAGACCATAAAAATTCATTTAATAATAAAGGTAGACCCTTTTTGAAGATTTGGTTGGTAAGACCCAGAGGAATTTTAAAACTTTTATATGCTCCTTGGATAAAGGGATATTTTGCCCTGTTTTTGTGGACGAAGAATAAAAGAATTGCCATTTCGGCATATCTTGAAAGAGAGGTTGCAATGGCGGCGCCCACAACTCCCATAGGTTTAAAGGGCAAGAAGGGAATACCTTGATTACCAAAGATTAAAATATAGTTAAATGCAATATTTACGAAAATTGCACACACACTGGCAAGCATTGGAACCTTGGTTTCACCCAGTTCTCTAAGGGTGCTACCATAAGCCTGAGAAACGGCAAAGGGGATAAGACCGAAAACGATTATAGAAAGATAATCAAGACCAAAACCTAATGTTGTGGCGGCATCGGCAGGTGAGGTGTCCCCCGAAAGATACATACCGATTAGAGTTTTGGGAAGTAAAGTGAAAACGGTGATTGCAATAGCCGATACTGCAAAAGCAATATACATTTTCATTCTAAAGGTATGTTTAACACCTTTATTATCTTTAGCCCCTGCAAATTGAGAGGTAAAAATACCTGCACCCGAAAGACCACCAAAAATGCAAAGGTTAAACACAAATAAAAGTTGGTTCACAATGGCAACTGCCGACATTTCAAGGGTGCCAACACTGCCTACCATTATATTATCAACCAAATTAACAACGTGGGTAACGGTGTTTTGAATAATAATGGGTATTAAAATGGTGATAACTTTTCGGTAAAAGTTGCGGTCACCTATTAAATTATGTTTTAGTTTAGTTTTAAAATCCATAATTAAAGTCCTTATATATATTTGTCCCTATAATTATATATCTTTAAATTAATATTGCAAGTGTTTATTCTTCAAATTTCTTCCTTAACTTTAAAAGCGCCGCTTTTTCAATGCGGGAAACATAACTTCTAGAAATTTTAAGTTTTTTGGCGATTTGATTTTGGGTAAGTTCTTCGGACCCTTCTAAACCGTATCGCATTTTGATAATTTCCTTTTCTCGTTTGTCAAGTGTATTAGGCATTATTCTTTGAAGATGTTCAAGCCGAAGTTTAAGGTCGATTTCTTCGGCAACATCCTGTTTGTCGGCGATGGTATCAATTAAGGTCAGTGGGTTTCCGTCTTTGTCGGTGTCAATAGGTTCGGAAAAAGGAATGTCTTGGGAGGATTTTTTTATATTCCTGAAAAACATTAAAATTTCATTTTCAATGCAACGGGAGGCATAAGTGGCAAGTCGGATTTTTTTATCCGACTTAAAGGTGGAAACGGCTTTTATAAGACCGATGGTACCAATGGATATTAAGTCTTCCTGTTCAGCTCCGGTGGCATAATATTTTTTAACAATGTGGGCAACAAGCCTTAAATTGTGTTCTATTAGTTTGTTACGGGCGTTTTCATCCCCCATGCGACTTTTTTCTAAAAGTTGTGCCTCGGTTTTGGCTGAAAGGGGAGGGGGAAAGGAACCGCTGCCTGTTACGTGAAGGGCAAAATAATAAATATTACAAGCCAGTTGTAATAGAAGTTCAAACATAAAAACACAGCCTTTCGGTCTTTTTAAAAAGATATGTTCCAAGGCTTGGTCAAAATGTAAAAAATGTTAAAAAATTTCTTGACTATTAAGGGGGTATGTGATATAATCGTGTTACCTCTGAAGGGTCTTTTTTTTTGCAAAGATTTCTTCAAAATGTAGGTTGATACTGTATTTTGTGTAGTGCTTTCGTGTCGTTTCTATATGTTGCGATGCGGCATAAAATTTCAACCTTAGAGGGAGGCTTTACTTTTACATTAATTAGAGTAAAAGCAAAAATAATTTCCGTAAAGCGGGAGGTGCCGTTATGAGAGTTAAAATCACTTTAGCTTGCACAGAGTGCAAACAACGCAACTACAACACAATGAAAAACAAGAAAAACAATCCTGACAGGCTTGAGATGAACAAGTACTGCAGATTCTGCAAAAAGCACACCCTTCACAAGGAAACAAAGTAGGAGGCAAAGCAATGAAAACTTTAAATAAAATTTGCTGGATTCTTAGCATAGTTTTAGGTTTAGGCTCACTTGTTTTGTTCTTCACGGATTTTGCCACTATTACAACTAATGGCAAAGAGGTTGCTTATGTTGGTGCGCAATTAGGCTTTGGCGCCAAAATTGCAAAGTCTGCTGACATTCTTTTCTGTCTCTTGTTAACTGCTTTCGCAGCTGTTTTCTCCGGTCTTTCTTTCAAGACCAAGAAACTTCGTTATGCTGCTCCTGCAGTTGGTATTGTTGCCGCAATTTATATGTTGGTTATCGCATTGTCCGATGCCATCTATTATGTGGACACAAGACCTCTTGAAAATGTAACAAAGGTTGTTTACTCTCCCTTTGTTTTAGTAACTGCAATTTTACTTTTTGTATTTACTGCATTTTCTGTAGCACATCTTTTAATTGATGACTATTTGGAAGTTCAAGCTTCTAAAGGCGCTAAGAAAACTATCATCAAGCGCATTGGTCGTTTCTTAAGAGATTACAAGAGCGAAGTTAAGAAGATTGTATGGCCCGGCTGGAAAGATGTTTTAAAGAACACACTTATCGTTCTTATCATCTGCCTTATTTTAGGTGCATTTATCTGGGCTGTTGATTTCGGCTTGGCTGAATTACTTAAACTGATTATAGGTGAGTAATATGTCTGGAACAAATGAAGCAAAATGGTATGTAGCTCATACCTATTCAGGATATGAAAATAAGGTTGCAAGCGACTTGGCAACAATGGTTGAAAGCCGTGGTATGCAAGACCTTATTCAGGACATTAAAATTCCTACCGAAACAGTTACCGAAATCAAGGAAGATAAAAAGCGTGAAGTTGAGCGCAAAATTTTCCCAGGTTACGTTTTGATTAAAATGATCGTAACTGATGACAGCTGGTATGTTGTTAGAAACATTCGCGGCTGTACAGGTTTCGTGGGACCTGCTTCCAAGCCGGTACCCTTAACCGATGAAGAAGTTGCCGCTTTAGGCGTTGAAAAGCACAGCGTTGAAGTTGGTTACAAAGAGGGCGACACTGTTAAGATTATCAGCGGTCCTCTTGAGGGCTACAGCGGTGTTGTTAAGACAGTTGATACTGCAAACAACAACGTATGCGTAGTTCTTTCTATGTTCGGAAGAGAAACACCCGTTGAGCTTGAGCTTGACCAAATTTCAATTTCCGACGAATAATTAGTTATTTAGCAGAAATGCTGGATTTATCGGCAATATAATTGCCAACCCTTGACACTGGGTAGTTAGTGTCACGGTGGGAGGGACGGAATATGACCGTTCCGCCAGGTGTTTTTAAAAACCCGGTTACCACGAATAATGGAGGTGCAAAAAATGGCTCAAAAAATCACAGGCTACATCAAGCTTCAAATCCCTGCAGGTAAAGCTACACCGGCTCCCCCGGTTGGTCCTGCTCTCGGTCAGCACGGTGTAAACATTATGGCGTTCACCAAGGAGTCCAACGAAAGAACAAAGTACGAGGCTGGTCTTATTATCCCCGTTGTTATTACTGTTTACGCAGACCGTTCTTTCAGCTTTATTACCAAAACTCCCCCCGCTGCAGTTCTTATTAAGAAGGCTTGCGGCATCGAGATTGCTTCCGCCACACCTAACAAAAACAAGGTTGCCAAGATTACCAAAGAGCAGATACAGAAGATTGCTGAAACAAAAATGCCCGACTTAAATGCCGCTAGCCTTGAGGCTGCTATGAGTATGATAGCAGGTACAGCTCGCAGTATGGGCGTAGAAGTAGTCGATTAATTCTCTCTTGTGGGAGGAAAATTCCGATTTAACCACTTATTGGGAGGTCAACAATGAAACACGGAAAAAAATATAATGAAAACGCAAAGCTTATTGAAACTGGTAAGCTTTACGATGTAGAAGAAGCAGTTGAGGTTGCTATCAAAACCGGTACTGCTAAATTCGATGAAACAGTTGAAATTCACGTTCGCTTGGGTGTAGACTCTCGTCACGCTGACCAACAGGTTCGCGGCGCTGTAGTTCTTCCCAACGGTACCGGTAAAAAGGTTAGAACCCTCGTTATTGCTAAGGGCGACAATGCTAAGGCAGCTGAAGAAGCAGGTTCTGATTTTGTTGGTGCTGAAGAAATGGTTGCTAAAATCCAGAACGAAAACTGGTTAGACTTTGATGTTGTTATCGCAACACCTGATATGATGGGCGTTGTAGGCCGTCTTGGTAAGGTTTTAGGTCCCCGTGGCTTAATGCCTACTCCTAAGGCTGGTACTGTTACTCCTGACGTTGCTCGTGCTGTTACCGAAGCTAAGGCTGGTAAGATTGAGTATCGTCTTGACAAGACCAACATCATTCACTGCCCCATCGGTAAGGTTTCCTTTGGTGCCGAGAAGCTTCAAGAAAACTTTGATGCTTTAATGGGCGCTATCATTAAGGCTAAACCTGCTGCTACTAAGGGTCAATACATTCGTTCTTGCACACTTGCAACTACAATGGGCCCCGGTGTGAAGCTTAATGTTGCTAAATTCGGCAACTAATTGTAATTTGAACAGCGTTATGCTTTTGCATAGCGCTGTTAATTTTTTTAAGTAAAAAAGGCGGGGGATTTTTCCCTCGCCCTTTTTGTATATGAATTAGAAATCTTTTTTATCTTTCTTATTTTGGTCTTTTTTATTTTGGTTGTTTTTATTTTGGTCGTTCTTGTTCTGGTTGTTTTGATTTTTGTTATCCATTAAAAATCACCCCTCTTTCGCAGTTAGTATCTGCTTTTAAGGGGTGATTTATTCTATAGATCATAAAGTCTCAAGGTATTATCTAATGCGTATTTAAGCACATCCTCGGTGGAAATTCCTCTGATTTCGCCGATTTTTTCAGCTGAATAGTAAATAAGGGAAGAATTATTGGTTTTACCTCTGAAGGGAACGGGCGCTAAATAGGGCGCATCGGTTTCAAGCAAAAATCTATCAAGCGGCATTTGCTTTACAACGTCAGGGAGTTTCTTGGCATTTTTAAAGGTGATAACACCGCTGATACCAATATACATACCGAGTTTATAAATTTCCTCAGCCATTTCCACACTGCCCGAAAAACTGTGGACCACACCTTTTGGTTTGAATTTTTTTAAAAAATCTAAAGTGTCGGCGTGGGCGTCGCGGTCGTGAACCACAACGGGCATATCCAATTGGCGGCTAAGTTCTAATTGAGAAGCAAAGACCTGCTTTTGAATTTCTTCGGTTTCACGGGTCCAGTAATAATCAAGACCGATTTCACCAATACCAACGCACTTGTCATGAGTGGAAAATTTGGAGATTTCCTGCATTATTTGGGGGATATTTTGAGATGTGATACCCTCAACATTACCGGGGTGAATACCTGCTACAAAGTAAACAAAATCGTTGTTTTCGGCGATTGTTTGGGCAGCCTTGCAAGACTCTAAATCACAACCACAGGTAATAATTCCCTTAACATTTTTGGAAAGGGCGCCCATAATCTCTTCTAAAGAGTCGATAAAACGGTCGTCATCGTAATGAGAATGACTGTCAAAAATCAGTCTTTCGTTTAAAGGAGAAAAATCTAAATCTATCATTATCTGATTTTGCTTCCTTCGGGTACACCATCAATAAAGATAACCTTAACATCATCTTCACTGCAGTCGGCAGCCAAAATCATACCGTTAGACTCAACACCGCAAAGTTTTGCGGGTTTAAGGTTGGAAACAACAATAACGGTATGGCCGATTAAATCTTCGGGAGTGTACCATTTAGCAATACCTGATGCCACGGTTCTAGGGGTATCAGTACCATCGTTTAAGGTGAGTTTAAGAAGTTTCTTTGCCTTTGGAATAGGTTCACAAGCAGTGATTTTAGCAGCCTTAAGTTCAACCTTAGCAAAGTCTTCAATACCGATTTGAGCAATGCCTTCAACCTTTTCTTCCTTTTTCTCAGCCTTTGCTTCAATTTCGGCATAAATTTCAGCCAAAACCTTTTCGGTCTCTAAACGGGGGAAGAGGTTGGGAGATTCTTCAGGGGTGTAACTATCAGCAATTCTTAAATCTTCGCTGAGATTTGCTCCTGCAATCTTTTCAGCAGTATCGGGCATAATAGGTTTAAGCAAGGTGCCGATAATCTTAATAAGGTCTAAGAGGTTATAAAGCACATCGTTAAGACGGTCTTTTTGAGCCTCATCTTTGGCAAGTGCCCAAGGCATAGTTTCATCAATGTATTTGTTGCAACGCTTTGCAATATCCAAAATTGCGGTACAAGCATCAGCGTTAAGGTAGCCGTCCATTGATTTGTGGTACTTTTCAATGGATTCCTCGGCAAACGCAAATAACTCCTTATCGAGTTCTTCGGTGATTTCGTGCTTAACAACACTGCCACCAAAATACTTCTTGGTCATAGCCACAGTGCGACTTACAAGGTTGCCGATGGTGTTAGCAAGGTCGGTGTTGAAAACGTTCATAAAGCTTTCGTAAGTAAATGTACCGTCGTTGCCGAAGGGCATTTGAGAAAGAAGGTAATAACGAACAGCATCGGAGCCGAAACGTACGCTGAGTTCATCGGCATAAACCACATTGCCTTTGGATTTACTCATCTTATCCTCGCCAACAAGTACCCAAGGATGACCTAAAACTTGTTTGGGTAAGGGAAGACCTAAAGCCATTAAAATTACGGGCCAATAAATGGTGTGGAAACGAACAATGTCTTTACCGATAACATGTAAATCCGCAGGCCACAAAGCCTCAAATTTATCACTGCTACCATCAGGGTTGTAGCCAATACCTGTAATATAGTTGGAAAGAGCATCAATCCAAACGTATATTACGTGCTTGTCATCAAACTCAACGGGAACGCCCCATTTAAAAGAAGAACGGGAAACGCAAAGGTCGTTGAGACCGGGTTTGAAGAAGTTGTTAATCATCTCATTTTTGCGAGATTCAGGCTTAATAAAATCAGGGTTTTCCTCAAAATATTTAAGAAGTTTATCTTGATATTTGCTAAGTTTTAAGAAGTATGCCTCTTCTTTGCAATCAATAACTTCGCGGCCGCAATCGGGACATTTGCCGTCTATAAGTTGTGATTCGGTATAGAAAGATTCGCAAGGAACGCAATACTTGCCTTCGTAGGTGCTTTTGTAAATGTCACCTTGCTCGTAAAGTTTTGTAAAAATTCTTTGCACAGCCTTTTCGTGGTCATCATCGGTGGTGCGAATGAATTTATCATAGGTTGTGTTAAGACTGTCCCAAACGGCTTTAATAGTGTCAGCCGCTCTGTCAACATAAGCCTTGGGGGAAATGCCCTCGGCCTTTGCTTTTTCTTCAATTTTTTGGCCGTGCTCATCCGAACCGGTCATTAAATAAACGTCAAATCCCATTTGCTTCTTGTAACGGGCAATCATATCGGCTAAAACAATGTCATAAGCATTGCCGATATGGGGTTTGCTTGAAGCGTAAGCAATGGCGGTAGTTATATAAAACTTTTTATTTTCACTCATTTTGAAATACCTCCTACGGTTTTTGAGTAAGATACAATAAATAAGAAACAAGAGAAGTGCCTAAACTGTAAAGTAAAACGGAAGTGTCGCTGAAGATTGTGCCTGAACCGCTGAAAGAGGTGTAACCGAATAGCAAAACACCAAACACAGCGCATAGCACATAGGCAACGGTTAGCAAAGCGTTAGAACGCTTTATTTTATAAGCGCAGTTTAAAATAGCGGGCAGGGCGATGGGGTTATTTTTAAATACCGCCGGTGCCGAAACACTTTTTACGGGCGCTAATGTATTAATGTAAATATGACAACCTGCGGCGGTCATAATCTTAACAGTATCATCATAAAGACCTAAATAGTCGCAAATCATAGCCTCGGTAACATTGGGGTCGGATGTTTTAACAAGAAGTGTAACACCGCTGGTGGTAAGACGTCTTAATTCCTTGGAAACAGCGTAGTCGGCATCGTATCTTACGATAAGAAGGGCGCAAGCTTTGTTTTGGTCGGAAACATAAACAGGGAAATAACCTTGTCTTAAAATCTTACGGTCAAGTTCCACATCGGGAACAGCAATTCCGTGGGCTTCCATTAGGGTACGGTTACCAATAAACAAAAGGCGGTTGTCAACCCAACCCGAAATTCCCAAGGCTTCTTCGTATTTAACGGTATCCGAGTCAGGGAAAACGGTAATGTTACTGTTACCTGCAATTTGTTTGAAAATGGGAGCCAAGGGGCTTTGCATTGCTTCGGTAAGGGAAGCGGCGCGAAGAATAGTGTCTTCCAAATTATTGTCCGAAAGCACCTTCATTTGGTGAAGTGTAACTGTGCCTTCAGGGAAGATATCCTTAGCGTTAATAACAACTGCGTTGGCTTCCTCAATTAGTTCGGCGCCGGTTTTTCCGGCAATCATAGCGCCTTTGCGGTCAAGTTTTTTCGCGCTGTCATAAACGGGGAGAACATCAATAAGCGTTAAAATGGGAAGCGCTCCGAAACAAAGTACCGAAGCGGCCGCGAAAAGGCCGTAAATTGCACTGTTAAACAAAACAAAGGATAAAAAGCCAATCAAAACAGCCAAGGCAAGGGAAACGGCGGTAATCAATCCCATATTTCCGTTTAAGAAAACACCAAATTCGGTATATTTCATAAAACTGTTTATTTGTTCAGCCTGTTGAGGAGCGGCTATAAGGCTTTCACCCTCAACCGAGCCTTTAGTCATAGCAAGTGTAATTGCAGGGTCGTTTATAAGGGAAATGGCATTCTTAGTGCCTGATCCCAAAATTTGTTTAAAGGAACGAAGTTTGGCTGAAGCTTTCATAAAATTGGAAGTGGCGAAAACACTCAAGATTATCATACTCAAAAGTTGCAATTTTAAAATGATTTCACCTGACATTATTCCAACTATAAAGTAGGGAATAACACCGATGGAAGCCAAACTTACAGCCACACGGCTGTCGCTTTTTTTGGAAAATATTTTTCCAAGTCCCAAAAACATTTTGCTGTTTATAACAAGTCCCAAAAGGAAAAACAGGGAGGTTATAATCATACAAGTTTGGGTGTAACTTAAAATTAAATCCGACATAAATGGGAACATAAAAAAGGAAGTTAAAAGGGTTAATAAAATTGTGCCCCACATAGCGAAAAATCCATTTTTCTTATTCTTTAAAAGTTTTCTGAATATTAGTTTTCCGCTGTCGTTGTCGGTGTATTCGGTTTTGGGAACAAATTCATCAAAATCGCTTTTTTCAAGTTTAATTTCTTCGGTTTCGGTAACGGGAGTTTCTTTAATTTTTAAAAGTTCGCCCGTAAAGTTAAGGGGTCTGGTTTGGGAAGAAATAAAAATGTCTTGGGTATGCTCAATTTGGTTTTTAATTGGGGTAAAGGTTACAGTATGGTTGACATCTTCGGGCACGGTAGGTTTGAAAACAGGAAATTCGGGAATATCTATATCTGATATAACGGCAATTTTGGGTTCTTCCTCCTGTTTTTCTTCGGGCTCTTCTATTTTCGTAAAGGTGATTTCTTCCTTTGTTTCAGGTTCGGGTTTAGTGTAAACCATATCGGGTTTGACAGGTGTGTCGGTTTCAAAAACAATGCCGTATTCCTTGGAAAGTTTTTCAAGGGTGCTGCGGCTATCGTTTCTTAAAATTTCAGCCACCGATTCCAGTTCGTATAAGGGAGTATTATCTACCGAGGCGTCGTTGCCATCGTCATCCAAAATGTAGGGAAGGCATTTATCAAGCAAACTCTTTTGGGGTTGAAGTTTTGGCTCCTCGGTTTTGATTTCTTCCTCTGCTTCACTCTCAACCATTATTTTTTTGCGAAGGGAATCAAGGGCGGAGTGGGAGGATGTGTTTGATTTTTTTGCTTTTAAAAGTTCGTCGGCACTTAAGGCATCAGGATGATGATAATCGCCCTTGCCAAAGGTGTTTTCAAGCATTGCTTCTAAATCAAGGGAGCTATCGTGGTTTAGATTGTCTTTCATTTTGCTCTCCTTTTGTTTACAACTTCGTACATAAGAACGCCTGCCGCAACCGAAGCGTTAAGCGAGTTAATTTTGCCAAGCATGGGAAGGCTTATGATTCGGTCGCATTTTTTGGCTGTTAAGGTTCCAATTCCTTTTCCCTCATTTCCGATAACCAATGCACAAGGAAGGTCAAAATCTACTGAAATATAATCTTCACCATCCATATCGGCGCCCATAACCCAAACGCCTTTCTCTTTAAGCATTTCGATTGTGTTCGGAATGTTGGTAACTCGGGCAACCTTCATATATTCCAATGCGCCGCTGGCGGATTTAGCAACGGTGGCATT
Organism: Acutalibacteraceae bacterium; assembly: GCA_045659605.1. Lineage (GTDB taxonomy): Bacteria > Bacillota > Clostridia > Oscillospirales > Acutalibacteraceae > UBA737. The sequence continues at coordinate 15,195 of JAZOXF010000032.1, forward strand.
AAGCGATGCGCTGCGTCTTTTGGGAATAATAATACCGTGAACACCGCAAGCCTCAGCGGTTCGTATAATTGCACCTAAGTTATGGGGGTCTTCGATTTCATCGCAAATGATAATAAAGGGTTTCTCGTTACGATTTTCGGCCACCTCTAAAATCTCTTCGGGGGTAGCATATTCTTGGGAAGCAAACATAACAGCAACGCCTTGGTGGTTTGCACCGCCGCAATAGTAATCCAACTTTTGAGGACTAACTTCTTTAATTAAAATTCCTTTAGCGTTACACTTGGCAATAATAGCAGTAATCGACCCGCCGGTAACACCGTGGGCTACTAAAAGTCGGTCGATTTCACGCCCCGAGCGAACAGCTTCTAAAACAGGGTTTCTTCCACAAATTATATTGTTTTGTTGTTGGTCGTTTCTATTTTCCATAACATTTCCATTCCCTAAAAAGTTTACATAAATATACATAGTAAATTATAACATATAACCTTTAAATTTTAAATAGTAAATTACAACTTTTTTAAAGAAATTTTCAATTAATCGAAAAATGGAAAATATTGTAGAATAGGGGACGGCTTTTAGTAGATAGATATAAAAAAATAGCCTTAAAGACCTTAAAAATCTTGCAATTACACTGTGGATTTTTTAAATTAAAAATGTTATTATATAGGTGAAAACTGAAATTTTATTAAAGAGGTGAAAAAAGTGAAAAAGATTATTTGCAAAAAAGAGTATGATACAGTAAATTCCATTCTTATCAGACAAAAAACATTTGGTTATTTCGGTGACCCTGCAGGTTACGAGGAATCTCTTTATCAAACTGCTGAAGGTCTTTTCTTCCTCTATGTTAACGGTGGCGAGGAGTCTCCTTATAAGGAAGAGAATATCAAGCGTCTTTCCAAGGCTAAAGCAGACGAGTGGTTGGCAAACAACTAAAAAAACAGCCCATTTTTTTGGGCTGTTTAATTTTATTTAAAAAACTGCAAATAAAGTGTTGACAATTAACTAATGCTTTGATATAATGTTTAGGCTTGATAAAAAGCAACCAATATTTGCGAGTGTGCTGGAATAGGCAGACAGGCACGTTTGAGGGGCGTGTGTCCACGACGTACGGGTTCAAGTCCCGTCACTCGCACCAAATTCCCAAACCGACCTTTAGGGTTGGCTTGGGAATTTTTTTGTTTCATCGGTGTTGTTGACTTTTAGTGCTTTTTTGTCTAAAATATTAATAGTGGTTAGGATTAGTTAAATAAACATTATTGCCTTTAAAGGAGTGTTTTTTTGCAAAAGAGAATAATTGCCTTGTTTTTGTCGTTGGTTATTTTGGCGACTTTGTGTTCTTGCAAATCCGGGTCGGATATAATTGATGATGTTGCTTCCATTTTGGGCACGACTTCTAGTGAGGATTCTTCGGATTTTTTATATGAGCCTGAAGACCCTTACACGGTTTACGATGATAAGAAACCTGCTTCCAATTCATCTGCATCTGACAGTGTTATAAATATACAAGAAGGCGCTACAAATGAAACCGAAAATAAGCCTACTGTTCCAATCGGCAGTGAAGTGCAGGTTGAAGAAACGGTTGTTGAAAACGAGGAAATTAAAGAACCTGAAAACACAGGCACCCTTGAAACCATAAAACCTAATAACATACATAACGCGGTTTTGGAAGAAGATTATTATCAGTATAATACCTTAAAGGAAAAGGAAAAGAAATTTTACAAGAGAATTGTTGAAACGGTTAATTCTTCAAACAATATAGTAGATGTGTCGGACTTATCGGTTTGCTACGATGATGTTTCCTATGTTTTTCAAAAAGTTTTGGCCGATTATCCCCAATTTTTCTATGTGTCAAGGAATTGTTTGTTGGTTTATAATTCACAGGGCAAAACGGTTAAAGCGATGGTTTTGTTATATACCGATGGCAGTGTTACTGATAAATTTGACAATCGATTAAATTTGACCCAAAAAGCTGACCGACAAGTTATTAATAATAAAATATTGCAACTTAAATCGGCAGTAGAAAATGTAACCTCTAAAATCTCCGCCGAAATGGATGATGTGTTGAAAGAAAAAATCATCCACGACTATATTACCCAAACAGTGGAGTATGATTATAAGTCGGCAGTAAATATGGAGTCGTACGGCACCGTAATCCCACACGCTTTCGATTTGTATGGAGCGGCAGTTGAAGGATTGGCAGTTTGCGAAGGTTATTCAAAATGGTTCCAATATTTATGTTACAGCGTAGGCATTAATGCAAACCAAGTTTTTGGAACTGCCGATGGCGGAAATCATATGTGGAACAGTGTTTTGATAGGGGATAGTTGGTATTTTATTGATTTAACTTGGAACGATGCAAACAATATTGTCATTTACAGTTATTTTAATTTAACCTACACCCAAATTGCCAAAAGCCATGTCGTTGATTCATCAGTAATTTCAATTCCCGTATGTACTTCCAGTAAGAATTCTTTTGAAAACAAATTTGCTATTTGTATTGTTAACCTTAAAGAAGAACCGACAAATTTTGAAGAAAAGATTGAGAATATAAAAGCTGCAGGAGATAAGCAAATTTTTATTGTTTTTAAAGGTTATGATGAAAATTTTGCAAATACACGAAAATACACCGATTACATCCAAAGATATTTCCTTAGTGTAAAATCTAAATTTAATTTATACCTTTTAGAGCAAGGAATGGAATTATCCTCTCAAATAAATCTTTTTGATAAGTATTTTATTTTAAGTTTTAAATAGAAAAAACCTCCCTTTAAAAGGGAGGCTTTTTGTTATTTATCATTATTGCCAATAACCTAGAGTTTTACCTCTTTCGTAAATGCAATTAGCAAGGAAGTGATAGCCGTATTCGTTTAAGTGAACATTGTCGGCTTCATTCTGGTAACGAAGAGCAGGTGGGATTTTATTTTTAGCAATTGCTGCTTTGTCTGCTTCTGTGGGAGTTAGTCCTTCGTGAGCCAAACCTTCGGCAACAGCTAATGCTGGAAAATCGACCACATGGTCACCAAATTCGGCTTCAAGACCATTTATATTGTCCCAATATGGTTTAATGATTAGGTACTTACCGTTTCCGTGATGCTGAATCATAGCTTTAACCTGCTCGATATATTCGGCGTCACTGGAATAGCCGCCGTTGGCACCCATCATATAAATATCGATGCCACCCTTTGTGGAAAGGTCTGAGCCGCCGAATATTACTTCAGCTCCTTGGGGTATAGTAAATGCTTTATCGGTGTCATCATATCTGTATAAATATAATTTAAAAGAGCGGGGAGACCAATTGAAATAGTCAAATTTGAGTTCATACTCAACACCGTTTATTTTAACAGGGCTAACGCTTATACCATTTCCGAGAAGGGAAGTCAGTACAATAGGAGTACCGTCCTTTGTTACAAATATATTTTGAGCTTCGGTGCTGATTAGCTTTTTATCCATGTTGCGGTCAAAGGTGATTTTTTTAGTTGTATAAACCTTTAGTCCGCCTTGACGGGCAGCAATATCTCGGGTTTTTTCACCACCGTCGCCACCGTTATATACTTTATAGTTGTCTCCAACCATTTCTTGAAGGCGTGTAGGATAACTCTTGGAATGCATAGACATACCTTCGGTTATGCTGTCACCCCAACAAGCGATAATGGTTCTATTGTCTACGATGGTTGGAATATCAATTATTGGAGTGTTGTTGGAAGATGTGGCGCTTGTGTTTGTTTCCGACATGGTACTACTGCTCCCTGTTTCGTTATTAGATGGCTTGGAAGATGAATTTTACTTACTTGTAGTGCCTGTTGCGGTGTCGGAAAATGTATACTGTATATCATCTTCATCAAAGCTACCTGCATTGGTAGGTTTTTGCTTACCGCACGCGCCAAGGGAAAGTATTATTACCATAGCCAAAAGCAAAGCTAAAATTCTTTTCATCTCGGAACCTCCGTTTATAAAAAACTACACTTTTAGTATAATTTTTTGTATTTTTTGTCAAGGTGTTTGTCTATTAAGTTCTTTATTAATATAATTCAAAACTTTCTTTTTATCCGCGCTCCACAAGGGGGCTATTAGTTTTTTCTTATCGCCGTCACCGGTTATTCGGTGAACTATTATGTCGGGCGGTAATACGGCCAGGCATTTTTTAAGAATTTCGGTGTATTGCTCCAAGGAAAGGGTTTCAAATTTACCGACTAAATATTCCTTTTCAAGGTCGGTGCCTTTTAAAACGTGCAACAGTTGAAGTTTTATTCCGTCAGCTTTGGATTTTCCGATATATTTAGCCGTTTCAACCATCATTTCCTCGGTTTCAAATGGCAGTCCTATAATCATATGGGTTACAACCTTAACACCAATGGATTTTAAATTTTTAACAGCGGTATCGTAGCAAGAAAGGGGATAACCACGCCTTATGTACTTTGCCGTTTCCTCGTGAATTGTTTGAAGACCTAACTCCACCCAAACGGGCTTTATTTTATTTAGTTTTCCCAATAATCTTAATACATCTTGAGGCAGACAGTCAGGTCTTGTGGCAATAGATAAAACAACGACCTCGGGGTGGGAAATGGCCTCGAAAAACACCTTTTCTAAATAATCTATGGGGGCATAGGTGTTGGTAAAACTTTGGAAATAGGCAATGTATTTATTCGAATTTGTTTTGTTTTTGATTTTTTGCTTGGCAAGTTCGATTTGGGCGGTAATGTTCATAGTAATGGGAGAGGCAAAACTGCCTGACCCTTCTTCTCCGCAAAAAATACATCCACCAAAACCCACCGTTCCATCACGGTTGGGGCAGGTAGTAACTGCCGAAAGGGCTAATTTATACACTTTACAGCCAAATTTATTTTGTAAATATTCATTTAAACTAATATACATATAATAGCCCTCCTTGTTTTGATTTTAACACAAACAAAAATAAAATTAAAGTCTAAACTTTACTTGATAGACTGTTTAAAATATGGTATTATTTTAAGGTAATGAGTCTATAAGGAGAAGTTTAAAATGTTCAGCGTTATTTTCGATATGGACGGTACCCTGCTTGACACCCAAAAGATTTGCGTTCCTGCTTGGGAGTATGCGGGTAGAAATCAAGGTGTCCGAGGTGTTGGCGAAGGAATTAAACACGTTTGTGGTATGAACCAAAACGGTTGGAGCAACTATTTAAAAGAGCATTATCCAACTTTGAATTTAGAACTTTTTATTGCCGAAATGCGACAATACATAATAGACAATTTGGTTGTAAAATTTATGCCCGGCGCTAAAGAACTTTTAGATTATCTTAAAAGTAATAATATTAAAATCGGTTTGGCTTCGGGTTCTTCCCGTGGGTCGGTAAACCACCATTTGAAAGAGGTTTCGGCCGAACATTATTTTGATGCAACTGTGGCAGGGGATGAAATTGAAAAAGGTAAACCTGCGCCCGATATATTTTTGCTGACTGCCGAGAAAATGGGTGTTCACCCCAAGGACTGCTTCGTTTTCGAAGATGCCGACAATGGCATTTTCGCAGGACATAAAGCAGGAATGAAATGCATTGGTGTTCCCGATATGAGTGAATTTTCTCCTGAAGCAGAAAAACTTATGTATGCCAAAATCGGCCGCCTTGATGAGGCAATAGAAATTTTTGAAAGTTTACAAAATACTTGATTAATAAAAAAATGTATGTTAAAATTCTTTTAAAGAAGGGGTGTTCTTATTGAAAAATGTAGTTATAACAATTGCACGTGAATATGGTAGTGGTGGTCGCGAAATCGCTAAAGAACTTTCCGAAATTATGGGAATTAAATTTTATGATGATGAGCTTATAAAACTCATCGCGAAAAATAGTGGATATTCAGAGGATGTTTTGCGCGATGTTGATGAAAATGCAACCAATAGTTTGCTTTACACATTATCTATGAGCGCAACACATAACGTGGCTATGATGGTTAACGGTCACGGAACACCTGTGGGTGATAAAGCTTTTATGGCTACTGCTGAGATTATTAAGGATTTGGCCGAAAAAGAATCTTGCATTATCGTTGGCCGTTGCGCTAACAGCGTTCTTAAAGGCCGTGACAACGTAATCAGCGTATTTATTTACACCGACGTTGAGAGAAGAATTGACCGTATTTGCGAATATGAAAACTGTACTCGCAGCGAGGCAGCGGTAAGACTTAAAAAGGTTGACCGTCGCAGAAGTTTTTACCACAATTATTATTCTGATACAAAATGGGGCGACCGTCGTTCTTATGATATTTGTATTGACAGTAAACTCGGTACCGACAAGGTGGCACAAATCATTAAATATATGGCCCAACATAAATAAAAAAGCTCCCGAAAGGGAGCTTTAATTTTTTTATTATTTAATTATTCCGGTTGATGTTTCCTTTTGGATAACGTCGTGAGCGCCACCCTCAATGATACTTGTGGAAGAAACGAGGGTTAATTTTGCGTTCTTTTGAAGTTCGGCAATGGTCAATGCGCCACAGTTACACATGGTGGATTTAACCTTAGAAAGTGAAAGACCAACATTGTCTTTTAATGAACCGGCATAGGGAACATAGGAGTCAACACCTTCCTCGAAGGATAACTTCTTGTCACCACCGAGGTCATATCTTTGCCAGTTTCTGGCACGGTTGGAACCTTCGCCCCAGTATTCTTTATAGTAGTTACCGCCAATAGCAATTTTGTTGGTTGGGCTTTCATCAAAACGAGCGAAATATCTGCCGAGCATCATAAAGTCAGCACCCATTGCGAGAGCCAAGGTGATGTGGTGGTCGTGAACGATACCGCCGTCAGAACAAATGGGGATGTAAATTCCGGTTTCTTCAAAGTACTCATTACGAGCTTCGCAAACTTCAATAAGGGCAGTGGCTTGTCCACGGCCGATACCCTTGGTTTCACGGGTGATACAAATAGAACCGCCGCCGATACCAACCTTAATAAAGTCAGCACCTGCTTTTGCAAGGAATAAGAAGCCGTCTCTATCAACAACGTTACCTGCGCCAACCTTTACGCTGTCGCCATACTTTTCACGAATGAAAGCAATTGTTCTTGCTTGCCACTCGCTGAAACCTTCGGAAGAGTCAATACAAAGAACATCAGCACCTGCTTCGATTAATGCAGGAACACGCTCAGCATAGTCGCGAGTATTGATACCTGCACCAACAACATAGCGCTTGTCTTTGTCAAGAAGTTCGTTGGGGTTTTCTTTATGAGCATCATAGTCCTTACGGAATACGAAATACTTAAGGTTACCTTCGGCGTCAACGATGGGGAGAGAATTGAGTTTGTTGTCCCAAATAATGTCGTTAGCTAATTTAAGGGTTGTGTCTTCACCTGCAACAACCAACTTCTCAACGGGGGTCATAAAATCTTTAACCTTAATGTCGGTAGACATACGGCTTACGCGATAGTCACGACCGGTAACAATGCCTAAAAGTTTGCCGTTTGCAGTGCCGTCGTGGGTGACAGCAACGGTGGAGAAACCGTTTTCTTCCTTTAAGCGTAAAACATCGGCTAATGTATCTTCAGGAGTAACATTTGAGCCGCTTACAACAAAACCTGCTTTATAGGATTTTGCACGAGCTACCATTGCAGCTTCTTCTTCAATGGTTTGAGAACCGTAAATAAAGGAAACGCCGCCTTCTTTAGCTAATGCGATTGCTAATTTCTCGCCCGAAACCGACTGCATGATAGCAGAGGTCATGGGGATGTTCATTGAAATTGCAGGTTCTTCGCCCTTCTTGAACTTAACAAGAGGGGTTTTAAGACTAACGTTAGCGGGTACACACTCGGAAGATGAATAACCGGGAACCAAAAGGTATTCATTGAAAGTGTGGGACATTTCTTTGAAATAATAAGCCATTTTATATTACTCCTTTATTTAAAAAATATTTTATTAATTATAACATATAAAAATGATATGTCAATAAAATGAGGGAGAAAAAAATAAAAGGAGGAAACTTTCGTTCAAAATTAACAAAAACTCTTGACAAAACTGTTTGAAGGGTGCTATCATATATTAAAATATACAAACCTGTGATTAAGAGTAGTAGCCTTGCTTCGAGTTTTTTAGAGAGCTGTTTGTGGTGGAAAAACGGCAACTGAGCGCTTGGTGAATGGACTTATGAGGGCGACCGAAAGCATTTGCGAGTAGCAGTCGACGGGAAGTACCCGTTATAGTACACGCCGTATGATAGTACGGAAATGAGTGGATGAGTTTTCATCAATTTGGGTGGTACCACAGGATTAACACAGTCTTGTCCCATTTAGGGATAGGGCTTTTTTAATTTTTTGGAGGTATCTTAATGTTTTTATTGGTTAAACGATGGCGAACTTAAAATAGTTTTAAGTTTTACATTTTAAGGAGAATAGATATGGATTATAGACAGTTTGACAATTATTTGAAAAATTATCCTTCAAAGGATGGTTATTTCGGCGAGTACGGTGGTGCTTTCATTTCCCCCGAACTCGGCCCCGCTTTTGAAGAAATTAACAATGCTTATGAATCGATTTGCCATTCGGCACAGTTTATTAACGAACTTCGCCGTATAAGAAAAGAGTTCCAAGGCAGACCCACTCCTGTTTACCACTGTGAGCGTTTGTCTAAACTTTTTGGCAACTGCCAAATTTATTTAAAGCGTGAAGATTTAAACCATACCGGTGCTCATAAACTTAATCACTGTATGGGTGAGGGACTTCTTGCTAAATTTATGGGCAAGAAAAAACTTATTGCCGAGACAGGTGCAGGTCAACACGGCGTGGCTCTTGCTACTGCCGCCGCTTATTTTGGTTTAGAGTGCGATATTTATATGGGCGAGGTTGATATTGAAAAGCAATACCCCAATGTTATCAGAATGAAGATGTTGGGCGCTAACGTTATCCCCGTAACCCACGGTTTAAAAACCCTTAAAGAGGCCGTTGACGCAGCTTTTGAGGCATATCAAAAAGAATATAAAGATGCAATTTACTGTATCGGTTCAACCTTAGGACCCCATCCATTCCCTAAAATGGTTAGAGATTTTCAAAGTGTTGTTGGTATTGAAGCGAGAGAACAGTTCTTGGATATGACAGGTATTATGCCTGACAGTATTTGTGCTTGTGTTGGCGGAGGCTCCAACTCGTTGGGTATGTTTACTCCCTTCCTTTCCGACCCTGTTGACATTTACGGCGTTGAGCCTTTGGGTAAGGGAAGTGCCGTAGGTGACCACGCTGCTACCATGCAATTTGGTACTAAGGGCAGACTTCACGGATTTGAAAGTTATCTCTTGCAGGATGAAAAGGGCGAACCTTTGCCTGTTTACTCCATCGCCAGTGGCTTGGATTATCCCGGTGTTGGTCCCGAACACGCAAATCTTCGTGATATGGGTCGTGTTAACTACGTTACCGCATCCGATGAAGAGGCTATGGAAGCCTTCTTCTTGCTTAGTCGTTTTGAGGGTATAATTCCTGCAATCGAGAGTGCTCACGCTGTGGCTTTCGCTATTAGATATGCCAAGGAACACAAAACAGGTTCTATTTTGGCTTGTCTTTCGGGCAGAGGCGATAAGGATATTGACTATGTTTACGAAAAGTATGGTTGTGGCGAGAAATTTAATTTAGACCAATATGTTAAATAATTGTAAGGACTGCTTTTGCAGTCCTTTTGCGTAAAAGGGGTGTGAATTATGGCTGTAAAAATGAAGGCTAATGCTAAAATCAATTTAAGTCTTTATATCAGTGGCAAACGAGAAGATGGCTACCATTTTATTGATACCCTTATGCAGTCGGTCAGCCTTTTTGATAGCGTCAAACTCAAAAAAGCCGACGAAATTACTATCAAATGCTCCAAGAAAGAATTAGCGACCGAGGATAATTTAGGGTTTAAGGCTGCAAAACTGTTTTTTAAAGAAATGGGCATAAACGGCGGTGTTAAGATATATATTAAAAAGCGCATTCCCGAGGCTGCAGGTTTGGGTGGCGGAAGTGCCGACGCTGCAGCAGTTGTTGTGGGTCTTAATAAACTTTACGGCGCTAATTTAAGCCAAGAAAAAATGGAAGAAATGACAACCACTTTGGGAGCGGATGTACCTTTCTTTATTAAAGGAGGAACACAGCGCTCAACGGGAATTGGCGAAATTTTAGAGGTGCTTTCACCCTTTAAAACAGGATATTTTGTTTTGGTTAAAAAGGGAAGTAAACCTTCCACAGGAGAAATGTACCGTTTGCTTGACAGTAAGGAACAAATTTTTATCGACATTGATTCTTCGGTTAAATTCGCTACTCAAAACGATTTGAAAGGTTTGTGCGACTGCCTTGAAAATTCTTTTAGCTTGGTTTGGGAAGACAAAACACTTGAAAACCGATTAAAAGAATTCGGACCCTTGGGTGTTGGCCTTTCAGGTAGTGGACCTACTTATTTTGCGGTTTTTGAAGATTTAAAGGATGCTAAAAAATGCCTTAAAGTTTTAAAGAAAGAGAAAATCACTGCATTTTTGGTAAGGCCAAAAGAAAAATCAATAGATTTTGAATAAAAGTTAAATTTTCGGTCAATATTCCTCTCACAAACAAATGAGAGGAATTTTTTTATGACTACTAAAATTTCGAAAAAAGCTTTGGAATGGGCGCTGATTTTTGGATTTATTTGTTCGGTTTTTTGGTCAATGGCAAGTTTTGACGCTAATTGCGAAGAATTAAGGGATAATGTGTTGAGATTACATATTATTGCTAATTCGGACTCACAGGCTGACCAAGAGTTAAAACTTAAAATCAGAGATGCTGTTTTGGCTGAAAGTGATGCACTTTTTGAAGAAAGCGCCAATTTAAACTCGGCTTTAGAAAAGGCAGAAGAAAATCTTGCTGTTTATGAGAAGATTGCAAACAAGGCGATTGCCAAAGAAGGTTTAAATTATAGGGCAACGGCAAAAATCGGCAAAACCTTCTTTGAAACAAGGGAGTATGAGAATTTTACACTTCCTGCAGGGGAATATGACGCGCTGATTGTGGAAATAGGTGAAGCCCGTGGTAAAAACTGGTGGTGTGTTATTTTTCCGGGGGTTTGTGTGCCCACACAAAAGAAGGCAAATTTAAAGGATAGTGTTGGTGAAAAATCGGCCAAAATTGCCGAGCATCCAAGACCATATAAAATCAGGTTTAAATCGGTGGAAATATACGAAAAAATCAAGCGAAAATTAAAGTAAATATGTGCATATTTTTTCCTTGACTTTTAAGGGTTGTTGTGATAATATGTATAAGCCGCATATTGTGGGCTAATTTAAAGTTGCCTAAATTTTGGGCACGCCTTCCGTAGCGAGACTGAAAATAAGCAGGTGAAAAAGATGTACGCAATTATCGAGACCGGTGGTAAGCAATACCGCGTAGAGAACGGCGACGTTATCTATGTTGAGAAGCTTAACGCTGAAGAAAACGCTGAGATTACCTTCGATAAGGTTGTTGCTGTAAGTAACAGAACTTTAAAGGTTGGTAAGCCTTATGTTAAGGACGCTTTCGTTAAGGGCACCGTTTTAAAGAACGGCAAGGGTAAGAAGATTACTGTATTTACCTACAAGCCTAAGAAGGGCAGTTCTCGCAAAATGGGTCACAGACAACCTTACACTAAAGTACAAATTACCGAGATTGGCTAATTATGACTAGTGTAAAATTTCTGGCTGATGCAAAAGGGATTTACGGCTTTTGCGTTAGCGGTCACAGTTCAGTAAATTGTGACGATGAGCTTGGGAAGATAGTTTGTTCTGCTGTCTCCAGCGCCGTTTATTTGGTGGCCAACACCGTAACCGAAATTATCGGGGACAGTGCCGAGGCTGAGGTTGAGGACGGATTAATGAACTTTAAGGTTATTAACCCTTCGTCCGAAACATATAAAATAATGGACGGTTTGAGACTTCACTTAACCGAACTTTCCAAGGAATACAGTAATAACATTAAAATTAACGGAGGTGCAAAATATGTTAAAGATTAACATTCAGTTATTCGCTCATAAAAAGGGTGTGGGTTCTACAAAGAACGGCCGTGACAGTGAGTCCAAAAGACTTGGTGTTAAGCGTGCTGACGGTCAATTCGTTTTAGCCGGCAACATTCTTGTTCGTCAAAGAGGTACCCATATTCATCCCGGTAACAATGTTGGTCGTGGTTCTGATGACACACTTTTTGCTCTTATCGACGGTAAGGTAAAATTTGAGCGTCTTGGTCGTGACCGCAAGCAGGTAAGCATTTACGCTGACTAATATGAAATTAAGGGACTGTGGCATTGCACAGTCCCTATTTTAAATTTATGGAAGGAATGAATCTTTATGATTATTTGCCATGTATGCAAAAAAGAGTGTAGCGATGATATGGAAGTTTGCCCCATTTGTGGAGCAGTGCTTAACACTACAGTAGAAGCAGTAACCGAGGAAAAGGAAACCGATATTATGGAAAACCCCACTTTACTTGCTTCTTTTGAAGATGTAATATCGGCGGAAATTTTTAAAGATATTTTAAAGGATAACAACATTCCTTTCACCTCATCACAAATGGGTGAGGCTACTATGCAGGTAGTTTTCGGCGGAAATCTTGTTGCAGAAGATATTTATGTTGCCGAAGCCGATTTTGAAAAAGCCAATGAACTTTATGAGGATTTTTTAAATACTGAAATAGAATTTGATGATGATTTTTCAGATGATTTGGGAGAAGAAATTTAAATGAAAATTTTAAGGAAATTATTTCCTGAAAAAGACGTTCCAAAATACAAAGAACCTTCCTTTGTTGTGTCGATTTCCAACACCGTTTTAAGTGAGGTTTACCAGGATATGCTTAGAGAAAATCACATCCCTTTTATTTGCCGTCGTGACGGCGCAGGGGGATATCTCAAGGTAATAACCGGTGGATTTTTGGTTACCGATAATATTTATGTTAAAGAAGAAGATTACACTAAAGCCCGTGAGCTTTATGATAATTATATAAACGAAAACGATTACACAGAATTTGCAGACAGTGAGGAATAAAAATGTTTGTAGATATTGCAAGAATACATTTAAAAGCAGGTAAGGGCGGCGATGGCGCTGTTTCTTTCCACCGCGAAAAATATGTTGCTGCAGGTGGCCCTGACGGTGGCGACGGTGGTAAAGGCGGCGATATCGTTTTCAAGGCTGACAGCAACCTTTCAACCTTGGCTGATTTCCGTTATAAGAGAAAATACTCGGCTGAACCCGGTCAAAATGGTGGCGCTTCCCGTTGTACAGGTAAAAGTGCGCCTAATTTGGTTATCAGTGTTCCTGTTGGCACCCTTGTTAAGGATGCCGAAACAGGTAGAATTATTGCCGATATTTCAGATGATGAGCCGGTAGTTATTGCTAAAGGTGGTAACGGTGGTTGGGGAAATCAGCATTTCGCAACCTCTACCCGTCAGGTTCCCCGTTTTTCAAAACCCGGTAACCCTGGTGAAGAATTGGATGTGACATTGGAACTTAAACTCTTAGCTGATGTGGGACTTATTGGTTTCCCAAATGTGGGAAAATCTACCTTGGTTTCGGTGGTTAGTGAAGCTAAACCCAAAATTGCTAATTACCATTTCACAACCTTAACACCTGTTTTGGGTGTGGTTAGAATGGGCGAGGGTTCATCCTTTGTTATGGCCGATATTCCCGGTCTTATTGAGGGTGCAGGCGAAGGTGTTGGCTTGGGACACGAATTTTTACGCCATGTTGAGCGTTGCAGAATGCTTTTGCACGTTCTTGATATTTCAGGCAGTGAGGGAAGAGACCCTATTGATGATTTTGAGAAAATCAATAAAGAATTGGCTGTTTTCAGCGAGGATTTATCTTTAAGACCTCAAATCGTGGTTGCTAATAAGTGCGACCTTTTAGAGGATGGGGAAATTGAAAAATATGAAACCTATTTTAAGGAAAAGGGTTATAAATTCTTCCCAATTATGGCGGCTATAAACGAAGGTACAGCCGACCTTATTAACTGTGTTGCTGCCGAACTTCAAAAGTTGCCACCCATCTTGAAATATGAGGCTGAACCTAAGCCTGAAGTGGTAGAACTCAAATCCAAGCGTACCTTTAATATCAATGTTCGTGATGATGTATATTATGTTGAAGACTGCGATTGGTTGATGGATATTATGAACACCATTGACCCCGATGATTACGAGTCACTTCAATACTTTGAAAGAGTGCTTCGTCAAACAGGAATTATCGATGCCTTGGAAAAAGCAGGAATTAACGAAGGCGATACCGTTGACGTTTTGGGCATTGAATTTGACTTTGTGGTATAATTATGGAAAATGTTAAACTGCTAAGCCCTTCGGTTTTGGCTTTTGTTGGTGACGGGGTTTATGGACTTTGCGTCAGAACAAAGTTAAGCCTTATAAACCGTCCTTCGGGTGAACTTCACAAACTTTCGGTTGAGTATGTCAGCGCAACGGCTCAAGCCAAGGCTTATGATGTTGTTGAGCCCAGCCTTACCGAAGAAGAAATCGAGATTTTTAAAAGAGGTCGCAATTTCCACACTTCTCGTTCTCCTAAAAGCGCTACCAATAGGGAATATCATATTGCAACCGGTTTGGAGTCTCTTTTCGGCTTTTTGTATTTAAAGGGCGAACAAGAGAGAATAAATCAACTCTTTGAAATAATTTGGAATAACAATAATGAAAAAGAATGATGAAATAATCCTTGATATTTTGGACTATACTGCCGAGGGTAGTGGAGTTGGGAAATATGAAGGAATGGCGGTTTTTGTTCCACTGACTGCCGTGGGAGATACCGTAAGGGTTAAGATTTTAAAGGTAAAGAAAACCTATGCTTACGGCAAGGTTTTGGAAATATTGGAAAGCTCAAATTGCCGAACAGAAAATAACTGCTCGGCTTTTTCCCGTTGTGGGGGATGTGTTTTTCGCCACATTTCTTATGATGCCGAATTAAAGGCAAAAGAAAACCGTGTGAGAGAAACAATCAAAAGAATAGGTGGGGTGGATTTGAAACCCGAACCTATTATGTTTGATAAAGACAGCCATTACAGAAACAAGGCTCAATATCCCGTAAACGAGGAAGGGAAGGCAGGCTTTTTTGCTACACATTCTCATCGAATTATTCCAAACAACAACTGCCGTTTGCAACCTGAAATTTTTGAAAGCCTTGTAAAAGCAGTTGAAAACTGGATTGAAAAATATTCTGTTAGCATATATAATGAAGAAAAGCACCAAGGTTTACTTCGCCATATTTATATAAGACAAGGTGAAAAAACCAAGGAAATTATGGTAGTTTTGGTTATAAACGGCGACACCTTGCCCTATATGGATGAATTGATTTCTTGCCTCAAGGAAATCGCTCTGGATGACCTTAGAAGTGTGCAAATAAACATTAATAAGGCCAACACCAATGTTATTTTGGGTGAGAAATGCGTTACCCTTTTTGGGAGCGATTATATAACCGACATTTTGTGTGGTGTTAAAATTCGTTTGTCACCCTTGTCTTTTTATCAAGTGAACCACACAATGGCCGAAAAACTTTACGAAAAAGTTGCCGAATACGGTTTGGTTGAGGGCAAAACTGTTCTTGACCTTTACTGTGGTGCAGGAACAATAGGACTCTCACTGGCAAGTAAGGCAAAAAAGGTTATTGGCGTTGAAATTATACCTGAAGCCATAAAGGATGCCAAATTCAACGCTCAAAACAATGGCATTAATAACGCCGAATTTTATTGTATGGATGCCACCGAATTTGCTGAAAAATCTGCCAAGGAAAACCTAAAGGCTGATGTTATTGTTGTTGACCCTCCAAGAAAGGGTATAACCGAAGAATTAATTGATACTATTGCAAACAAATTCAAGCCCCAAAGGGTTGTGTATGTATCTTGCGATGTTGGGACATTGGCAAGGGATGTTAAAATTTTCGGGCAAAAGGGATATAAATTGAAGGAATACACTCCTGCCGATTTATTCCCCCGAACTTCTCATTGCGAAACGGTAGCATTACTTGCAAAGGAGTAATTTTATGAAAAACTTTTTTAAAGGAATTGTGGTAGGTCTAGGTGGCGTAGCACCCGGACTTTCAGGCAGTGTTTTAATGGTTATTTTCGGTCTTTACCAAAAAACCATTGAATGTGTAAGCAGCATTTTAAACTTTAAAAAATTAAAAGATAACTTAAAATTTTTAATCCCATTAGGAATTGGAATGGTGGGTGGCGTTATACTTTTTAGTAACGCCGTAAACTATTTATTAAGTAATTTCGAGGTTTACACCCGTTTTGCTTTTTTAGGCCTTATTTTAGGCACCTTACCCCTTTTGAATAAAGAGGTCAGAAAAGAGGGATTTAAACCGATTTTCTATCTGGTTATCGGTGTTTGTTTTGCATTAGGTCTTTGGCTTTTATACGGCAACAATTTCTTTGCTACTGTGGAAAATCCAAATACTGCCCAGTCCTTTGTTTTGGGCCTTTCGGTAGCAGGGTCTTATATTGTACCTGGAGTTGATTCAGCAGCAATTTTGAACGCTTTGGGTCTTTACCAAATTTGGCTTGATATAACCTCTATTAAGGTGTTGGATTTAGGAATTTTAATTCCCACTGCTGCAGGTTTAGGCGTTGGTGTTTTGGGAATTTCTTTTGTTATTAATAAACTTCTCAAACACTTCTATACTGCTACATTTTCGGTAATTTTCGGTCTTTTCCTATCGGTAATTCCAAGCGTAATTGTGGAAATGGAAACCAAGATTACCATCGGTTTTAATGCTTATACCATCGGTGGCGCAGTTGCTGTTATTTTAGGATTTTTTGTTTCCCTATATCTCAGCGATATTACCGAGAATAATAAGCGAATAAAAAAATTGTTTAATAAATAATAAACTTGTGCTAAAATGAAGAAAAAGGAGGGATAGTATGCCGCCAAGAAGACCCCGTGGTTTTTTAACCGAGGAAGAAAAGGCAAATATGCCTAAAGTTACCAAAGATTTACTTAAAAGAATACTTTCATATTTGTTGCCTTACAAGTGGCACTTTTTGCTTGTGTTTGCAGCGCTTTGCGTTTCGGCCTTGTTGGGACTTTTCCCGTCGGTTATAATTGGTAAGATTGTTGACACAATTGTTAAAAGTCCAAACTCCGAAGGCATAAAATCCCTTATAAGTTTAATTGTTTTGGCTTTTATTGTAACAACTTCCTCTCAACTTTTAAATATTCTTGAACAGTATGTAAATACTTGGATTTCTCAAAAAATCATATTTGATATGAGAAATCAACTTTATTACCATCTTCAAACAATGCCTCACGCCTTTTTCCTTGGTGAAAAACAGGGTGATATTATAACCCGAATGAACAGCGATATTAACGGTGTTAGTTCAGTGGTTTCGGGAACACTTACTTCTATTGTCAGCAATTCTTTAATAGTTTTGTTTTCAGCAGGTTACCTTTTTTACATCGATTGGCGAATGGCTTTGGTGGGAGTTGCGGTTATGCCTTTACTTCTTTTCCCAACAAGGTACATAAGTAAAAAACGTTGGAAATTGGTGTCCGAAGCTCAGGAAAAATACGATGGCTTAAATCAACAAATAAACGAAACCTTGTCGGTAAGCGGTTCAATGTTGGTGAAACTTTTCACCAAGGAAGACAGGGAATTTAAAAGGTTTAAAGACATTAATAACGAAGTTACAGCCATTACCGTTAAGGAACAGCGTGCAGGCAGTTGGTTTAGGGTTATGATGGGTCTTGTAATGCAGTCTGCACCATTGATTATATATTTCGTGGGCGGTATTTTCATTATTAAGGGCGTAAACACCGGCTTGAGCGTGGGTGATATTACTGTTATCGTGGCTCTTATTAATAAAATGAGTATGCCTATCAGAAGTCTTCTTGATATACATGTCGGTTTTGTAAGGTCGTTGGCGCTCTTCACAAGAATTTTTGATTATCTTGACCGCAAAAGTGACATTGCAAACGGTGATAATCCTTTAACTCCCGACCTTTCAAACAGCAGTGTGGAATTTAAGGGCGTTGAGTTTGCATATGATAAAAATAAGCCTATTTTAAAGGGTGTAGATTTTAAGGTTGAAAATGGTGAAATTTGCGCCATTGTGGGCACATCGGGGGCAGGTAAATCTACTATTATCGGTATGATACCAAGACTTTACGATGTGGTGACCGGAAGTGTTTTGATTGCGGGTGTAAATGTTAAAGATTTTGACCTTTCTTATTTGCGACAAAACGTGGGAATGGTAACACAGGATACCTATTTGTTCAACGGAACAATTCTTGAAAATCTTCTTTATGCCAAGGAAAGCGCTACCAAGGAAGAAATTGAAAATGCATGTAAAGTTGCCAATATTTACGATTTTATAATGTCCTTACCCGATAAGTTTGACACGGTGGTTGGTAACCGAGGGCTTAAACTTTCGGGCGGTGAAAAGCAAAGAATTTCCATAGCCCGTGTGGTTTTAAAAGACCCTAAAATTTTAATTTTGGATGAGGCTACATCTTCCCTTGACTCTATTTCCGAAAGTCTCATTCAAACTGCGCTTGATCGCGTTATGGAAAATCGTACAAGCATTATTATTGCCCATCGCCTTTCTACAATTATGGCGGCGGATAATATTATGCTTTTGGAAAAAGGCGTAATTACCGCTACAGGTAAACACGATAAACTTTTGAAGACCAGTAAAAGTTACAAAAAACTTTATGAAACCCAGTTTAGTAAGGTTATCCAGTACGAAAAAGATAAGATTCAAAAAAACATTGACTAAATTAGTCCTTAAAGGTAAAATATAATTAAAGAAACAGTGAGGTAATAAAAATGAGCGAAATTAACAAAGAAGTAGAATATAATCCCGATTTAATAACCTTGGCTGATGATGACGGCAAGGAATATAGTTTTGAGGTTTTAGATGCAATCGAAACCGATATGGGCAGATATTTGGCCCTTCTTCCCACCTTCGAAGACCCCAAGGAAATGCTTGATGACAGCGGTGAACTTGTAATCGTTAAGGTTATTGAAGAAGATGGCGAAGAGTTCTTCTGCGAAATCGAAGATGACGACGAATACGAAACCGTTGCTGACGCTTTTGTTGACCGTTTGGAAGACTTTTTCGAGATAGACAATAAATAATTTAACGAAAAGTCCTGTGCTGTTCGCGGACCGTGACTTATATAGCCCTACAACCTTTAACATGGGGCCTAAACTCGTATAGTGGGCTTGCAGACCTCCCGCGGCTGTGCCGAGTTCGGAAGAAGGGAGCGCGAAGCTATACGGTCGGCACCCACCTGACTATTGTCAGGTTATTTTAAGCACATTACGGCAGTACGGGACCAAATACATTTGTAGCTGAAAAGACTTCACCAAGGCAAAACTTGGTAAAGCCTTTTTTGTTTTTTTAGATTTTGTTTTTAGTTTGTTAAAATTTACATGGTATAATTTGGTAAAGAAAAGAGTGATCAAATGAATAACTTAACCGAGAGAGAATTGATGCTTGCTGAAAAATGTTTGCAAAACAGCAAAATTGACCCCCAACTTTACATAGATAATAAAGTGAACAGAGGTCTTAGAGACCTGAACGGTAAGGGCGTGCTTACCGGACTTACCGAAATTTCCGATATTATTTCTAAGAAAATTGTAGATGGCGAGGAAGTGCCCTGCGCAGGTGAACTTTATTACCGTGGATATCCAATTGAGGATATTGTAAACGGCGCAATGAAGGATGACCGTTTTGCTTTTGAGGAGATAGTTTATCTTTTGATTTTTGGATGTTTGCCCACAAAGGATGAACTTGAAGACTTTAAAGAGCAACTTTTTTCTTATAGAACTTTGCCCGATAATTTCGTGCGAGATGTTATAATGAAAGCGCCTTCATCCGATATGATGAACTCCTTGGCAAGAAGTGTGCTTATGCTTTATTCTAATGACCTTCAGGCTGACGATACCAGTATTCCTAATGTTTTAAAACAATGTTTGCAACTTGTTGCCCGTTTTCCACAACTTTCGGTTTACGGTTACCACGCTTATAATTACCATTGGAAAAAGAGCGACAGTTTCTTTATTCACGAACCTGACCCTAATTTGTCCACTGCCGAAAATATCCTTTATATGCTTAGAATAGACGGTAAATTCACTCCTCTTGAGGCAAAGGTTTTAGATATTGCTTTGGTGCTTCACGCCGAACACGGGGGTGGTAATAACTCCACCTTCACAACCCACGTTGTTTCTTCTTCGGGAACAGATACCTATTCCGCTATTGCGGCGGCCATCGGTTCACTGAAAGGCCCCAAACACGGTGGCGCAAATATCAAGGTTACCGAAATGTTTAATGATATAAAGAAAAATATCAAAGACTGGACCGACCGTGAAGAAATTTCCGAATATTTGCTTAAAATACTTAACAAAGAAGCCTTTGACAAGGCGGGTTTGATTTATGGTATAGGTCATGCGATTTACTCGGTTTCTGACCCTCGTGCCAAGGTGTTAAAGCGCTTTGTTCAAGAACTCTCCGTGGAAAAGGGTTTAACAAAGGAATACGAACTTTATTCTCTTATTGAAGAGTTGGCGCCTGAGATTATTTCCAAAAAGCGTAAAATGTATAAGGGCGTTAGCGCTAATATAGATTTCTACAGTGGATTTGTTTATGATATGTTAGGTTTGCCCCACGAGTTATATACACCCATTTTCGCAATGGCTCGTATTGCAGGTTGGTCGGCTCACCGAATCGAGGAAATTATTAATGCAGGTAAAATTATCCGCCCTTCTTATATGGCAGTGCAACCTCATAGAGATTATAAAGAGATGAGTGACCGATAAATTTGGAAATATTTTTTTAAAATTTTTTTAAAAAAATATTGCAGTGATAAATTGAAAGTGATATAATATTCCAGTGATAAAAAATATCATTAAATCTCAGAATTTTCAGATCAGAGAGGGACGATTAACATGTCAGAAAACACCCGTTTAGTTGGTACTATTTCAAGGGGTATTCGTTGCCCAATTATCCGAGAAGGTGACAATTTAGCAAAAATAGTTACCGACAGTGTTATTGCTGCCGCTGAGAGTGAATGCTTTTCTCTCAGAGATCGCGATGTTATTTCCCTTACGGAGTCAATAGTTGCTCGTTCACAGGGTAATTATGCTTCGGTAGACGATATAGCAGCAGATATTAAATCAAAATTCGGTGAAGAAACAGTTGGTGTTATTTTCCCAATTTTATCCCGTAACCGTTTTGCAATTTGCCTTAAAGGTATTGCAAGAGGTGCCAAAAAAATAGTGTTGATGTTAGCCTATCCATCAGATGAGGTTGGTAATGAGCTCGCCGATTGGGATAAGATTGATGAAGCTGGCATTAACCCTCATTCAGATGTTTTATCGCTTGAACGCTACCGCGAGGTATTTGGTGTTCATCCGCTTGAGTTTACAGGCGTTGATTACGTTGAATATTATCAAAACCTTATTAAGTCTGAGGACTGCGAGGTTGAGATTATATTTGCTAATCAGCCCAAGGCTATTCTTGATTATACAGATTGCGTTTTGACTTGTGATATTCATACACGCGCAAGAACAAAGCGTTTGCTTAAAAAAGCAGGTGCTAAAATAGTTTTTGGTTTAGATGATATATTAAATGCTCCTATTAACGGAAGCGGTTGTAACGAAAATTACGGTCTTTTAGGTTCTAATAAATCTACCGAGGATAAGGTTAAGCTATTCCCAAGAGAGTGCAAACCTCTAGTACTTGAAATTCAAAAACTCATTAAAGAAGCTACAGGTAAGAATGTTGAAGTAATGGTTTACGGCGACGGCGCATTCAAAGACCCCAAAGGTAAGATTTGGGAACTTGCTGACCCTGTTGTTTCACCTGCATTTACTGACGGTCTTGTCGGCACACCTAACGAGTTAAAACTCAAATATTTAGCTGATAACGATTTTAAAGACCTTTCGGGTGACGCTCTTAAGGAGGCTATTTCAAATAGCATAAAAGCGAAGAACGGCAGTTTGGTTGGTAATATGGCAGCTCAGGGCACTACCCCACGTCAGCTCACCGACCTTATAGGTTCTCTGTGTGACTTGACTTCAGGTTCAGGCGATAAGGGAACACCTGTTGTTTTGGTTCAGGGTTATTTTGATAACTATACAAACTAATTTACGGGAGGAATATAAATGGATACAAATGTACGTCCCGATTCAATGGCAAGAATTACTACCAAAGAATTAGCTGATAAATTTATTGACGAGCAAATCAAGGCTGTCAGAGAACAGGTTGGAGATAAAAAGGTGCTTTTAGCCCTCTCCGGCGGTGTTGACTCTTCGGTTGTTGCAGCACTACTCATTAAGGCTATCGGCAAACAGCTTGTTTGTGTTCACGTTAACCATGGCCTTATGAGAAAAGGTGAAAGCGAAGCCGTTATCGAAATGTTTGGCAACGAGCTTGACGCTAACCTCGTTTATGTTGACGCTACCGACCGTTTCCTTGATTTGTTGGCAGGTGTTGATGAGCCTGAGAAAAAGAGAAAGATTATCGGTGCTGAGTTTATCAATGTTTTCGCTGATGAAGCTCGTAAACTTGAAGATATTGACTTCTTAGGTCAAGGTACAATTTACCCTGACATTCTTGAGAGTATTAAGCAGGCTGAAGGTAAAAAGGCTGTTAAATCTCACCACAACGTGGGTGGCCTTCCTGAGGACCTTAAGTTTGAACTTGTTGAGCCTATTAAGTTGCTCTTTAAGGATGAAGTTCGTGTTGTTGGCGAGGCTTTAGGTTTACCACATGCAATGGTTTACCGTCAACCCTTCCCAGGTCCCGGACTTGGTGTTCGTTGCTTGGGCGCTATCACTCGCGACCGTCTCCACGCCCTTCGTGAAGCCGATGCAATTTTAAGAGAAGAGTTTGACAAAAACGGTCTTGCTGAAAAGGTTTGGCAGTATTTTGTTGTAATTCCTGATATTAAGAGCGTTGGCGTTAAGGACGAAAGCCGTTACGAAGGCTGGCCTGCAATCATTCGCGCCGTAAATACTACCGACGCTATGAGCGCTACCATTGAAGAAATTCCTTATTCTATTCTTCACCATATCACTAATAGAATTACCACCGAGGTTGAAGGCATCAACCGTGTTCTTATGGACCTTACACCAAAGCCCGTAGGCACCATCGAATGGGAATAAAGAGAATAAAACTAAACGGCTTGGAAGTTAGTTTCCAAGCCGTTTTTATATTGAACATTTATTTATGTTTTAGTATTTCCATTGCTTCTTCATAAGGGTAGTAATTTTGCAATTTTTCAATATCTTTATCATTGGCATCATCTAAATAAAAATGTAAGAACCAGGCTTTGTTAAAGGCGGAGTTGAATTTTTTGTGATTGCCATCAATAAGAACGCCGTAAACATTAATACATCTTGAAAAGAAATTTATTATAAAGCCTAAAATCAATGCAAGGGAACATATCACCGCGATTATAATGCTTGTGATTAACTGGAATGGTAAAATCAAAGCGATAGCCATAGCAAAAACCAAAGCGGTCACAAAACAATGGATAATAAAATAGGTGAATTCGGAACTGGTTATATTGTCTTTAATGTATTTTGATTTATTAAAAATAAGACGGTTTTTGTTGTTTTCGACAAGATATTTTTTACACTTTTTATACATTGTTCGGTGGTAACATTGTTGGAGTATATGCTTGGTAAGGTTTTTCTTTTCGATAGTAAACAATAATGTGATGGTTTCACAGCAAAGCCAATATATTTCCTTATAAATCCTATATCTAACAATAATATTTGCAAATAAAATGCCCACGATGGCTGTTGCGAGAAATATACATCCTTTGCCTTGCCAAGAAATAATATCAAGAGAAAAAGCAAAAGGGATGAGAAATGAACACATTGCTAAATATATGGTAAGTAATTGGTCGCGTTTACTTTGTTGAAGACCAAGTTCAGCAATTGTAAGTTCGTAAAGTTTTTCAAGGTCAATATTAGGTTCCGTAGTTTTCATACTATCAGGAATTTTGAAAACTATAAAGTTATCTTTGGTATTTAAATTTCCTTCTTTTTTATTCATCTTAAAATTTCCTCGTAAGGTATGGTTTTAATATGTTTTTTTACAATTCCTAGAAGCTTTTGGTGGTTTTCTTGGGTGTTTGCCGCAATCACAGGAGAAGCACGGTCAAGTTTTATGTCGGTGCCACTAAGGTCGGTTATAATTCCACCAGCCTCTCTTAAAATAACAATTCCTGCGCAGAGGTCCCAAGGGAAAACGCGGAACTCGAAAAACAGTTCGCAAGAACCTCTTGCAAGAAGAGAAATATCTATAGCGCAAGAACCGGAACGGCGCATATCAACACTATTGTGGTAAACATCTCTCAAAATATCAATGCACATTTCGGCATAGTCCTTGTTGTAAAGGCTAAAGGCAGTGCAAAACAAAGAGTTTTTAAAATCACGGTCGGAAACATTGATTTTTTCGCCGTTTAAAAAGGCGCCACAACCTGAAATAGCATGGTAAAGTTCGTTTTTATATGGCATATAGATAACGCCTAAAATAGGTTTGTCGTTGTGAACCAAACCGACCGAGATTGCAGTTTCACTAATACCTCTTGAAAAATTAACCGTTCCGTCAATGGGGTCAACAATCCAAAGATATTCGGATTTATTTAACGATTTGGTGTTTTCCTCACCAAAAAATGCAGAATTTGGTATCAACTCAACTAATTTTTCTTCAAGGAATTTTTGAACCGCAATATCAGCTGAGGTTACAAAATTAACGTGGGAACCCTTTTCGGTGGTGGTAAAATCCCCTTTGGTGAATTTGGCTGATTCTTTAGTGATTTCAATAACTTTTTCAAGAATTAGGTTTAAATCCAATGATAACAACCTCCAATACAGTTTATATTTATTATAACAACAATTCTTTGGTAAAGCAATAGGAAATATGCCTTGACAAAAGACCACCAAAAGAGTAAAATAACAAGTGATATATAACAGATGTTATTTAACGGAGGTGCAATATGGCTCCAAAAATTAAAACAACAAGAGAAGATATTATAAAAACAGCAGTTGAGATGGTTAAAACCAGTGGTGCCGATGTCTTGGGAGCAAGGGCATTGGCAGGGATTTTGGGATGTTCTACTCAACCGATATTTTCAAATTTTCAAACAATGGATGATTTGCGTTTGGCCGTGGTTCATGAGGCTGACCGTTTGTGTGAGGAATATATGAAACGGGAGATGGAGAGTGGGGAGTACCCGCCTTACAAGGCTACCGGTATGGCTTACATCCGTTTTGCCAAGGAAGAAAAGGAACTTTTCAAACTTTTATATATGCGTGACCGTGCTAACGAAAAAATCCCCAATACTACCGGATTTGGTGATGAAATTGAATCGATGGTGCAGGATAATACAGGCCTTAAGGGGCAGGATGCCAGACTTTTTCATTTGGAAATGTGGGCCTATGTTCACGGAATTGCCACAATGTTTGCAACGGGATTTTTGGATTTGGATTGGGCACTTGTGAGTAAAATGATTACTGATTGTTATCAAGGCCTTAAAAAGCAATACGGTATGGAGTGATGGTGTGGAAGCGATAAAGACATTAAATTTAACCAAAAAATACAAAGATGTTGTTGCGGTGGATAATTTAAATTTAACCGTTTTAAAGGGGGAACTTTTCTCCCTTTTGGGTATTAACGGGGCCGGCAAAACAACCACTATTAAAATGCTTTGCGGTTTGACCGAGCCTACAAATGGGGATGCTTTGCTTAATAGTAAAAGTATTATAAATGAGTCGGGCGAAGTGAAGAAATTTATTGCCGTTTCACCCCAAGAAACTGCTGTGGCGTCGGGACTTTCGGTTAAGGAAAATCTCGAGTTTATATGTGGAATTTACGGATTTGACGCTCTTAAGAAAAACTCAAAAGTTTCAGAACTTATAAACCTTTTAGACCTTGAAAAGGTTGCAAATAAAAAGGCAGGTAAACTGTCGGGTGGTATGCAAAGAAGACTCAGTATTGCCATGGCTCTTATAACCGAGCCTGAAATCCTATTTTTAGATGAGCCTACCTTAGGATTAGATGTTATTTCCCGTAGCGATTTGTGGGATATTATTCGTTCGTTAAAGGGCAAGGTTACCATTATTTTAACCACTCATTATATGGAAGAAGCCGAGGCGCTTTCCGATCGAATTGCCATTATGAAGGATGGAAAGTTGCTGATTTGTGATACTGCCTTAAAGATTAAAGAAAAGGCCCAAACCGACAACTTTGAGGAAGCCTTTGTGCGCATTGTAAAGGGGGAAACAAAATGAAAATGTTGACCTTTGCCAACCGAAACGCAAAAGAAATTTTGCGAGACCCTATCAATTTAGCCTTTATGTTTGGCTTTCCCTTGGTGCTGATTTTCCTTTTAAGCGCTATTCAGGCAAATGTTCCCGTAGAACTGTTTGTGATTGAGCGTTTAGCCCCCGGTGTTACGGTTTTTGGTCTATCCTTTATGACACTTTTTTCGGCAACCATTATTGCCAAGGATAGAAGCAGTTCCTTTTTACAAAGACTTTATACTACTCCTTTGACCGGTGCTGATTTTATATTGGGTTACACCTTGCCTATTATACCTTTTGCCATTATTCAAAGTGTGGTTTGCTATATATCAGCCTTGATTTTAGGGTTAGATTTTACGGTTAATATTTTATATGCTATATTGTGCATTATTCCAGTTTCACTGCTTTATATTAGTCTTGGTCTTCTTTGCGGAAGTGTGTTTACCGACAAGCAGGTAGGTGGAATTTGCGGAGCACTGCTTACCAACCTTTCGGCTTGGCTTTCGGGAATTTGGTTCGATTTGGAACTTGTGGGTGGCGCATTTAAAAAGATTGCGTATCTTTTACCCTTTGTCCATGCTGTCGAAATGGAACGAGGTATTTTAAACGGTAATTTTTCCGATATTTTACCCCATTTTTTATGGGTTGCAGTATACGCTGTTATAAGTTTATTGGCGGCGATTTTGCTGTTCTTACGACAAATGAAAAAACAGTAATAAAAAACACCCCTACTTTTAGTGTGGGGTGTTTTTTTGTTGCGTGTGCAACAAATTTGTGATATAATCAATTATTATTAGTCCAAAGGAGAAAAGATATGATTTATAATGGTTTTGCCGATAAGCAATTATCCGCCTTGGGTATGGGTTGTATGCGATTTCCTGTTAAGGAAGATAACTCACAAATCGATATGGAAAAAACCCGTGAAATGATAGCCTACGCTATGGAGCAAGGTATAAACTATTATGATACTGCTTGGGGTTATCATGAAGGCAATTCCGAGCCTATTATAGGTGAAATTTTGTCAGAATATCCTCGCGAGAGTTTCTATTTAGCAACCAAGTTCCCCGGTTATGACCTTGAAAATATGGATAAGGTTGAGGAAATTTTCGAAAAGCAAATTAAAAGATGCCGTGTGGATTATTTTGATTTTTATCTTTTCCATTGTCTTACCGAGAATAATATTGACGCCTATTTAGATCCTAAATTTGGCATTTATGATTACCTTGTAAAACAAAAAAGTTTAGGAAGAATTCACCATTTGGGTTTCTCGGTTCATTGCAGCCACGAAACAATGAAACGCTTTTTGGATGCATACAGTAAGGATATTGAATTTTGCCAAATACAATTAAACTGGTTTGACTGGGATTATCAAGATGCCAAAACCAAGGTGGAGATTTGTAAGAGTTACGGTATCCCTGTTTGGGTTATGGAGCCTGTTAGAGGTGGCTCGCTGGCTAAACTTGATGATTTTTATATGCAAAAGTTAGAAACTTTAAAACCCGATGTTACACCTGCCGAGTGGTGTTTCCGTTTTGTTCAATCTATTCCTGAGGTAACTATGACACTTTCGGGAATGTCTAATTTTGACCAACTCAAGGAAAATATTGCTACATATAACGAGTCAAAACCTTTAAACGAAAAGGAAATGGATGCCATTTTAAATGTGGGAAGGGCAATGGCTTCAAAGAAGGTTTTGCCTTGTACTTCTTGCCGTTATTGCACAACCCATTGCCCAATGGAGTTAGATATACCCAAACTTATTGAAACTTATAACGAGTATATTTATTCAAATGGTGATTCCACCGGTCTTGAGGACTTTGAGGAGAGTAAATTGCCTTCGGCTTGTATTGGTTGCAAGGCTTGTGAGGGTGTTTGTCCCCAAAGTATTGAAATTAGCAAAATGATGAGTGATTTTGCCCAAAAGGTATAAAAATGAAAGATTTAATAAAGGCTAAGGAAATTTTGCTTTCGGGTAAATACACCTGTGTTATTTGTAAGGGAAATGAAATTTTCACTTCCGAGTTTAGAGGGGTGAAACCCCTTGTGAAATGGTATGCCGAAAACACCGAATTAGAAGGTTTTTCGGCTGCCGATAAGGTGGTGGGAAAGGCCACGGCTTATCTATATGCACTTTTGGGTGTGAAACGAGTTTTTGCCAAGGTTATAAGTTTGCCTGCCAAAGAGGTTTTGGAAAACCACCAAATAGCGGTGGAATTTGAAACATTGGTTCCTAATATAATAAACCGTGCCGGTGACGGCATTTGCCCTTTTGAGTTGGCTGTGCAAGATACTGATGATGCGGAAGAAGCCTACAAAATAATTAGTTTTAAAATGGAGGAAATGGGAATATCCATTTAACCGACTATGCTTATAAAAAAATTGACTTTAACGGCAATGTTTTTGAGTTTAGGAATTGTCTTGCCAATGTTTTTTGGACAGGTTCCTCAAATTGGAAGTATGCTTTTGCCAATGCATATCCCTGTGTTCTTATGCGCTTTTATATGTGGTTGGAAATATAGTATTCCAATGTCTTTTATATTGCCGCTTTTGAGAACGGTGCTCTTTTCAAGACCTAAAATGTATCCCGATGCAATTGCTATCGCTTTTGAATTAGCGGCTTATGCATTGGTGGCCGGTGTGTTATTTGCCTTATTTAATAAAAAAGACTTGAAGGCTATTTACACAAGTTTAATTTTTGCTATGATTTTAGGCAGAGTTGTTAGAATTGCGGTGCAAATGGCATTGTTAGGATTAAAGGGGACACCTTTTACCTTTGGCGGTATTTTTACTGCTGTGGTAATAACCGGCGGTATTGGCATTTTACTCCAATTAATTTTAATACCCCTTGTAATGTTTGTTTTAAAGGATAAAGTTAGGTTTTAAGGTGAATCTGAGTTCGCTTTTAAATAAAATTTTGTTTGGAAAGGACAACTAAAATGAAAAAGATAGTAGCGCTTTTAATAGTTGTGGCTTTGATTCTAGGTATGTTTTCCGGTTGCGACAGTGAATCAAATTTGTCAACGCTTGCCTATCACGAACTTCCTTCTTATGATGAGGTTGGGGATGGTTATGAATCAAATTTCACTGAGGATAACCGAAACATAGATTTAATTTATGCTGAACCCGAAGAACACCAAGATTATATTGATTTGTTACTTGATTCAGGCTTTAAAAAGTATGCGGAAAATAAAATTGGTGATAACTGTTTTACCACCCTTATCAACCAAAAAACAACCGTAACTGTTAACTATAGAGCATGTAAAAAAGAGTTAAAGATTATGTCCGAACCTCGCGGTGATCTTTATCCCCGCGAAAAGGATAATAAATATAAAAATAAAAAAATCCAAACTTTACTTACCGGTTTTAAGGGTGAAAATGTTGTCGCTTACTCGGGAATGGGAATTATCATAAGACTTTGCGACGGTAGTTTTCTTATTATTGACGGTGGCGCCGGTGACCCTGATTCGGTTGACTCTAATAAACTTATGAACATTCTTCGTGAGCAGTCACCCGAAGGCACCGAAAAACCCGTTATTGCGGCTTGGATTTTAACCCATAGCCATAATGACCACATCGGTGTGTTTAATGAATTTGCTGATGATTTTCACGATCAGGTTGTAATTGAAGGAATTTATTATAATTATCCCCCTACTAATAGAATGACCGAAAGCCACTCTCGTTTTATGAGCGCATTAGAAAATTACTATGCCGATGTGCCTACATACAGATCAATTACAGGTCAAAAGTATTATATCAGAAATGCTGTTATTGATATGCTTTTCTCCTATGAAGACCATTTGCCTCAAACCTTTAATGGCGGCGGTATGAGTGACCTTAATCAGGCCTCTTTGATGTTTAAGATTGATATTGAGGGTCAAAGCATTATGATAACCGGTGACGGTTGTGATACAGGTATGCAACAAATGGTATTGTGCTATGGTGATTACCTAAAGAGTGATATTTTCCAAATGGCTCATCATGGACAAAACGGTTTGGTTGATTTTAACATTAAGGTTGATCCCACTTATGTTATTTTGCCTGTTGCATTTCCGGCTTACGAAACCCATTACACTAAGATAGATGCGAACTGTTGGTTGGTTGATAGCAAGAATGTTCGCCAGTTCATTGATTTTGCTAAAACCAATGTTACAATTCCGTTGCCTTATAATCCAGCCGATGATGAAATTATAGATAGAATACCTAATTGGTCCACAAATTTACCAACCTATCCAACCCTAAAAGCCGAGGTTGTAAAACCTGCTAAAAAGGTACCTGAAGCGTGGTTTGATTTAGGGTTTAAGGATGGCGTAGCATACGACAAGGCAGGCAATTTAACCGTTACAATGCCTAAAGGAAGCGTTGAAGAAACAACCGTAAAGCACAACAAGAAAAAATATAATGTTACAGGCTTTGTGGGTGATGAAGAGGATGAAGGTCTTCTCTTGAATCTTCCTTTTAATAGCGCTGAAGAATATACCAAATGGTTAATGGGCGGAAGTACATTTGAGGTACTTTTGCAAATTAATAAGTATGGTGACGAAAGAATTGACAACGGACAAGATATTACAGGAAATGCAAGTTTGTTCGGCAACTTCAATTTTGGCGGCGTATCACTTTGCGGCCGTGATTACCAAGGCAAAAGTCAGTTACAGTTTGTTATGGGTACGACTATGAAAAACGGTGTTACTAATCCTTGGGGCAACTATGCTTGCGCCGCAAGACGTTGGATGAACGAAGGCCCTGTATTTATGGAAGAGGGCAAGGTTATTCACTGTGTTGGAACCTATGACAAAAAAACCAATACAATGAATATTTATTATAACGGTATTCTTGCGGCTTCCGGTTCTTTTGGTAAAGGTGAACTTGATTTGGGCTTAACCGAGTTCAATGTGCTTGGAATCGGTATTGATCCTTCTTCTTATCTATCTTCTTTCGGTAAGACCGGTTCCTTCACTTTGCTTGGAGCAAAACTTTACAAAACTGCTTTAAGTGAATCTGAAGTTTTGGCGGAATATAATAACTGTATTAAAGGTCTTAAAAAATAAGCAATAATTAAATCCCGATGAGTAATCATCGGGATTTTTGTTTTAAACTGTGTAATCCATACAAGTTCTGGTTTCGGTGTAGGGGCGAACATATTTGTTTGCTACCGCAACATGTAATGGATGGTTTGCATAGTTTTTAAGGGCTGCTTCATTCTCAAAAAGTGAGTCAAGCATAATCTCGGCATTTGAAGTGGGGAGCGGGTCAATGTTGACCGTAATTTCTTTAAGTCCTGCAATTTTGGTAGCAAGACCTTCAAGCGCCATTTTGATGTGTTGCTTAATTTTAATTTTTTCGTTTTCTTCTATATCCGACTTTAAAGTCCACAAAATAACATGTTTTACCATAAGGCACCTCCCTTTTAGTATATTCAAATTATACAAAAACAGATAGGATTTGTAAAGTGTGGGTTTAGATTAGTTTCTTGCAAAATTTTAAAAAGTAAGATTTAAAAGGCAAAAATACAATGGCGCCAGAAAGATTAAAAAGTGTGTGCACTGCTGCCACTCCGGTCATATCGATTTTTGAATTCAGAAATTTGAATTTAAAAATCATAATTGCATATATAATGATAAGGCAAATAAAGGAACCTAAAACATTGACTCCCAAATGAAGCCAAACAACCCGTTTGGCGTTTTTGTTTGTTCCAAATGAAGAAATCCAAGCAGTAACACAGGTGCCGATATTGGCGCCTAAAACCAAGGGGATTGCGATTTTGTAGGTTATGGGATTTGTAAGGGTTAAGGCTTCAACAATACCTATGGTTGCGGAGGAGGATTGTATAATCCCTGTAAAAACAGAAGAAATTAAAAGGGCGGTCAGGGGGCTTTCCAGGTTTAAAAGAAAGGTTTCAAACCAGTCAAGGTTGCTTACAATATTCACGGCGCCTGACATTAGTTCCATTCCGTACATTAAAAGAGAAAAACCCATAAGGGCAAGACCGATGTTTCGTTTTTTTAAAGTTTTGCCCCAAAATTTTATTGCAATTCCTAAGAATGAAAGTAAAGGCACCCAAAAGTGCGGGTTTAGAAAGGTTAAATCTAAGCCGGTAAGACTTATAATCCAAGCATTAAGGGTAGTACCTACATTAGAACCTAAAATCACCCCAAAGGTGTTTTCAAAAGGGAGTAAGCCTGAATTTACAAACCCCACAAGCATAACCGTAAGGGTAGAGGAGGAGTGGAGAAGGGCAGTGAGACCACTTCCTAAAATTAAACCTTTAAAATCGCTTGTTGTAGCTTGTTTTAAGGTTCTTTCCAGTTTCCCACGAGATAAACTTTTAAGGCTGTCACTCATTACACCCATACCGTAAATAAAGATAGCCAGTCCACCTAAAAGGGTGACCCCAAAATAAAAAAACTGTGTCATACATATCACCAGTAATATATATGACACAGTTAAATTAATTAAAACTCTAATGATTTTTCAATGTATTCTTTAAGGTCAGTAATGGGAATACGCTTTTGCTCCATAGTATCACGGTCACGAACGGTAACGCATTTGTCTTCTAACGAATCGAAGTCATAGGTGATACAAATAGGAGTACCAATCTCATCCTCACGGCGATAACGCTTACCGATTGAACCGGTCTCATCATAGTCAACCGAGAAGTATTTGGAAAGTTCATTGTAAATCTCGGTAGCTTCGTTGGATAACTTCTTGGAAAGAGGAAGAATTGCAGCCTTAAAGGGAGCGAGAGCAGGATGGAAGTGCATTACAACACGGGTGTCACCCTTCTCATCGGTTTCTTCGTCATAAGCGTTGCAAAGGAAAGCCAAAAGAACACGGTCAGCGCCCAAAGAAGGCTCAATAACATAAGGAATATACTTTTCGTTGGTTTCGGGGTCGAAGTATTCCATTGCTTCGCCCGAATGTTTGCTGTGTTGGGTAAGGTCGTAATCGGTTCTGTCAGCAACGCCCCAAAGTTCACCCCAACCGAAGGGGAACAAGAACTCGAAGTCGGTAGTAGCTTTAGAATAGAAGCAAAGTTCATCCTTGTCGTGGTCACGAAGTCTAAGACTTTCCTCATCAATGCCTAAATCTAAAAGCCACTTCTTGCAGTAACCGCGCCAGAACTCAAACCACTCAAGGTCAGTACCTGGTTTGCAGAAGAATTCAAGTTCCATTTGCTCGAATTCACGGATACGGAAAATGAAGTTTCCGGGAGTGATTTCGTTACGGAAAGATTTACCGATTTGTGCAACACCGAAGGGAACTTTTTTACGGGTTGTACGAGCGATGTTTTTGAAGTTTACGAAAATACCTTGTGCAGTTTCGGGACGAAGGTATAAAGTAGAAGTGCTGTCCTCGGTTACACCTTGGAAGGTTTTAAACATAAGGTTAAACTTACGAATATCGGTGAAATCTTTGGAACCGCAGTGGGGACAAGCAATGCCTTTTTCTTTGATGTATTCCATCATAGCGGCATCATCCATAGCGGCAGGGTTATCATCTAAACCATTTTCAGCAACATAATCTTCAATAAGTTTGTCGGCTCTGTGACGGGTTTTACAGGACTTACAGTCCATAAGAGGGTCAGAGAAACCACCTAAGTGACCAGATGCTACCCATGTTTCGGGGTTCATTAAAATTGCGCTGTCAAGACCTACATTGTAGGGGCACTCTTGAACGAACTTTTTCCACCAAGCCTTTTTAACATTGTTTTTAAGTTCAACACCCAAGGGGCCGTAGTCCCAAGAGTTGGCAAGACCACCGTAAATTTCACTTCCGGGGTATACAAAACCTCTGCCTTTGGCAAGGCTTACGATTGTTTCCATACTTTTGTTTTCGTTTTTCATAATATCTCTCCTAAAAAGGTAAATATATATAATTATTATAAAGTATATAATATCTAAAAATGAGCTAAAAGTCAACAATGAATTGACTTGACATATTAATTTGTTTGGTTTATACTTATTGTATTAATATTCTAGGAGTAATTATAAATGGCTGATTTTTTAACTTATAAAGAGTTGCCTTTGGTTAGAAAGGGCAACGAAATTTATTATGGTGATATGGCAGAACCCGTTGTGGTTAAGTTTGAAGTTTTATCTACTACCAAAACCGAGGGTGGAGAAATTCCCCAAAAGGTAAAGGTTATTTTATTAAAAAGTGATACCGAACTTCCCTTGAAAGACAGAATTATGAAGGAAACAACCAAAGAAACCTTCTTTGATGCTTTGGATGTTGGTTTTGTGTGGCTTGAAAGAGCAAATAAAAAATAATATTAAGATAATTTGGCGATGTGACCGTTACCGGTTGCATCGCTTTTTTTATGCCATTTTTCAGTAAAAAATAAATGATGAATAAAGGCCTCAAATCGTTGCAAAAAAGGAAGTAGTATGTTATAATATATATTAATTATACCTATTTTAAGGGATGTTGTATTTCGGGAGGGTGAAAATATGGCAAAAACACACGGTCAAAAGAGACAAAATAATGTTTTTTATACCATCATTACTGCGGTATTGTTGTGTGTAGTTTTTTTGACTATGGTTAGTCATCTTTATATTTCGGCAAAAAATGAAGCTGAGGAAAATCTTCATATTCAAACAAAGCAAATTAAGGACGATATTACCCTTCAATTGATTTCCGACCGTGAAAATCTTTCGACCATGGCCAACTTTGCTGCAAAACTTTACAGCGATGGTGAAAGTTACAATTTAATGTTTGACTCCTTTAAACCCATTGGCTTGATTGAAAATATTGGCATATTAACACCCGATAATAATTTTGTCACAAAGGCAGGTTCCATTGACCTTAACGGAAAAATCGTTTTTGATGAAGAAAAGCAAAAAGGCGCTTATATAAGCGGAAGAATCAAAGACCTTACTAGAGATAATTATGAAATTATCAGAAGCGCAGTGCCGATTGTTGTAAAAAACGAAACAGTAGGCATTTTGTATGGCGTTATTAAGCTTGACAAGATTGGCGAAAGATATAACCAAATGGCAAAAGATTTGGATGCTCAACTTTTCGTGTATGACAAGGAAAACGGAAATCTTGTTATTGATAATATTCACGATACCCTCGGCAACATTTCTTTTTTGAAAGACCGTGTTTATAACGAAGATTATTCTTATGAGCAAATTATGGCAACCGATAAAGGATTTACTTCATTTGTGTCGGCTTACAAGGATGAAAACACTTATATGCATTACTCCACCATTGAAGAAATTGGTTGGATTATTGCCATGGCAAGATATGATTCGCAAGTGTTTGCTGCAACTGAAGAATTAGCCAGTATTTTAATTTTAGTATTTTTCATAATGCTTGTGATTATTGTTCTTTACATAATTGCACTGTTAACCGGTGAAAAACAGGTAAATAGAATAACTGACTGCGCTTCAGATATAAGAAAAACACTTTTGGAAACATCGGGAAGCCAGGATAATATTGTTGATTCCTTAGTGCAGATGTGTGAATTTTCTCGCGCAAGGTCGGCAGTGTTTTTCGATAGCGACGGGGAAGCTTTTGATTATATTTCACCTCGATTTAAAGAGGTCGTATTTACCGAAAAAGAGAAAAATTATTTTAAATCGGAGTTATTCCGTTATGCCGCCGAGCATCATCAATCAGGTGGAGCGGCTGTAAATGTTTTGAGTATTAAGGCTAATGCTCATTTGTATAAGACCAATCAAGGATTTTATGAGTTTTTAAAAAAGGAAAAAATCTCCGATATTATATTCTCGACTACTATTAATAACGCCAACCATATTACAATTTTGGCTGTTATTAATTCAAAATATAAAAGACAGGTCAAAATGCTTGCCGAAAAAACAGCGGCTTGTTTTTCCATGGCTTTGTATAATAAAAACTATCTTAACAAAACTAAACTCGTTGCAACCACCGACTCTTTAACAGGAGCCTTAAATCGTGTTGCATATAAAAGCGATTTAGTGGTTTTTGATGAGGAAAAACCCACGGATTTCTCCTGTATTTATGTTGATGTTAACGAACTTCATCTTATAAATAATAAGTTTGGACATGCCTCGGGCGACCAAATGCTATTATATATTGCCAACACCTTGAAGGATGTTTTTTATGGCCACAAGGTTTACCGAATGGGCGGAGATGAATTCTTGGTATTTTGTAAAAATACCGACCAAGCTGTTGTTGAAAAAAGTATTGAAATTTTTGTGGACCAACTTAAGCCCCGTAATTATCATGTTGCAATCGGTCTTTCTTTCAGAACTCAAAATAAGGATACCGAAGAAATGGTAAGAGAAGCAGAAGTGAGAATGTACGAAGCAAAGGCTGAGTATTACCAAAACAAAGAGCACAAATCGCCTGATGTATTATCTGCTGGGGAATATCTTCAGGTTAGAACCGGAATAATTGAAATTGATACAATACTTTCGATTTTGAAAGAAAAATATAATGGTATATACCGTGTTTCGTTGGATACCGATAAAGCAAGACGTATTTTAATGCCGGCATATTTAAACTATAATGAACACGAGGAACATTTTTCCGAACTGTTCACAAAATATGTATCTGAATTGGTAGAGCCGGATTATCACAGAGCGGTAATGAGTTTCCTTAACTATGATGCGCTTAAACATCAGTTAAGTGAAGATAAAACACCTAAAATTACCTATAAAAAGAATGATGGCGAATCGGTGGTTTTAAGTGTTTATAAACTTTGTGACGGAAACGATTTAGTTTCAGATACCCTTTGGGTTTTTGCAAACGGGTAGATATTCTTGACAAAGACGAATCATTGTAATATACTAATTGGTGTGAATATTTAGCAAAATCGGTGAAAGCCGATGACGCAAAGCCAAGAGGCTAAGGTTTTATACTATGCCAGTCCAGCTGCAATGATACAAGGTCTTTGATAAAGACTTTTTATTGTTGCGGCTTTTTTCTTTATCAGCATAAAATAAAAAGCTAAAAATATTTATTAGATAAGAATTGTATGGTGAGGTAAGGTTATAATGAGCAATAAAATTATTGAATTTTTTAAAGGTATTGCATCAGAAAAAAAGCCCTATTTTAGCGATAAAAAACTCTTAAAGAAAATTGAAAACGGATTCAAAAACAATGAATTTAAGATGTATCTTCAATTTATTGTGGACACCAAGAAGAAAATTGTTTCGGCCGAAACCCTATCAAGATGGGAAAATTCCGCAGGGGATATAATTTTCCCCGGTGAATATATTGGAACAATGGAGAAGTCCGGTCTTATTTCGAAATTTGATTATTATATGTTTGAGAAGGTTTGCAGTAAACTTGCCGCTTGGAAAAACACCGAGTTTGGAGACCTTACTATTTCTTGCAATTTCACAAGAATTACAATTTCGGAAAAAGGTTTTGCAAACAAAATAAAGTCAATTGCCGATAAGTATGATTTCGATAGAAGAAAATTATTAATTGAAATTACCGAGGATTCTATCGAAAAGAACTTGGTTACCGCCATGTATAATATCATTAAGGTAAAAGAACTTGGCTTCCGCATTGCCTTGGACGATATCGGAAGCGGTTATACCTCTTTGGTTAGTCTTTGCGAATATCCCATTGATGTTGTTAAGATTGATAGAGAAATTCTTCTTTTAACAGGTACCGAAAAAGGCAAAAAGTTGCTTTTGGGTATTGTGGCTTTGGCGCACTATTTGAATTTAAAGGTTGTGTGCGAAGGTGTTGAAACCGAAGAACAAAATCAATTGGTAACGGATAGTGGCTGTGATTATATTCAAGGTTGGTATTATTCAAAAGCGCTTTCCGAAACTCAGGCGGAAAAGTTTGCGAAAGATTATATGAGTAAGTTTATATAAATTTCGGAGAATAAGTATGAACAAGGATTTTTCAAAAGATTTATATAGATATTATGGTGAAAAAGGCGAGTCTTTTGCCAAAAGACTTCTAAGGCCTGTAGAGTTAAAATATATCGCCCTTTTCAGAAAGACCCAAAGTTGCAAATTTGCTCCTCTAAAACTTTACTATACCGTAAAACTTAAACTTATGTCCTATAAAACCCACATTCAAATTCCCGCAAGAACCCAAATTGGCGATGGTTTTTATATAGGTCATAGCGGTAGGGTAATTATTAATCCCGAAGCTAAGTTGGGTAAAAACATTAATGTTTCCACCGGTGTTGTTATCGGATACGAAAACAGGGGCAAAAGAAAAGGCGCCCCAACGCTGGAGGGAAATTGTTGGATTGGCGCTAATTCGGTTATAGTAGGTAATGTGAATATCGGTAAGGATGTACTAATTGCGCCCTTAACCTTTGTTAATTTTGATGTTCCACCCCACAGTATTGTTATTGGAAACCCTGCAAAAATCATAAGCAAAGAAAATGCCACAAAAGACTATATAGAAAATGAAGTAAACTAGAAAACGGAGGTGATTAGGATGACTAAAAAGGACAATAGAATTAAATATAATTTGGTTTCAGGTATTGTTTATCAGGTTGTCCTAATTGTGCTTAGTTTTCTTCTTCCAAGACTTTATCTTGAAAATTTCGGTTCCGAGGTTAACGGTGTTTTATCCACTATAAAGCAAATTTTTGTTTATATGTTCTTGCTTGAGGCGGGAATTGGACTTGCTACCACACAAGCCCTTTACAAACCCGTTGCTGAAAAGTCATATGATAAGGTAAGTTCGGTTATCTCAGCCACCAATAATTTTTACACTAAAATTGGTTTTCTCTACTCGGGTATAGTTCTTTTAATTGCCGTTGTCTACGCATTTATTGTTCCCACAAGCATACCTTCCGGTGTGGTTTTTGGGATAATTGTTTTAACCGGTCTTCCTTCGGTGTTCAGTTATTTTGTACAAGCTAAGTATAGAATACTTTTAGAGGTTGACGGTAGAAAGTACATAATAAACAATTCCGAAACAATACTTCAACTTTTATCTAACATAGCAAAAATATTAGTACTCTTGTTTACCGACAGTTTGTTGTTAATACAGGCATCTTACTGTGCTTTAGCACTTTTACAATTAGGATTTATTTATATCTATGCAAAGCGTAGATACAAATGGTTAAACTTGAAGGCTCAGCCCGATTTTCAGGCAATATCCCAAAGAAAGTCGGTTTTGGTACATCAAATTTCGGGCGTAGTTTTTAATAATACCGATATCTTGTTGCTTTCTTTCTTGTGCGATTTTAAGGTTGTAAGTGTTTATACCATCTATAACATATTCTTTTCCCAAGTGCAAAATTTCATAACAAGTATTACTGCAGGTTTCAGTTTTGCCCTCGGTCAAATGTTCCACACCGACAAAGAAAAATTTATGAAGGTTTATAATGTTTACGAAACATTTTACATTATGGCAACCTTCATTATCTATACATTAATGGCAGTTTTCCTGTTGCCACTTATACAAATATATACTAAAGGTATTAACGATGCCAATTACACAAATGTTTATTTGGTGATTTTATTCGTTATAATGAACCTTTTATCCAACGGAAAGTTGCCTTCTAATCATGTGCTTGAATATTCCGGCAAGTTTGAAGAAACCCGTTCCCATGCAATTACCGAAATGGTGATTAATATTACAGTTTCGGTTGTTGCGATTTTAAAATTTGGGATTTGCGGTGCCATTATGGGCACTATTATCGCTCTTTTGTACCGTGGCGCAATGATGATTTATTATTCAAACAAAAAAGTGCTCGAAAGAAGCGTTTTTAATACATATAAAATTTGGCTTGTAAACGGGGCAGTTTTTGTTCTTATAATGGTGATTTTCTTTGTGGACAGTTTCAGCGGTTTTTCTTTCCTTGAACTTTTAGTAAAAGGGATAATTCATTTTATGTGGATTGTGCCCTTGTATGTTATTGTGAATTTTGTATTCCTTAAAGGTGCGTTTAAAAACTTGTTTGAATTGTGGAGGAAGAAAGTATGAGTATTCCAAAAGTAATTCATTATTGTTGGTTTGGCAAGGGTGAAATGCCCAAACTTGCTAAAAAATGCATTAAAAGTTGGAAGAAATATTGTCCCGATTATGAAATAATTTGTTGGAACGAAGAAAATTTCGATTTAACACAAAACCGCTATATGCATGAAGCATACGAAGCGGGTAAGTGGGCATTTGTCAGCGATGTTGCAAGACTTAAAATTATTTATGATAATGGCGGTATATATTTAGATACCGATGTTGAAATTATAAAACCTATTGATGATTTGCTCAAAAGTAAAGGTTTTATGGGATTTGATGAAAAAGGCAT
The DNA here is from genome assembly GCA_045659605.1 of Acutalibacteraceae bacterium. Classification (GTDB taxonomy): domain Bacteria; phylum Bacillota; class Clostridia; order Oscillospirales; family Acutalibacteraceae; genus UBA737. The sequence goes on from JAZOXF010000032.1 coordinate 55,650, forward strand.
TGTTGCCACAGGTCTGGGCTTCGGTGCCGAGAAGGGAAACGAAATTGTTGGCGAGTTTTTAAAGGATTATGACAATATTCCCTTTGTTTTGCCCGATGGCAGTTTTGATCTTACTCCTTGTCCCGATAGAAATACCGAAACTTTAAAAAGACTCGGTATGGATACGGAAAATACAAATCAAAACTTTTTGGGTGTTGACTTTTTAGCCTGCGAATACCTTTGCCCAATGGATTATTACACAGGTAAAAAGACAATAACTGAAAATACATATTCAATACATCATTATTCAGCTTCGTGGACTTCGAAAGTCACCAAAAGAACAACACGAATTAAGCGGATTATTGGTCTTAAGATGTATAATAAATTATACGGAAAATTTTTACATAAATTTAAGTGGCTGGAGTGGTAATTTTGCCCGAAGAATTATTTGGAAAATTTAAAAAGAATATCTTGCCTCAGTGGAAAGTGTGCTTTTGGTCGGCGCTTATCATTGGGTTGGTTGCCCATTTGTATAAAATTGTAAATTGGCTTCCAAACTGGGATTCCTTGGTTTTCAGATATGATGCGCAAAATATGGTTTCCATGGGAAGATGGTTCTTACCCGTTGCATCAGCCCCCAGTTCTTTTTACGATTTGCCATGGATTACAGGACTTTTATCAATTTTATTCCACGGCTTGGGCGCAGTTTGCATTTGTAAGATTTTCGATGTAAAGAAAAATACAACTGCGGCATTAATTGGCGCTGCGGTAGTTTCTTTCCCCACTGTCACATCGGTAATGCTATACAATTATGTGGCTGATTCCTATGCTTTATCTTTCCTTTTGGCATGTTTGGCGGCGCTTTTTATAACAAGCGAGAAACCAAAGTTTGTTTTGGCCGCCATACTAATTGCCTTGTCGGTGGGAATTTATCAGGCTTATATAACGGTTACAATAATGCTTTTGCTTTGCTTCCTTATAAGAGAGGTTTTGTTTAAAGGTGAAAAGATTAAAACCTTGCTTATTAAAACTGTAAAGTTTTTGTTGACCGGAGCAGCCGGTATGGCGCTTTATTACTTGGCGCTTGTAATCATTTTAAAGATTACGGAAACCAAACTTTTGGAGTATCAAGGCTTTGATAATGCGGCCACACTTTCAAATATAAATATTTTAGGTTCCCTTTACATTGTTAAGGAATCTTTTGTATCCTATTTTTTTGATTTTTCAAAGGGACCGAATGTATTTAATGTTGTAAATATTATAATTTTAATTTCCACATTTTTATTTTATTTAATTGAAGTTGTCAGAAATAAACTAAAGATTTCTAAGGTTTTGGCGCTTTGTGTCGGCGCAGTTCTTTTGCCTATTGGCGCAAGTATTTTAGGATTTGTAAACAGCAGTATTGATTACCACAACCTGATGAAGATGGGATTTTTCGTCTTTTATTTATTCTTCATATTAGAGTATGAAAATACTGATTTTAAAGCCGAAAACCTCAACAAATCAAAGTCTTGGTTTATACTTGTTGTAACAGCGGTTTTGATTTTTAATCAGGTGATTATCGCTAATATTAGTTATCATAAAATCACTATTGCCTATGAAAAATCTTACGGAACGTTAATTAGAATTGCCGACCGTATTGAACAAACCGAAGGTGCAAATGAGTGCGACAGTATTTTGGTGTTGGGCGCTTTGGAAGGCAGTGAGGCGTACAGTTCTGTTGTTTCTTTAGATATGACCGGAACTACCGATGAATATATCTTGAGAGCCGACGATGAAATCGTAGGTCAAAGTGTTTTGACTAGCGCATTAAATGACTATTGCGGTAAAGATTATAAATTTATTTCGGGCAAAGAAAAAACTGCATTACTTAAAAAGATAGATGCAGACAGTTTGAATAATTGGCCCCATAAGGATTCGGTTTTTGTAATTGATGATGTTATTGTTATTAAATTAGGGGACGAAAGGTAGATTTAGATGGTATATTTTTGTGCGGATGATTATGGTATATCAAAAGAATGTAATAGCCGCATAGAAAAATGTATCGAAAGCGGTGTTTTAAATAAAATAAGTGTTTTGCCAAACGGCGAACTGGAAAATTTCAAACAACGCTTGTCAAAATACGACGTTAAAATATCTTTACATATTAATTTAATTGAAGGTAAACCTTTGTCGCCAACCCATGATATTAATATGTTGGTAAATGATGAAGGAAATTTTAAATATTCCTTTATCGGATTGCTTTTACTTTCCCTTTCCCACAAAAGAAAACAACTTAAAAAGCAGTTGTATAAAGAAATTAAAGAACAAATTGTTTTTTGGAAAAAGAATATGGGTGAAAATCCTCTTTGGATTGACAGTCATCAGTATACTCATATGATACCACTGATTTTTAAAACCTTAATGCAGGTAATTAAGGATGAAGGGGTGGATGCCCAGTATCTTCGCATCCCAAACGAGCCTGTAACACCGTACCTTTTAACACCTTCTGTATATACTGAATGTAGTTTTATAGGGTTAACAAAACAATGGCTTTTAAAGTTTTTTACCCTTATTAATAAAAAACAATTTGAAAAATCAAACATAAACACAGCCTGTTTTATGGGGGTAATGTTTTCAGGAAAGGTTACCTGTAAGAGAATCAAAAATGTGCTTCCCCGTTATTTGAAAATCGCCAAAAAACAGGGAAGAGACATTGAAATAGCACTGCATCCCGGATATTTGGAAGCGGGTGAGTCCTTAATGGATGGTTGCAGGGCCGATTTTAAAAAGTTTTATTTATCGAAGGATCGTAAAATAGAGTACGATACCCTTATGAATTTTAAGTTTGAATAAATCCCAGAAAGAAGAATGAAAATGCCTTACATTGAAAGCGAAAAAGTTGATGAAAAAACCAGAGTCAAATTAGAGGCTTTGCTTGAAAAATCATATTTGTCATATTGGAGAAAGAAAAGACTTTTTGACATATTTTTTGCCACTTTAATTTTACTTTTCTTTATTCCGCTTATGGTCATTATTGCTATTGTTATATGCATTGATGACCCAAGCGCAGGACCCTTCTTTAAACAAAAAAGAGTTGGAAGACACGGTAAGGAATTTTATATGTATAAATTCCGTACCATGCGACCCAATGCAGAAAGTATTATTGATGAACTTAAGGACAAAAACGAAATGCAAGGTCCTGTTTTTAAAATGAAGGATGACCCGAGAATTACAAGGGTTGGAAAAATTTTGAGAAAATTGTCTTTGGATGAACTTATGCAGTTTTTCAATGTTTTCAAGGGGGATATGACCTTGGTGGGACCAAGACCACCCCTACCAAGAGAGGTAGAATATTACACCGATTATCAAAAACTTCGTTTACTGGTTACTCCCGGAATCACCTGCACTTGGCAAATCCATAAAAACAGAAATGATGTTCCCTTTGAAGAATGGGTTGAAATGGATTTAGATTACATACAAAACAGAACCTTCCCGGGTGATATTTTGATTATGCTTAAAACACCAATTGTAATGCTTAGCGCAACAGGAAGATAAACTCTTTTGCAAGGAGAAAAATTATGAGGGTCGCAATGATTGGACATAAGGTAGTTCCATCCCGCCGCGGAGGTATTGAAAATGTGCTTACCACCCTTTGTCCTTTATTAGCCGAAATTGGCATTGATGTTACTTGTTACAATCGCTCGGGTCAAAAAATAGAAAACGAGTATATTGGCACAGTAATTGATGAAAAATATGGCGAAGTAAAGCTTAAAAAGGCTTGGACATTGAATTTTAGAGGTCTTTCGGCAATGATTGCTTCTTTCACTGCGGCCATAAGCGCAACCTTTGGAAATTATGATGTTATCCATTTCCACGCCGAAGGCCCGTGCGCCGCTATGTGGATTCCGAAAATGTTTCGCAAACGCTGTGTTGCAACTGTTCACGGACTTGATTGGCAAAGAGAAAAATGGGGCAAAGGTTTCGCTTCTAAATACATAAAATTCGGCGAACGAGTAATGGTTAAATATGCCGATGAGATTATTGTTTTAAGCGAAAGCGCCCGTGATTATTTTAAACAAACCTATAATCGCGAAACGGTACTTATTCACAACGGAATAGAAAGACCGGCCAAAAAGGATGCCGAAAAAATCACCGAATTGTATGGAATTTCAAAAGGTGAGTATATTTGTATGGTATCAAGACTTACCGCCGAAAAAGGCGTTCATTACCTTATTGATGCTTATAATAATATTAAAACCGATAAAAAACTTGTAATCGCCGGTGACACCAGCGATACCGATGATTACGTTAAAATGTTAAAAGAAAAAGCGAAAAATAATCCTAATATAATTTTCACAGGATTTATATCGGGAGATGTTTTAAGAGAAGTTTACAGTAACGCTTATTTGGTTGCCCTTCCATCGGATATTGAGGGTATGTCTTTAAGCCTGTTGGAAGCCTTGGCTTATGGAAATGCGGTGCTGTGTTCTGATATTCCCGAAAATACTTTGGTTACCGAAGATAAAGCGATGCACTTCAGTAAAAGTAATATAGAAGATTTAACCGCTAAATTGCAAACTATGTGCGATGATGAGTCGTTGGTTAATAATCTTAAAAACGGCGTTGATGAATTTATTGTTGCCAAATATAGTTGGCAGGATGTTGCAACCGCCACCCATAACCTTTATAAAAAGGTTATGCAATTTTAGTGAAAGGAAGTTTATGGTATGAGAAGATATAAACTTACTGAAAAATCCAAGAAAATAAGGGTTTTAAAACTGTTTTTAATAAGTTTGATTTTTGTTGGCATTGCGGCTTCTATTGGCGTAGTTGGTTGCAATTACATTGAAAACCGAAACTTTAAAGAAACCTTTTACTGTGTCAGCAGTCTGAAGGTTAACAATAAGATAAGGGTTGTTCAAATTTCTGATTTGCACAATGCTTCTTACGGTAAAAACAACAAAAAACTTATTGAAAGAGTAGAAAAGTTAGACCCTGATTTGATTGTTTATACAGGCGATTGCGTTGATTCTAACACAAAATCGATAGATAAGGTTGTTCAGTTGTGCTCTACGCTTGCAAAGGTAGCCCCTTCTTATTACATATACGGCAACAACGAGGTTGAAAAGTACTATGATGTGCTTTTAACCCAAAAAGATTTGGATGAGAAATTCGGATTTAACGATAAAAACCGTGACCCTGAGAAACTTTTGAAAATAACCGATTCCTTAACAAAAAAACTTGAAAAAGCCAATGTTAAAGTTCTTAAAAACAGTATGGATACCATAACTGTTGGGTCTACAAATATTGATGTTTACGGCGTGTTAACATCTAATCCTTCATCCTTTTGGTCCTACGGCGGGGATAGTTTTGATAAATATATTTTCTCCAACGAAAATAATTTAAAAATAACTGCAATTCACGAACCTTTGGTTTTTGAAGAGTATACACCCGATACTTGGGGCGATGTGTTATTGGCAGGTCACACCCACGGTGGAACGGTTAAAATTCCGATGATTGGACCTTTATATACTCATGACGGTGGATTTTTACCTGCCAGAAGCGGACATTTGGTTTACGGAAGATATGATGTTCAAGGCAGACCCTTAATTGTTAGTTCGGGACTTGAAAATAATAATATTTTCAGAATCAATAACCAACCCGAACTGGTAGTTGTTGATATCAACAAATTTTAATTAAAAGGAGTGCAATATATGTATTCATCACTTTTGCAAAAAGTACCCGTTGCGATAGCGGCAGTATTGCTGTTGGCGGCGGCTTTGATAATATATTTCCGTTCTAAAAATGTTACACGTACCGAGTTTGTTAAGATATTAAAGGCTACAAAATATCTTCAGGTTTGGGTGATTGTTTTTGTGATTGCTTTAACCGGTGTTTTTGGCATTTTTAATCATCTGAAATCTAAACAATCGGTTATGGCGGTAGTTTCCCTTAATTATTCCGAAGCTTCCATGGCGCAAAATTCCAACGGCACCCGATATAATATGGCTGAAATTATTTGCGATGAAGTAGTAGAAAAGGCAATTGATATGGGCGCATTTGAGGATGTTACCGTTAAGCAACTTAAAAACTGCTTGTCGGTTTATCCTTATGTTCAGGGTGATGTAAACGATAAATCCAATTATCACATTTCTACTGAATTTGTTGTTGAGTATCATGCTTCAAAACATACCGACCATTTAAATTCCGAAAATGTAATTATGTTGATTACAAGCGCTTATAAGGAATATTATATTGAAAAATATACCGATAATTATAGTCTTACCGCGAAGGTAGAAAAACCTGATTTTTCCAAGATGGAATATATGGATATCGTAAGTTATTTTAATAAGGAAACAACATCGGTTTTAAATTATTTATACGGTATGGGAGAAAAAGGCCCAAGTTTTGTTACCCAAAACGATGCAACCTTCAATTCAATTGCAGGTAAGGTTTATCAGTTTAAAGAAACCCAAATTGAACAAAACTTGAGTTCCCTTATTTTGCAATACGGTATTGCAAAAGATAAGGCGGGTTATATTGATAGGCTTTCTTATCAAAATAAAAATACCGATTTTAACAAGCAAAAGAATTCGGCTTCCTTTGGTCTTTGTAATGCGGCTATTGATATGTACGCCGAGGAAATGACACGAGTTGTTTTAGTTCCTACTTGGGACGGCAGCGGTAAATATTATATGGGCCGAACAAAGGTGGGTATTGACGAACTGTCTGTAATGGCTGCATCTTTTAGCGATAAGGTAGCTACTAACGATAAGGCGATTATGGATAACCAACTTGTTATAGAAAAAATGGAGTCGGCAATTAAAAACGGTTCGGCAAATTCTCAGGCAGACGCGCTTATTAAGTCAATTGATAAAAGTATAGAAAACTTTAAGATTGAAGCTATTCAGGCGGGTAGAGAATATTCAAACTATACAATGAATCAGTGTATCGCTGTCAGCATTTCGGGGGTTTCCTTGTTTAGCCAATTAAAGGTTATTGCCCTGTTTGCAATTTTTGCTTACATTGCTGCAATAATGTTTTCAGTCTCTAAAAAATTTCCCAAGTCATAAACGAAGATCACATAGGAAGGTGAAAAAATGAAAAATTTTCAAATTATGAGATATTTAAAAAAGCTTTTGCCGATTTTTGTGGTTTTTTGTTTGGTGGCTACTTATGCAATTAATTTCAAACTCAAAGGTTCTAATACCTATGTAGCATCTGAAGTTATTCACTACAATGACCCTGCGGCAGAACAGGGATTAACCCCAACAGGTTCCAAACTGGATGTTAACGAAATTAAATCTTCGGCTGTAATGTCAAAGGTTGTTGACAAAATGGGGCTCACCGGAATTTATTCGGTGGACAGTTTGATTTCAAGAGTTTCTATAACCCCACTTCCCGATGAGGATAAAATAGCTCAAAAGGAAGCAAAACTCGAAGAGGGCGAAGAATACATCTACGAGCCAAGTACATATATCGTGTCTTTCACAGCTACAAACAATGAAGGACCTGATTTTGCGAGAACTATTCTTGATGAAACCCTTGACGTGTATTTTGCTGAATACAGCCAAAAATATGTTAACGTCGCTCCCGTGAAAAATGTCATAGATGATTTAGAAAACGAGAACTATGACTATATTGAAATGTTAGAAATAATTGATATGGGTATTGATGAAACATTGAATACTTTATATCAAAGAATGGAACAAAATCCTTACTATAGGGCAACTAATACAGGAGCTTCCTTTAGTGATTTGGCCGATGAGTTTAATTATTTAAGAAATGTCAGATTATCGGCATTGTTTTCAAAGATTTATAAAAACCAAATAACAAAAAACAAGACAATTTTGGTTTCTGATTATACAACAAGAATTGATAATAACAATATTTTAAATACAAAAGAAGAAAGTATCGTTAAAGATACGGTTGATGTTATTGACGCTTATGTTGAAAAAATGAGAGAGTCAGGAAACACCAACATTACTTATGAGTATATTCTTGATAACGTTCACGAGCGCAATTTGGTTGACGGTTCGGGTAATCCTATTACATCGGGTGACCAAACAGTAACATACGATGAGTTAATCTACAGTTGGAGAGACCACAACGAAACAAAAGAATACTCCATCATTGATACTGCTTATTGCCAATATATTATTGAAACATTTTCGGCTTGTACCGGTAAATGCAACGGTAAGGAATGTTTAACTTCATCCCAAACCTGTACCGAATTGCACGATGAAAATTATAAAGAATTGAAAAAAGAAATTGACACTGAAATAGAGTCGCTTATTTCCGATTTGACAAAACTCTACAATACTACAATGAACACCAATGATGAGTATAATCAGTACCTTGGCGCAAGTTATATTTCGGTTTTATCCACTGCATCGGTAAAACCCAGCATTAATGTAAATCTTTACACTTTAATTGCCTTCTTCTTCCTTGTAATTCTTTGCTGCGGCGGCGCGATTGTGTTGGGAAGAATGGGAGATATTATCAGTTACATCTTCTACACCGACCATCTTACCGAACTTAATAACCGCGCTTATTTTGACAAATATCTAAAGTCTATGGATAAGAAGCTCTTGGATAACGGAACGGTTTATTGTATGGTTGAGATAGCAAATCTCGGCGCCATTAACAATGAATACAGTCGACAAATAGGCGATGGCATCATTAAGATGTTCACAACATACTTGAAAGAATCTTTTGGTAAAACAAATGCCGAGTTTGTTTATAATGGCAACGGTAGTTTTGTAATTATGGCTAAAGATTCCGATTATATCACTGTTGAGGATATTTTAAGACTCTTCGGTTTGAGACTTGATGAACGCGAAGATTATCAAAACATAAAAATTGAATACAAGGTTGGCATTGCCGAAACCTTTAAAGAAAATCAAACTGCAAGAAGATTGCTTTCCGAAACCATTAAAAATAAAAAAGATTTTACATCTGAGGTTTTGGGAAAATAATTTAAAATAAAGCCGAAAGGAGGGTAAATGAAAATGGAAAATAAACTGACAACCACCGGATTAAAGGGGTATTTTATCGCAGTAGCGGTGCTTATGTACTATTTCCTTACCGAAACTATTAATCTTGGTTTGTTTGTTACCTATCGACATGCATTTGCCCTCGTTTTGTTTGCTTCGGCCTTCTTTTGTTTTTTGTTTAAACCTAACATTGCAAGAGGTGTTACTACACTTAAATCAACCTTTGTTTACTGTGTTCCCCTTATTGTAACCATTTTGGCTTCACTTTTTATATGGTTTATGGGTCAGGTGGATACAGCGGTTATTGCTCGCGGATTATCGGGAGCCTTTGTTTATAACAATATGATTTCCTTTACCCTTGCGGCAGTTGCATTTTTATATATTTTCGGTGAAAAAGGAATTTGGTATAACCTTATTGCAATTCTTATTTCAAATATGCTAATTATTTTTACCGTTATTCTTCAAAACGGAATAGGCGTTTTCTTTTCCGAATTTGTAAGGCTTATTGTAACCTTTGCGGGAGAAACGGGAGATGTTATTGTTCAGGCCGAAATTCACGAACTTGCTTTTTGTCTCGGTGCATATTTGATATATATGTTATTTAATTTTAAGAAAAATATAGTGTTTTTCATTCTTTTGGCGCTTACAGGATTTTGTTTTCTTGCTGCCTTTAAGCGAATTGGTATTATTGCAATTGTGGTTGCTCTAGGGTTGGGTTTTGCGCTAAAGTTTGTTGCAAAATTCAAAGAAAGCACAGCTAAAAATTTATCGGTAATATTTTCAGTGGTTTTGGTGCTGTTGCTGATAGGCTATATTGCAATCATAAAACTGGATGTTTTCACATTGCTTGAAAAAGCAGGAATTAACACCAGCGGTCGTGTTGAAATTTACAATGCGGTTGATAAATTTTACGATTTTTCTCCCGAATTTTTGGGTAACGGAATAGGATATTTAACATATCAATTAAGTACCAATATGAATGTGGGCGTTTCATCGGTTCACAATGACTTTTTACAGTATTTCATCGACCTTGGATTTTGGGGATATATTTTGTGGCTTGTTTCTATGACAACGTTAAGGGTTTGTTATTTCGGCTCCAAGGGCAAAACCGATAACGGAATTTTAGCCTTAGCGCTTACGGTTTATCTTATCATAGTTTCTTCTACCGATAACACAATGAACTATCCACTGCTTACTACCGTAATTGCAATTATAATGATAGGCCACGGATTTGATGAATCGGTGCGTTTTAACGAAAATAAAATGTTTGGCTATGTTTCAAAAGTAAATGAAAGCCCGAAAGGGGATTCGCTTTTATGAAAATATTAATGGTGAATAAGTTCCTTTATCCCAGAGGCGGTTGTGAAACCTATATGTTGAATTTGGCGGAAGAACTTAAAGCCAAAGGACACGAAGTTGAGTACTTCGGAATGTATGACCCCAAAAATACAGTTGGAAATTCTATGGGTTTATATACCACCAATATGGATTTCCATTCCACAGGATTTCAAAGATTTTTTTATCCCTTTAAAATAATTTATTCTCACGAGGCTTATAAGAAAATTTCAAAGGTATTAGATGATTTTAAACCTGATATTGTTCATATGAATAATATCAATTTTCAACTAACACCATCAATTATTTACGCCATAAAAAAGCGCAATATCCCCCTTGTTCAAACGGTTCATGATTATCAAATGATTTGTCCTAACCATCTTTTATATAGTTTTAATGAAACAAAACCTTGCGAAAGATGTATAAACGGCTCAAAGTTTAATTGTTTTAAATATAATTGTATTCACGGGTCAAAGGCTAAAAGTTTAATCGGTTCCATTGAAGCCAAATTGTATTCTTGGCTTAAAACCTACAAAAAAGTAGATTTGTATGTTTGTCCAAGTAGGTTTTTGGAAAGCAAACTTTTAAGCGTTTCGGATATTTATTCCGGCAAAACCTTTGCCATACATAACTTTATTGAAAAGAAACCCTTGCCCGAAAAAATTGATGGAGAAAAACCTTATGTGGCTTTTGCAAGTAGGCTTTCGAAAGAAAAAGGGGTTACACTTTTGGCCGAGGCTGCAAAACTTTTGCCACAATATAGATTTGTTGTGGCGGGAAACGGCCCTGATGATGAATGTCTAAAGAATATTCCTAATGTTGAGTTAAAGGGTTTTGTTACGGGAAATGAACTCATTTCCTTGATAGCAAATGCAAAACTTATGATTTTGCCTTCGGTTTGGTATGAAAATTGTCCTTTAAATATATTGGAGACTCATTCTTTTGGTGTTCCTGTTATAACAATGAATAGTGGCGGTATGGCGGAACTTGTTGATGACGGCCAAACGGGAATACTTATAAACCAACCAACCGCTAAGGAAATTGCTAAAGCAATTGAGAAATGTTTTGAAGATGAAGAGTTTTATAACTTCTTAAAGAAAAATTGCGAAAAAATGCCCGACCAAATTATTGAGGTCGGCGAGTATTGTGATATCTTGTTAGGTAAGTATCAAAAAATTATAAACAAGAGGTGAAAATAGTGTCGTTGCCCAAGGTTAGCATTGTTGTACCTGTGTATAATACCGAAAAATATCTTAAACAATGCATAGATTCCTTAACATCCCAAACCCTTGAGGAAATAGAAATAATAATTGTTGATGACGGTTCCAAAGAGGAATGTGCCTTTCTTTGCGATGAAATTTCCAAAACCGATTCTAGAATCAAGGTTGTTCATAAGCAAAACGGCGGTTTAGGTTTGGCCCGAAATACGGGTATTGGGGTGGCAACGGGCGAATACATAGGCTTTGTGGATTCGGATGACTATGTCGATTCACAAATGTATAAATCTCTTTACGATGCAGCAGTAAAAAACGATGCTGACTTATGCTTGTCGGGAATTAGTTTTGTTGGCGGTAATACCTTTAGTAAATCGGGAGATTATACCGAGAAACACTATTTTGACAAGGATACTGTTTTTGAAAATGAGGGTATTAAAGAACTTCTTTTAGGAGTTGTTGGCGCATTGCCCAATGAACCTGATGACAGCCGATACGGAGTTAGTGTTTGTAAAAATATTTTCAAACGTTCCTTGTTAAATGATAGAAAAATTGATTTTTTTTCCGAGCGCAAAATCATCAGCGAGGATACGCTTTTTATGGTAGACTTTATTAAATGTTGCAAAAAAGCGGTGGGAATTTACGGGGCGTTTTATTGTTACAGGAGAAACGATGAGTCCCTTTCTAAATCTTATAAGGCTGACCGTTTCGAGAAAGTATTAATCTTTTTGTCCTGCCTTGAGGAACATTTAAAAGATGTATTAAAAAAAGAAGAATATGAGTTATATTTAAACCGCTTAATTCAAGGATATGCCCGAGTTGTGGCTTCCCAAGAAATTGTCTATGCAAAGGATAAAAAAACAGGTCACTTTACTTTGCGCGGGCGACTTGAAGAAATTTGCACAAACAAAAAAATAGTTTGCGCATTAAAAAAATACCCTTGGCATAAATTACCCAAAAAACAAGCGGCATTCGCATTCGCAATGAAGTACAAATTATACTTTTTGCAAAAATTAATGGTGTTATTTAGAGCAAGATAGGAGTTAAAAGGATGCTTTTTTCAGTAATCGTTCCAATATACAAAATTGAAAAATACCTTTCAAGATGTATTGAAAGCCTACTTGCGCAATCTTTTACGGATTTTGAAGTTATATTGGTCGATGATGGCTCACCAGATAATTGCCCCACCATTTGTGATGATTATGCCGCTAAGGATAAAAGAATTAAGGTTATCCATAAAGAAAACGGCGGTCTTGTCAGCGCAAGACAAGAGGGTATTAAGGTGGCTTTGGGAGATTATATTTTCCATCTTGACGGCGATGATGCCCTTTGTGACAATGCCCTTGAAAGCGCCTATGAAATTATAAGCGAATACCACCCTGATATTGTTTCTTTTTCTTATAAACCCTGTGTTGGTGACCAAGTGGGCGAAGCGGTCCATGACCTAGCACGTGAAGGTTTATACGATAAAGCACTTATGCAAGAGAAAATTTACCCCCACCTTTTGTCCGATAAAAATATGAACCATATATTTTACTTTTCCTGGGGAAAGGCAATAAGGAGAGAAATTGCTGTTAAACATCAACTTAATGTAAACCCCAAGATTTCTTTGGGTGAGGATTTAAGTTGCGCTGTGCCTTGTTATTTGGATGCTAAGACTGTTTATATGAGTAAAAAGGCAGTTTATCTCTATACCATTAGAAACGATTCCATTACAAACGATTTCAAGACAAGCCAAATTACTCAAATTGCCGATGTTGTTGAGGGACTTCGCAAATTGGAAGTTAAAAAACCTGATGATTTCGAAGCCCAAATTTCCCGTTATTCTTGTTTTATGTGTTTTGCAGTTTTGGCATTGGCAGCTGAGGGAAATCATTTTTCTTCGGTTAAAACAATTAAAGAGCTTATTAAGAATTCTTTACACAGGGAAGAAATTAAAAAGGCTGAATTCCAAAATATTACCATTAAAAGCCGAATTACTATATTTTTGATGAAAAAACAATGTATAAGACTAGCGTTTTGCTTTTTGTATTTGTGCAAAGAAATAAAGCGTATCAGAAAGGGTGAAAAAAGTGAATAAATCACCTATGATATCTTTGATTATGAGTGTTTACAATGGGGAGGATTATTTATCCGAAGCCATTGATAGTGTTTTAAATCAAAGTTTTACTAACTGGGAACTTATTGTAATAAACGATTGCTCCACCGATGGCACAGGGGAAATTCTCGCTAAATACGAGTCCCAAGATGCAAGGGTAAAGGTATATACAAACGAAGTTAATTTAAGGCTTCCTTCTTCTTTAAATAAGGCGTTGGAATTAGCAAAAGGAAAGTATATCGCAAGAATGGATGCCGATGATATTTGTTTGCCCGACCGACTTCAAAAACAGTATGATTTTATGGAGAAAAATGGGGACGTTGCCCTATCTTCTTGTAGATTTATGACCCTTAAAAATGGTGTTATTGCTTCGGGTGGATGTGGCGGAAAAGGAGATTTTGAGTCTATTAAGTCATTACTTTTGGTAACAAACCCAATTCTTCACCCAGGTATTATTGCAAAGTCTTCGGCAATTAAGAAACTGGGGTACGATAAAAACTTCACCTGTACCGAGGATATGGAGTTGTGGACTCGTTTTGTATTAGCAGGGGAAAGAATTGAGATTTTACCCGAGTATCTTATGATTTACAGACTTCACGATAAACAAATCACCGAAACGACTTTAGAAAAACAAAGAAGTGAAGTGGTTTCGGTTCAAAGAAATTACTTTGCAAAACTCTTGAGTTCTATGAATAAAGAAAGGGAAGAGTTTTACATAAACGGAATTTATTTCAGAAAAAATACCGACATTAATGAATTTCGCAAGTTTTACAAGTGGGCCAAGTCGGTCAACCGTAAAACACAATTGCTAAGTAAAGAAAGTTTAAATTATGCCTTCTTTGAGATTTTGGCGGAATACAAAAGAAAAGGTATATCTAAAGTAAATCTTATAAAAGGAATGCTTTCCTTCGGGATTTTGTTCCTTGCAAAAGAAATTCCCGCCCGTAAAAAAAGAGCGCGAATAGATGGTCTTAAGTGTATTGAATCGGCCAAAAGTATAGGCCTTCAAAAATCAGGCGGAAGTTTAGAATTTCCGATTTTTTCAAAAGGATAAATCTAGGAGTTAAAATATGCTGATATTTGATTACCCGTATGTTATTATAACTGTTTTTGTGTTATGCTTTGTCCTTGTTGGCGGTATTGGTATTTATTTTGCGGCAAAGGGTGTTAAAACCGCAAAAGGCCAAGCCGAAAAGGATTTTATAAGCATTGGCAAAATGGAAAAGGAATTTAAACAACTCAAAAAACATTCTACCGAAAGATGTGTTATGTATGTTGGCGTGTCATCGGATAGCCCCAAGGGTTTTGTTTCGGAAAACGATGTTTTTTCGGAAATAAAACAAATTTTATTTGAAGTTTTTTTGAGTGAAGACAGTGTTATTTCCGTGTATGATGAAAATGATTTCGTTATTCTTGCGAATTTTGATGCTGATAATGCCAGAGAAAATGCTGAAATTTGTCAAGGCAAACTTAATAAATGTCTTTCAAATTACAACGCTTTAAATATCGTTAATATTAGAATTGGCTCATATTTTGCTGTTGCTACAAGTGTTACGTTTGACGAGGCGATTAGCCGCGCAAAACAAGCCTGCGTACTTGCCAAAAATGAAAAACAGGCTTACGCCGAGTGGGATGTAACCAGTGGGAAGGCCCTTGAGAAAAAGATTAAAATTGAAAATAATATTGAAAAAGAAATTGACAATAATCGTTTCTTCCTTGAGTACCAACCTGTTATAGATGCGAAAACGGGTAAAATTATCGGCGCGGAGGTTTTGTCTCGCTTAAATTCCGAAAATGACGGTGTTTTAACGCCCGGTAGTTTTTTATCGGCTGTGGATTCGGTAGGAATTAACGAAAAATTTGATTATTATATTTTCGAAAAAAACTGCAAGTGGATTTCCAACGATAAAAAGCAACGAGAAGGTTATAAATACACGATAAACTTTTCAAGGTCAACCTTGAGTGAACCTGAGTTTGTGGAAAAAATCATTTCAATTGCCGAAAAATATAATCTTAAAACTTCTTGTTTGGCCGTAGAAATTTTGGAAGATAAAAACCTTAACGGCGAAGCAAAACAACAAATGATTAATAATTTGTCCGCCCTTAAGGAAAAGGGAATTTCGGTTTTGCTTGATGATTTCGGTAGTGGCTATACAACCTTTGGCGATTTGCAAAATCTTAATGTTTCTATCGTTAAAATTGATAAAGCAATAACCCAAAGCGCAACCAGCGAAACAGGTTTTATTATACTTAAAAATATTATTAACACGGCAAGGGATATTGGCTTTAAGACCCTTTGCGAAGGTGTTGAAACTAAGGAACAGGAAGAGGCGGCAATAAAAGCAGGGTGCGACCTATTGCAAGGATTTTATTATTATAGACCTATGTCGGTTGCTATGCTTGAAAAGTTGTTTGATAAAGGTTAGGAGAGATTTTAATGTTATCTGTAATAATTCCGGCTTATAACGAGGAATTATCTATTGATAGAGCCTATTATACAATATCGGCCATTTTAAAAGATGCTAATATTGAAAATGAAATTATCTTTATAGATGATGGCTCAACCGATTCTACTTATGAAAAAATAAAAGTTTTGTCCGAAAAAGAAAAAAACATAAGTGGACTTACTTTTTCAAGAAATTTTGGAAAAGAAGCGGCAATTTCTGCAGGACTTGCCAGTGCTGAGGGTGACTGTGTTGTGGTAATCGATTGCGATTTGCAACATCCACCCGAAAAAATTGTCGAAATGTATCGCTTGTGGGAACAAGGTTTTGAAATTGTTGAAGGAATTAAAATCACAAGGGGTAAAGAAGGAAAAGTTCACGGCTTGGCGGCAAGAAGTTTTTATTCGATTATCAGTTCTATGGTAGGATTTGATATGTCCAACGCTTCGGATTTTAAACTTTTAGACCGTAAGGTAGTGGATATTTTAAACCGAATTCCCGAAAAGAAGGGATTTTTCAGGGCAATTTCTTTTTGGGTTGGCTACAAAAAAGCAACGGTTGAGTTTGAAGTTAAGGAAAGGGTGGAGGGCACTTCCAAGTGGAGCGCAATATCCCTTGTTAAGTATGCTATTTCAAACATTTCAGCCTATTCAACAGCCCCAATGCAAATTGTAACAGTATTAGGTTTTATAATGCTGTTTATCACGGCTGTTTTTGGTGTTTGGGCGCTGATTGATAAAATTTCAGGTCGCGCCCTTGAAGGTATGACCACCGTTATCATCATTTTGATTTTCATAGGTAGTATAATGATGATAAGCCTTGGTATTATCGGTTATTATGTTGCTCGTATCTATGAAGAAATTAAGGGCAGACCTAAGTATATTGTCTCGGCTTCTTGCAAGAGTAAAAAGGATTAATGAATCGGGAGGTGTAATATGGAAAGAAATATTCTTGTTGATAAACTAAAAGGATACGCTTGTTTTCTCGTGCTTTTTGGTCATGTGATTATGGGAATTAGAGTGGCAGGAATAAACATTCCCGCGGTTTTCGAAGGGATGGAAAAGTTTATTTGGTCCTTCCATGTTGCGCTTTTTATGTTCTTGAGCGGTGTTGTTTATAAAGAAACGGGAGAATGGAAATCTAAAAAAACAAAACACGGGTTTATAGTACATAAACTTTTAAATCTCGGTATTCCTTATGTTGTTTTTTCGACGGTTTATATAATAATAAACAGTTTTGTTGGCGAGGCGAATACCAATTCTTCGGTTTCGGATATTTTAAATATTTGGAAAGCACCCGTTGCCCAGTACTGGTTTTTATATGCGCTTTTCTTTTTGTTTTGCATTTGGGCCGCTCTTTCGGGGATACTTAAAAATTGGGTAATCACTCTCGTTGTGGTGGCATTGGGCTATTTGTTACCTGCTTTGGGAATAGGACTGGGTAGTTTCGATGTGGTGTTTTATTCTGCTTTGAGTTTTGGAATAGGAACATTTGTGAATTTCGGGGTCCTTTCAAAACCGAATAACCTTATTAAAGTGGCCGTTGTGGTTGCTCATTTGGCTGTGGGTATTTGGCTGATTGCCTTGGGCAAAATTGAATCGCCTATTTTTAAAGAAGCAATGATTTTGTTTGGCATATATTCAAGCATAATGTTTATTTCCTTGCTTCAAAATGTTAAACCAATTTCAAAATTCCTTTTGTTTATGAATAAGTATTCCTTGCAAATTTACTTACTGCACACCATTTTCACCGCAGGAATAAGAATTATTTTGATGCGTGTAAATATTACTTCTTGGGTGATACATGTAATTGTGGGAACCCTTTGCGGAATAATATTCTCTGTCTTGGCGGCGGTTGTAGCAAAGAAAATAAAGATTTTAAATGTTTTCTTCTTCCCAACCAAAACATATAAACAATTAAAAACAAAAGCCTAAAAAAAGAGAGAAGTTTAAACTTCTCTCTTTTTGTTTTAGTATAAATCTGATGATAAATAACGGCTGCCGTTATCGGGGAGGACGAGGACAATGGTTTTGCCTTCGTTCTCTTTTCTTTTTGCTAATTCTATTGCGGAATAGAGAGCGGCGCCACCCGAAATGCCGATTAAAAAGCCTTCAAGTTTTCCGAAATCTCGTGCAGTGGAAATTGCGTCTTCATCGCTTACAGCAATAACTTCATCCAAAACTTCTTGGTTTAACACCTTTGGAACAAATCCTGCACCAATGCCCTGAATTTTGTGGGCGCCCGATGTACCTTTAGTTAAAACGGGGGAGGACAAAGGCTCGGCGCCAACAATTTTAATGTTTTCAATATTTTCTTTCAAAAACTTGCCTGTGCCTGTAATTGTTCCGCCTGTGCCGATTCCCGCAACAAAAATGTCAACCTCGCCCTTTGTGTCCTTTAAAATTTCGGGGCCGGTGGTTTTAAAGTGAGCCAAAGCATTGTCGGGATTTGAGAATTGGTCGGGAATAAAACTGTTTGGAATTTCCTTGGCTAACTCTTCGGCCTTTTGAATGGCTCCTGCCATACCCTTTGCGCCTTCGGTGAGCACCAATTCGGCGCCGTGGGCTATCATCAATTTCTTGCGCTCTTCTGACATGGTTTCGGGCATTACGATTATTGCCTTATATCCCTTAACCGCCGCCGCCATAGCAAGACCGATACCGGTGTTGCCCGAGGTAGGCTCGATAATTACGGAGTCTTTATTTAAAAGACCCTTTTTTTCAGCCTCTTCAATAAGGGCGAGACCAACACGGTCCTTAACGCTTCCCGCGGGGTTTAAAAATTCGAGCTTTGCTAAAAGTTTGGAACTGAGACCAAATTCTTTTTCAATATTATTAAGTCTTAAAAGGGGAGTGTTTCCCACTAATTCTAAAACTGAATTATAAATCATTTTATCAAAACCTTTCTATTACATTATACTGCAAATCATCAAAAAATCAATACTTGTATAATTAATGGGAATAATAAACACTGGTGATAAAATGTACGCTAGTGTAAAAGAATTTGAAAATGTAAAACTGTCGGGTGATTTGGAAAAAGATATTGCTCTTTTTAAAAATATTTTCAAAAAAGAGGCTATATTCAGGGTTAAACGAATAAAGGTTAGAAATACTGTGGCTTTTGACTGCGCCATGATTTATTTTGACGGTATGGTTAACTCAGAGCAGTTAAATGAGGGAATTATAAAACCGCTCATAACGGTTGACCGCCAAAATGAAAGCCCCACCTTAGCCGATTTTATTGAAACCCAAATTTTATTTTCAAGGGATATAAAAAAGCAAACAAAGGTATCGGATATTTTAAACGGCATAATGTTTGGCGAAACGGTTTTGCTGATAGATAAAAGTAAAGAGGCTTTGGCGGTTGATACAAAGGGATTTAGTTTGCGTGGTATCAACGAGCCGCAGGACGAAAGGGTTTTGCAGGGTCCCCGTGAGGGCTTTGTGGAAAACGGACTTTCCAATATTGCCCTTATCCGCCGAAAACTTCAAACTCCCGACCTTTGTTGTGAGGTTATGAGGGTTGGAAAGCGAAGCAATACCCAAATTTTTATTTGTTATCTTGAAAGCCTTGCAAACCCAAAAACGGTTAGAAAACTAAAAGAAAAAATTTCAAAAATCAATATTGACGGAATTTTAGATACCAATTATATTGCCGAGAATATCCGTGACAGCAAGTATTCTGTTTTCAAGACAACGGGAACCACCGAGCGACCCGATGTTGTAGCAGCAAAACTGCTTGAGGGCAGAATCGCGGTGGTTGTTAACGGAACACCCGTTGTTTTAACATTGCCCTTTCTTTTTTCTGAAAATTTTCAGTCGGATGAGGATTATTACTTAAATTTCTTGGTTTCTTCGGTAGGAAGAATTTTAAGGTATTTATCCTTCTTTTTGGCAGTGAGTATCCCTGCGATTTTTATAGCTATTTCTTCTTTCCACCGCGAACTTTTGCCAACGGCTTTGGCGGTGTCGGTTTCAAGCCTTAGGGGTGGTGTGCCCTTTGCACCCCTTACTGAGTGTCTTATTATGATTTTCGTTTTTGAAATCTTGAAGGAAACAGGGGTTAGAATGCCACAGTCTTTGGGTCACGCCTTGAGTATTGTCGGTGGTTTGGTTGTGGGACAAGCAGCGGTGGAAGCGAGAATAATCAGTACCCCAATGCTTATTGTTATTGCTATCAGCGGTATTGCAGGGCTTATGATTCCAAGACTCAGGGGAGCGGTTTTTTATCTTCGAATAATCTTTGTCTTTTTAAGCGCTTTTTTGGGGTTTGTGGGATTTTTTGCAGGGGTTTGTGTTACGATGATTCATATTCTCTCTCTTAAATCATTTGGGGTTGATTATACAGTATCTTTAAGAAAAGCCAATTTTCAAAGCCTTAAAGATACCTTTTGGCGAGCCTCTTGGACTAATATGATTAAACGACCCAATTTTAACCGAAATATTATAAGGAGTAAAAAAAGCAAATGAAAAAACTTTTGTGTTTGTGTTTGGTTTTGAATTTTCTTTTTCTTTGTGGCTGTTCGGTTAAAGAGGCGATTACTTCGGATAAACAGGAATATATTGTGTCGGCCTTGGGGTTTGACGGGAAAAAGGGAAATGTTAAAATAACTGCCGAAGCCATTGTGATAAATAACGATGACTTAACCGAAGATAAATCGGCCCGACTTTTTGTGGGGGAGGGGGAAACGGTTGCCGAAGCGTACGAAAAAATAATTTTTTCGGCCACCCAGCCCTTGTCTTTGGGGCATAGCGCAGTCGCAATAATCGGTTTAAATCTTTCTTCAGCACAGGTGGAGGATGTTTTTTCTTTCTTGGAAAGTCAGGAGAAAATCAATATTTCAATAATGCTATGCGCTGCCGACTCGGCTTTTGAACTTTTGGGTTGCAAACCTGTTTCCTCGGTGGCGGTGGGATATGACATTATGAGTATGGTAGAGGTGAACGAGGAGAAAAGGGGCACCCTTTTCAAAAACCGATTTTACGAGGTTTTAGCATTAAAATCAAAGCCGCAATCTTCTTTTTATTTACCCTTTTTAAAGGTGGGAAACCAAGAAATTTGGGTTTCAGGACTTAGCGTTTTTGGGGAAAATTCGTTGGTCAAACTCATAAATAACGAAGAAATCCCTCTTTTTTGCCTTGCTCGAGACTCACTTTCAAGGGGTGAGTTTGTTTTAAAAGGGGAAAATATGAAGGTCGAATATTCCTCGGTGACCTATGATTTTTCTTTTGAGGATAATTTGGAAATAACCCTTAATGTTCATTTTAAGGCTTTAGGGGATAAAACCTTTTTGAAACAAAAGACCGAAAGTTTTTTAAAGGGTTACGATGTTTGCTCTATTGGGAATATAATCAGCCAAAAAGAACCTGAAATGTGGAAAAAACTCAAGGATAACTATAACGAAATTTATAAAAATGCAAATATTCGGGTGAATATGTATGAATGAAAAAACAATATCTCGGGGGCATATAATCGCACTGTCGGTTCTTTATGTTTTGGGTAATGGAATTTTGAATTTTCCATTGAAAGGAACCGATGAGTTCGGTTTTACAGCCTATTTGGTTTCTCTTTTGGTTTTAGTGGTGTTTTATGTTGCTTTTAGTATGATTACAAATAAAATCAGCCAAACGCCTAAAGCGTTTTTTTGCGGTTATATAATATTGATAAGCGTGGTATCCTTATTTATAGGTGCAAATGCATTTGGGGATGCTGTGAATTTTATGACCCGAACTTTGCTTCAGGGAGTGCCGACATTTTTTATTAGTTTGATTTTTGGGATAACGGTGGTGTATTTTGCCCTTAAACCCTCCCAAAGTCTTTTTAAATTTTCACTTGTAACCTGCGTTTTTGTGGTGGGTATAATTTTATTTTTCTTTGTGGCGCCAATGGAAAAATATGAACTAAGAAATATTTATATTTTTCGCGCGCCGAAATTGAGTTCTCTTTTACCTCAATTGAAGGTGTATCTTTTAAATCCGGTTTTGCAAAGTTTAATTTTGCCCTTGTTTTTTAATTTGTGCATTGGTAAAACCTGTGGCAAACCTGCTGCTGTGGGTGTGTTTTTCGGCGGAGTTTTTTTGGGTTTGTGCCTTTTGGCACCCATATTGCTTTTTGGGGCGCATACCGGGGGAGAGTTTAGTTTCCCTTTTAGCAGTGCTGCCGAAACGGTAACGGTGGGAAGACTTTTTACAAGACTTGACGGATTTGTTTACTTTGTTTATTTTATAACCTGTTTGGTTAAAATTACAGTGTCATTAAAGGTTAGTTTAACCGCTTTAAAAAGGGTAAGGGAAACGTTTAGTAATAATAAGTTTAGGGCTTGAATACACTGGTCTTAGAGGGTCAAAAAAAAGAAATAAAAAAAATTAAAAAAAGTGCTTGACAAAGAATAACTCTTGTGTTATTATAGTGTTCGTCGCCGGTGAGGTACAAGTTAGCACGCCAGCGCAAGCCAGCATGTGGGAGCATAGCTCAGCTGGGAGAGCATCTGCCTTACAAGCAGAGGGTCACAGGTTCGAGCCCTGTTGTTCCCACCATTTTGGCCTGGTAGTTCAGTTGGTTAGAACGCTAGCCTGTCACGCTAGAGGTCGTGGGTTC
>JAZOXF010000033.1:0-20863 GCA_045659605.1 Acutalibacteraceae bacterium
TTCCCCGATGGCACAGGTCACGATGAAGAAAACCTGGCGCTTGTTGAGCGTATTGTTAAAACCCTATTGTGGGTAAAAGGCGGTTATAAAATTATAATTGCAGGTTCTAAATTGATTTTTGAGGGCATTGCAAAAATTTACTCTACCGACGGTGTTCGCGCATTTGATAACAAATTTATGGCAAGAGTATATGAAAAACCCTTTGAATGTGTATGGAAACCCATTGAAGAAGCGCCCGTAACACAAGAATCGGCCACCCCTATCGGTCGTCATTTAGACGGTTGCCGTATTGGTTTTGATGCAGGTGGATCCGACCGTAAGGTTAGCGCTGTTATAAACGGCGAAAGTGTTTATTCCGAAGAGGTTGTTTGGTTCCCCAAACTCAATGCCGATCCCCAGTATCAATATGACGGCATTTTGTCCGCTATGAAATCGGCTGCTGAGCATTTACCAAGAGTTGATGCCATTGGTGTTTCTTCGGCAGGCATTTATGTTGACAATCGCATAATGGTTGCCTCCCTTTTCCTTAAGGTTTCGGATGAAGACTTTGAAAAACGAGTTAAGAATATGTACATCGACATTGCCAAGGAGTTCGGCGAAGATATTCCCCTTGAGGTTGCAAACGACGGTGATGTTACTGCTTTGGCAGGCGCTATGAATTTAAATGATAACGCTGTTTTAGGTATTGCAATGGGCACAAGCGAAGCCGGTGGATATGTTGACCCATCAGGCAATCTCACAGGTTGGCTTAACGAGTTGGCATTTGCTCCCGTAGATTTCTCAAAAGACGCTATGATTGACGAGTGGTCGGGAGACATCGGTTGCGGTGTTAAATACTTCTCTCAAGACGGAGTTATTAAATTAGCGCCCGCAGCAGGCATTGAACTTGATGAAGCCTTGTCCCCTGCCGAAAAGTTAAAGGTAGTACAAGGTCTTATGGAGCAAAAGGACCCTCGTGCCGTTGCAATTTACGATACCATTGGTGTTTACTTCGGTTATGCAATCGCTTATTACAGCCTTTTCTACGATATTAAACATGTTCTTATTATGGGCCGTGTTACTTCGGGCGAAGGCGGAGTTATCATTCTTGACCGAGCAAATGAAGTGCTTAAAAACGAGTTCCCTGAACTTGCAAGTAAATGCGAACTTCACATTCCTGATGAAAAATCCAGAAGAGTAGGTCAGTCAGTAGCGGCTGCAAGCTTACCTGAAATTAAATAATATACAATAAAAACCCCCAAGCAAGGTTAACACTTTGTTAGGGGGTTTAATTTTGCTATTCAAATTTAAAAGTAGTCCCCACCTTACGGTAGAAACTGCTTTTTAGTCCGAGTGACAGGGTGCGGGTGTCCAGTGAATACCTCTGTGCATTGCACAGAAGCACCGACCGATGCGGCAATCGAGAACCCCCCACCTGCGTCAACTTTTCTTGACGCTCAGACCTTCTTAAGGTTCAAGTCCCGTAATAATAAAAAAATCCAAACCCGACCAAATGGTCGAATTTGGATTTTGGGAGTTTTGAACTTAGTGGCACGAATTAATTGTGGCTGAAAACCGAGAATTTTCTTTAGTTTTTCTGTATATTGTTTTTATACTTTGCAAATTGCTTGTTTCTTTTCTTTACTCCTATATATTCGGCGATTAGCATTATCGGTGAATATAAAAATATATAGGCACAAATCATTAAACCCATACAATATTGATTTAACATTACTTTACCGTTTATCAAGAGGGGATTCACTTTATAAAGAATATATCTCCCCAAATAATCGGTTGGTCCTGATATATAGACTGCTCGCCCTATAAAATATATAACAACTATTAATAGAACTAATAGTATTAATTCTGAAAACAAAAATAATTTAAAATCGAGTTTTTTATTTTGAAAACCATCCCTGTAAAACAAAACGAATAAGGAAATTACTAATGACAATTCACTAATAAAAAATTCTGTTAAATCACTATAGTTATCACCAAGCAAAAATTTCATAGGTATGTTCAACAAAATAATAGCAAGCAATGATATTCCCATAGATGCAAAATAATAAACAAAAATACGTTCAAATGTCTTTAAAAATTTTTTCATATCATCACCGCCTCGAGTTTATTATAGCATAAAAGCGGCAAAACTGCAATAATTATTCATTATTCATCAGCGTAAGCGACTTCAATATTCATTATTCATTTGAAAATCCGTTCCCTTTTAATGAATAATGAATGATGAAAAATGAATAGTGAATAATACAAACAAAAATCCGTCCTCTTACGAGAACGGATTTTCGTTTGGTCCGAGTGACAGGACTTGAACCTGCGGCCTCTTGACCCCCAGTCAAGCGCGCTACCAGCTGCGCCACACCCGGATATTTAATATTCAACTGTGCTTTAATGAAAACTCGCAAAACCTATTTGTCCGCGCGCTACGCTTACTCTTGAAACATAGTCGCACTACTCACTGCCGTTCGTATTGTTCCTTGTTTCGGCGCCTTTGAGTTTCTCCCTATTTCTGCCACAGGCAGCGGTCGAACTCAAACTACCAGCTGCGCCACACCCGGATATTTAAGTTATGTAATTTAAAGCACAAATACTATTATACCAATAATATTAAATTTGTCAACAAAAAATTAAGGGGTTGAGAAAGTTTTTTCAACCCCTTAACCGTTTTTGCTAATATTAGTCAGCGAAACCAGACTCTACAAGAGCAACAAGGCCATCAAGAGCTTCTTTCTCATCAGTACCATCAACGATAATTTTGATTGTAGTACCGCCAACAATGCCAAGAGATAAAACGCCCAATAAACTTTTAGCGTTAACCTTTCTATCTTCCTTTTCTACCCAAATAGAAGACTTGAACTCATTAGCCTTTTGAATAAAGAAAGTAGCAGGACGAGCGTGAAGACCTACTTGATTTTGGATTACAACATCTTTAACACACATTGAAATTTCTCCTAACATTTAATAATGTAAACGGCGTACCGTGTTTTGTCAAATTACAACATTATTATACCACATTTAATTCTATAGTCAATTATTTGTGAATAAGTTCTAATAATTTTCCAACAAAGCGCCATTTTTGTTCCTGTAATTTATGCAATTTCACAATGCTAAAGTTCAATTCCGTTCTTCTTTAACATCTTTTTGTCTTTTTCGGATAACATTTCAGCCGTTAGCATATCGGGGCGCTTATTTATTGTGAGCAAAATTGACTGAATTTTGCGCCAATCGGCAATTTTGGCATGGTTCCCCGAAAGTAAAACTTCGGGTACTGTACGCTTATTCCACACCGCAGGTTTAGTATACTGAGGATATTCTAAAAGCCCCGAAAAATGGCTTTCTTCCTCAAAGCATAAATCATCGGATAAAACACCGGGCAACATTCGGCAAACCGCATCGGCAATTGTTAAAGCAGGTAATTCCCCGCCCGTTAAAACATAGTCGCCTAAAGAAAGTTCTTCATCCACAATTTCGTCAATTACTCTTTGGTCAATACCTTCATAATGGCCACAAAGAAGAACGATTCTATCCTTTTTGGAAAGTTCAACAGCCTTTTTTTGGGTAAAAGTTTCGCCTTTCGGGGACATATAAATCAAATGGGGTTTCTCCTCCCCTTCGGTATATAAACTTTTGTAACAATCATAAATGGGTTGGGCCGACATTACCATTCCCATTCCGCCACCGTAGGGTGTGTCATCCACCTTATTATGCTTATTTCCTGAGAAATCTCTAATATTCGTGCAAACTATTTCCACCTTGCCCGAACGCTGTGCCCTACCTATTATACTCTCATCCATAACTCTTTGGCACATCTCGGGGAAAAGGGTTAAAATATCAATCCTCATTGTCAAAAATCCCCTTCAAAGGTCGGATAACAACCTTGTTCTGCTCAACCTTAACATCAACGATAACATCGTCGATTGCAGGAACCAAATATTCCTTGCCATCCTTTACTATATGCCAAACGTCATTGGCGCCAGTTTCACTAACATCGGTAAGTTCACCTAAAATTTCACCGCTGTCCGCATCAAATACGGTAGAATTCAAAATATCGCTTATAAAATATCTACCCTCAGGCAACTTGACATCCTTGCGATTAATGAAAATTACCTTGCCTCTGAGTCGCTCGGCTTCCTCGATGGAGTTTACGCCGTCAATAGCCATAAGCACAACGTTACCGTGAGGTTTGGCATTTAAGATTTTAATTTTATTCTTACCCTCGTCATCGGTATAAAGAAACTTAAATCCGGTTAAAAATTCACCGTTATCACACCAAGGTTGAACTCTGACCATACCTCTGACGCCGTGGGTTCCGACAATTTTTCCTGTTTCAAGAAACTTCTTAATCATAATATCTCCCAAAATCATTATTATACCAAAATGATACCACAAAATAAGATTTTTTTCAACAAAAAAAGAACTGCCCGAAAGCAGTTCTTTTAATTTAATTAGTTGGTGATTGTAAGCTCAGTGTCCTTATCGAACAAGTGAATCTTCTCAGGTTCAAGAGCAATTGTGATATGGTCAGCAGGCTTAGCAGTGTTGGTAGGAGCAACACGAGCGTTGATGGATTGACCTTCGCAGTTCATGTAAAGGTAGGTTTCAGCACCCATAAGCTCGGTAACTTCAACGTTAGCCTCAACAACACCATCGGGGAATGCAGCAACAAGGTCTTCCTCGTTGTGAACATCCTCAGGACGGATACCCATAATAACTTCCTTGCCAACATAAGCGTCAAGGCAGTTGTCCTTATTCTTAGAAGCAGGAAGCTTAATCTTGAATTTAACACCTGCGCGAGTTTTGGTATCTTCAGAACCGAACTCTACGAAGTAATCGTTGCCTTCCTTAAGAAGAACAGCTTCGATGAAGTTCATTTGAGGAGAACCGATGAATCCAGCAACGAAGAGGTTGCAAGGACGCATGTAAAGGTTTTGAGGAGTATCAACTTGTTGTACAAGACCGCTCTTCATAACAACGATACGAGTACCCATGGTCATAGCCTCGGTCTGGTCGTGTGTTACGTAGATGAAGGTTGTACCTAAACGTTGATGTAATTTAGAAATCTCGGTACGCATTTGTGCACGAAGCTTAGCGTCCAAGTTGGAAAGAGGCTCGTCGAGTAAGAATACCTTAGGTTCACGAACGATAGCACGACCCAAAGCAACACGTTGACGCTGACCACCGGACAAAGCCTTAGGTTTACGCTCTAAAAGATGCTCAATGTCAAGAATGCGAGCAGCTTCTTCAACACGACGTCTGATCTCATCCTTAGGAGTTTTACGAAGCTTCAAACCAAATGCCATATTATCAAATACGGTCATGTGGGGATAAAGAGCATAGTTTTGGAAAACCATTGCGATATCTCTATCCTTAGGAGCAACGTCGTTAACGAGACGATCGCCGATGTATACTTCACCGTCAGAAATTTCTTCAAGACCTGCTACCATACGAAGAGTGGTAGACTTACCGCAACCTGAAGGACCTACGAGAATGATAAACTCTTTGTCTTTGATTTCGAGATTAAAGTCGGAAACAGCAGTAACGCCGCCGGGGTATCTCTTGTAAACATTGCGAAGTGATAAACTTGCCATTTAATAACCCTCCTGAGGTCTTATTTTCTTTATTATTATATCAAATGAAATTTCAAAATTCTATGCAAAATATCTACAATGATAGGCAATATTTTTTGTAGATGTCGACTATGATGTTCAAAACCGAATAGAAAATTGTGAAAAAATAGGTAAATTTTCACAAAAAACGATAAATTAATATAATATGCTCCTTATTTCAGTTTCGGTCAATTCTCGGCATTCGCCCTCTCTCAAATCGTCGGGCAGTGAAAATCCACCCACCTTAAGACGCTTAAGTTCCACAACTCCCAAATCAAGTACGCCGAACATACGCTTTACTTGATGGTACTTACCCTCTCTTATTTCCACCAAAGCCCTATTTTCAGCCAAAATTTCTAATTTAGCCGGCAGGCATCTTGTTCCGTCAGCAAGTATAATTCCCCTTTCGAAATCTTCCGAAGCGCTAAGAGGTATAGGGCCATCCAAAACCACGTCATAAACCTTTTTTATGTCACTCTTAGGAGAAATAACCTTATGTGAAAACTGTCCGTCGTCGGTTATGAGCAAAAGTCCCGTTGTATCCTTATCAAGTCTTCCCACAGGGGATAAATTTTGCCTTGCCAAATGCTTTGGAACCAAGTCAATTACCGTTTCCCTGTTTTTATCGGTAGAAGCCGAAAGAACACCCTTTGGTTTATTTAAAACAAGATAAATAAATTCCTTAAAACTTATAACTTGTCCTTTATAAAGAATTTCATTTTCGGTGGGCGAAAACGCTTTTGATGGGTCGCGCACAACCTGTCCGTTAACCTCAACAAAACCTCTCCTGATATCGGTTCTTGCCTCACTTCTTGAAATATTTAACTGTGATGCTATTATTTTATCAAGTCTTTGTGAATTCATACATTAATACTTTCTGATTTCAGTCATTTTTCCGCCGATTTTAGTTTCGGCAATATCGCCGCCGATTATTTGGCCATTGTAAATTATTAAGGTTAAATTTTTTGCCGAATCGGTTAGAGGATAAGTGTAAACCATTACCTGTTTACCTTTATAATCCGAAAGGTCAAAACCGCCCTTTTTTTGCAATTTATTATAATTAAGGTAGACATCGCTGAAGTTTTCAGGGATTGTGGTTTGTTTAAAGATATAGCCGCTTTCATCCACACTCACATTCAAACTTTGAATATATACCATTCTTTTGGCGTGGGTGGAGCCATCAATTGCGCAAACCCGCAAAGAAGAAGTCCAAACAAACCCTATAAAAATAATCACAATACTGCAAAATATAACAGCTAATCGGCCCTTGGTTATGGTAAAAAACAACTTCATAAAATCCCACCCTTTTAATCGGTTACTAAATTTTATTAAGTTGTTTTAAAAATTATTCTATTATACAAACGGCGTGGGAAGAAATTCCTTTAAGTTCGCCTGTAAAGCCCAAACCTTCCTCGGTGGTAGCCTTAACATTAACTGCCGAAATCTCCACCTGACAGTCAGAGGCAATATTCTTAACCATTTGTTCGATAAAGGGTGCAAGTTTTGGCTTTTGAGCCACTACTGTAGCATCAATATTTGAAATCTTAAAACCCTTTTCTTTAATAAGCGCAACTGAGTGGCGCAAAAGCACTCTGCTGTCCGCCCCCTTAAACTTAGGGTCAGTATCGGGGAAATGTTTTCCAATATCGCCCAAAGCGGCGGCACCCAAAAGAGCATCGCTTATGGCATGCAACAAAACATCCGCATCCGAATGTCCAAGTAATCCCAAATCATTAGGAATTTTAACACCGCCTAAAATCAAATCTCTATCTTGGCAAAAGCGGTGAACATCATAACCGTGACCTATTCGCATTTTTCTTCCTCCAAAAGCGCTGTGGCTAAAGCAATATCACTGGGCGTGGTGATTTTAATATTTTTTCGGTCGCCCTCAACCACCAAAACCTTGTATCCTGCAAATTCCATAATAGAAGTATCATCGGTAAACAAGGATAAATCTTCGGCTTTTTCTATTGCTTGTCTATAATCAGCAACCTTCACGCCCTGAGGGGTTTGAACAGCAACTAAATTGCGGCGGTCCAAAGTTTTAACAACCTGTCCCTCACCGTCAACTTCCTTTACGGTATCCACAACTGCCACACCACAGGTTACGGCCGAATAACTTTCCAAGCCTTTTACAACATTTTCAATAATCTCAGATGTAACTAAAGGTCTTGCGCCATCGTGGATAAGTACCTTTTCGCAAGTTTTATCCACACGAGCCAACCCGTTAAGCACCGATTCTTGACGGTTGGCGCCACCGCAAACAATGTCGCTTAGTTTAGTTATATTATACTTTTCGGTAAGCAATTGCATTGAAAAAATATCATCGCCACGAACAACCAAAATGATATTTGAAATATCATCACTTTGTTCAAAAGCCATTAAAGTTCTTATAATAACAGGAAGTCCGCCAATTTCAGCCAACTGCTTGTTTACACCTTGCATACGGGTAAAATTTCCGGCAGCAACCACGATTGCAGGTAAGCACTGGTTGTTGTTTTCGGCAACCTCGTATTTCAAAGCCGTTTCGGTTTTCATAATGGCACCTCTTTAATAAAAAGAGGGGTCAAAAGACCCCTCCGTTTTTACTTATTATTCTTCCTCTTTGCAGCAATCGCAGTCGCAATCGCAATCACAATCAAGGTCAAAATCGAATTCAAGGTCGGTACCGCAGTTGGGGCAAACCATACCTTCTTCAGCGAGCATATCTGCATCTAAATAAATAACATCGTTACAAGCGGGGCACTCGATTTCGTAAATCTCATCATCTTCGCCACAGCAGTCACAGTCATCATCATCGCAGCAATCACAATCGCAATCGCAGTCCTCATCTTCATAGATGAAATCTTCTAAACTCGCGAGGTCTTCATCAACGGCGTCGATTTGCTCCATAAGCTCATCGCAACCATCTTCGATTTCGCAAATTTCATCGGTAATATCGCCTAAAAGGTCAATAATAGCGGTTAAGATTTTGCCTTCTTTGGTAGCCTCATCTAAACCGAGACCTTCAGCTAAACCTTTAATATAAGCAATCTTTTCACAAATATCCATTTTAAAATCCTCCTAAAAAGATTTATGCGCGCTCCATGTATTCGCCGGTACGAGTGTCGATTCTAACCATTTCGCCTTCATTGATAAATAAAGGAACACGGATTTCGGCACCGGTCTCAACGGTAGCAGGTTTGGTAGCATTGGTAGCAGTGTTACCAGCAAAACCGGGGTCGGTTTGGGTAACTTTAAGCTCTACGAATGTGGGAGGTTCAACACCGAAAACATTGCCCTTGTAAGAAAGCATTTTGCAAACCATGTTTTCTTTTACAAACTTAAAGTTGTCACCAACTTCACTTGCATTGATGGGAACCATATCGTAGGTTTCTTGATCCATGAAGTAATAAAGACCACCATCTTCATAAGAATATTCCATATCTTTTCTCTCGATGAAAGCAGTGGGGAATTTAGCAGTAGGGTTATAAGATTTTTCAATAACCGCACCGGTAATTACATTCTTGGTTTTTGTTCTAACGAAAGCAGCACCTTTACCAGGTTTAACGTGTTGGAATTCAACAACCTGAAGAACGTTGCCGTCCTCTTCAAAGGTAACGCCGTTTCTGAAATCGCCTGCACTTATCATAATTTATATTCCTCCGTGATGCAGAATTTTATTATACACAAATATTATATAAAATATACCTTATTTTGTCAAGTTAAAAGGCATTTTTAATATAGCCTAAATGGAATTTTCCATCATTTTTAAGGATAACTTCGGCCACATCAAAACGAGGCTGAAGTTCCGCTTCTTCTATACTTTTAGAAAGATAATCCTGTCCTGCCTTAATCATTCGGGCAATTTTGTGGGAATCCACCGCTTCCTTTGGAGAAACCAAGGAATTTTCCTTTCTGGTTTTCACCTCAACAAAGAGAAGTACATTTTCTTTCTTAGCAATAATATCAATTTCTCCAAATCGGCAAAGATAGTTTCTTTTTAAAATAGTGTGTCCCCTTTTCACAAGAAAAGACGCCACCATATCCTCGCCTTTTTTACCAAGCGCCCCAATATTCATTACTTTTCTCCTAACAACTTTTTCAAAAAAGACGGGCGATGAATCGGGCTTACGCCATACTTTAAAATGGCGTCGGTATGCTCCTTTGTGCCGTAGCCTTTATGCTTTTTAAAGTTATACTCAGGATACTTTTTGTCTTCTTCCAACATTAATCGGTCACGAGTTACCTTTGCAAGTATTGAAGCGGCGGCAATAGAGCAAGACTTTGCATCACCCTTTACAACCGTTTCACAAGGAACTGTAATCCCCGCAGGAATTCGGTTACCGTCAATAAGGGCAAAGTCGGCTTTAATGTTTAATCCTTCAATAGCCCTGTTCATGGCAAGATAAGTGGCGTTTAAGATGTTGTGTTCTTCTATTTCTTCCACCGAAGCAAAGGCAATAGAATAACCAAGCGCCTTTTCTTTAATCTCGTCAAAAAGGGCTTCCCTTTTCTTTTCACTGAGTTTTTTAGAGTCATTAAGACCCTCAATTTCCTCATCTAAAATTACTGCCGCAGCGCAAACAGGACCGGCAAGCGGACCTCTTCCCGCTTCATCAACACCACAAACAAATTTGAAGCCATTAGATTTTACTTGGGTTTCAATAGAAAAATCAGGCATTTTCGCTTGTCCTTTCAAGAGTAATTAAACCGATTTTACAGTTTCTATATTCCTCTAAAACCATATTTGCGGCTCTTTCGGTATCAGTTTCGCCACCGCGAATAACCATACCGCGTTTTTTACCAATTTGGCAAAGCAAATCATAACTGTCGCAATTGAAATCCAGTTTACCGTATCTCGCCTCCAAAAGTTCGGGATAGGAAGCGCTTAGAATTTCAAGCAAACGCATACTAAGTAATTCGGTATCCAAAATTCTGTCTTTAACCGCGCCGGTAAAGGCTAAATGTTCACCAACTGTTTGGTCCTCAAATTTAGGCCACAAAACACCGGGCGTATCTAAAAGTTCTAGTTGTTTATCAATGGTAAACCACTGATTTCCCCTGGTAACTCCCGGTCGGTTTTCGGCTTTGGCGCGGGTTTTACCCGCAATTCTATTAATAAACGTGGACTTGCCCACATTAGGTATTCCAACAATCATAACCCTTAAAGGTTTACCCACCATACCTTTAGACTGATAATACTCAAGTCTTTCGGCCAAAGCGGTTTTAACAGTGGTTTTAAATTTATCAATTCCCTTTCCGCTTTTGCAGTCCAAAGGAATAGCAGTTATATTTTGTTTCTTGTAAAAATTTATCCATTCTTCGGTAACGGTTTTATCCGCCATATCGCACTTATTAAGCAAAATGATATGAGGTTTTCCTTCAATCAATTCAGCAATTTCGGGGTTTCTTGAACTAACAGGAATTCTAGCATCAACAACCTCAGCAACCGCATCAATCAAAGGTAATATTTCCTTCATTTTTCGGCGGGTTTTAGCCATATGGCCCGGAAACCATTGAATGCTTTGTGTATTATCAGCCATATTAGTCTAAATCTCCTATTTTATTTAAGGGGAAAATGCGAATTATCGCCTTTCCCAAAATATAGCGATTATCAATTATACCATTATCACCGATTACGCTAAAACGACTGTCCAAAGAATCGGAACGATTGTCGCCCAAAACGAAAACGCAACCTTTAGGAACATATAAAGGGAACTTGACATCGCCGTTATTAATTGTAGGCGAACTAATATAATCCTCTTTTAATGCTTTACCGTCAACATAAACAGTTCCGCCATCCTTAAAGTCGATATTAACCATTTGACCACCAACAGCAATAACACGTTTAATAATAGGTTCGGTTCCGGCACTTTGCCCCTCAACCAAATTGGCAATATTGCGGGAAATAACCACAATATCTCCTGCTTTAGGCTCGTAATTAAACTTTGAAATTATAACTCTATCACCGTGGTGCAATGTGTTGGCCATAGAACTACCGTCAATTGTAGCAATTCTGAATATAAAGCAAAAAATTATAACAACAGCAATAATGGCGGTACACAAAACCTCAAGCCACTCTAAAAGTTCTCTGCCCTTTACCGGTTTTTGTTCAACTTCCTCTTCGTTTAAAGACTCAACAAAATCTGCATCAATTTGAAAACCGTTGTTATATAAATTTTGTTTTTTCAAGTAATTCACCTCTTAACAAGATTGAAACTTTGAAAGAAAAAATAAAGGAGGGTAAGGTTTGACACCGTAACCCTCCTCAATTTTAAACTTAGATTAATTCCTTAACCTTTGCAGCCTTACCAACTCTATCACGTAAGTAGTAAAGTTTAGCTCTGCGAACACGACCCTTGCGAACAAGCTCAACCTTTGCAACAGAGGGAGAGTGTACAGGGAATACGCGCTCAACGCCGCAACCATAAGCTACACGACGAACAGTGAAGGTTTCAGCAATACCGCTGTTATTCTTAGCAATAACGGTACCTTCGAAAATCTGAATTCTTTCTTTCTCGCCTTCCTTAATTCTAACGTGTACTTTAACAGTGCTACCGATAAGAATTTCAGGAGCATCAGCCTTTAACTGACTTTGAGCGATTTCCTTAATGATGTCCATTTGTTTTCCTCCTTAATTTTTTGCAGATGTTCATAAGAAAAATCTTAGAGGACCACCCGTTTCAATGTCGATTTTTTCGGCATGAACCCGCTTGATAAGGACTCAAGCGACTTAAATGCTCAAATAGTATATCACAATAGCTTGCAAATTGCAAGTATTTTTTTCATTAATTTGTCATTATAAAAACATTTGCCTTTATAAAACCAAACCCCCGCACGACAAAACGTTCGGGGGTAGTTTAGTACACACATTATCAGCCTGAACATCTAGTCTTGCTGTCCCAATGTGAGGACTAAATAATTTAAGTTATATTACTTAGATTAACTCGATAATTGCCATTTCAGCAGCATCGCCACGACGGGGACCGATTTTAGTAATACGGCAGTAACCGCCGTTCTTATCGGCATACTTAGGAGCGATTTCGTTGTAAAGCTTTGCTACAACATCTTCCTTAGTAATGAATGCCCAAGCTTGACGCTTGCTAGCTAAAGTATTGGTTTTAGCGAGTGTAATATACTTCTCTGTCATTGCTCTTACCTCTTTAGCGCGGGTAACAGTGGTCTCAATCTTGCCATTTTCAAGCAAGAAGGTAACCATTGCTCTAAGCATTGCAGTTCTGTGTTCGCTGGTTCTTCCGAGTTTACGGGTACCTGGCATTTCTATTCACTCCTTAAACTAGTGATTTAGCATAAGTGCTATATTATTCGTCTGACTTTTTGAGGGTAAATCCAAAGGAATCTAACTTTGCAATAACCTCTTCAAGTGACTTACGGCCTAAGTTTCTAACCTTCATCATATCATCTTCTGACTTATTGATAAGATCTTCAACCGTATGGATGCCTGCACGCTTTAAGCAGTTAAAGCTACGTACAGATAAATCCAATTCATCGATAGTTAAATCGAGAACCTTTTCTTTCTCGTTATCTCTCTTTTCAGATAAGATGTTCTCGGTCTCGCTAACGCCTGCAGCCAAATCAAGGAACAACTCAAGATGCTCCATTAAGATTTTAGCAGACATAGAGATAGCCTCGTTAGCCTTAAGAGAACCATCGGTCCAAACTTCCATTGTAAGTTTGCCCTTATCGGTAACATTGCCGATACGAGTGTTATCAACAAAGAAGTTAGCCTTTAAAACAGGTGAATAAATAGAGTCAACGGGAATAACGCCGATTACGTTAACAAGTTGCTTATTTTGTTCAGCCGAAACATATCCTCTGCCCTTGCCGAGGTTAAGCTCCATATTAAGAGTAGCGCCTGCATCAAGAGTAGCGATGTGCAAATCGGGATTAAGAATTTCAACTTCGGAATCAGCTTTAATAGAAGCAGCGGTAACCTCGCAGGGACCTTCAGCTTCGATATAAATCTTTTTCGCCGTATCAGCATGAAGTTTTGCGATAAGACCCTTAACATTAAGGATGATTTCAGTTACATCTTCCTTAACACCGGGAATTGTGGAAAACTCATGCACTACACCGTCAATTTTAACGGATGTTACAGCCGCACCGGGAAGAATGGAGAGTAAAACTCTTCTCAAACTGTTGCCGAGGGTTGTAGCGTATCCACGCTCTAATGGTTCCATTACGAACTTGCCGTAGGTTCCATCAGCGGTCAATTTGACAGTATCAATTCTGGGCTTTTCAATCTCGAACATTTAAAAGCTCCGTTTCTCCGTATACAAATTTTGAATTTTATGTGCCCTATACGGTAGGCTCTAAGATAAATATTATTACTTAGAATAAAGCTCGACAATAAGTTGATCTTCAACAGGAGCGTCAATTTGATCTCTGTTGGGGAGAGCAACAACCTTAGCGGTTAAAGCGGTCTTGTCTACATCCATCCACTCGGGAGTAGGACGAGCGCTGTTAGCCTCTAAAACAGCCTTGATTTTGTCAAGTGAGCGAGCCTTTTCACAAATAGATACAACTTCGCCGGCTTTTAAGAGGTAAGAAGCGATATCTACACGCTTACCGTTAACCTCAAAGTGACCGTGACCTACAAGTTGTCTTGCTTCCGCACGGGAAGAAGCAAAGCCTGCTCTGTAAACCACATTATCGAGACGGCTTTCGAGAATCTTCAAAAGATTGTCACCGGTAATTCCGGGTTTTCTCTCAGCAATTTCGAAATAATGATGGAATTGATTTTCCTGAACGCCATAAAAACGTCTTGCGGTTTGCTTAGCGCGAAGCTGCAAACCGTATTCGGATGACTTCTTTCTACCTTGTCCATGTTGGCCGGGAGCATAAGCTCTGATACCAATAGAACACTTTTCAGAATAGCATCTTTCACCCTTTAAGAATAATTTCTTACCCTCACGGCGGCAAAGTCTGCATACTGCACCGGTATATCTTGCCATCTTTTGCACCTCCAAATTTTTAATGCAAATTAAATTTGACTAAAGTGTTTAAATGATTATACGCGTCTTCTCTTAGGAGGACGGCAACCATTATGAGGAATAGGGGTAACGTCTTTAATCATGCTAACCTCTAAACCTGCAGTCTGCAATGCGCGGATTGCAGCTTCACGTCCAGCTCCGGGACCCTTAACGAATACTTCAACGGTTTTAAGACCGTGCTCCATAGCTGCTTTAGCAGCGGTTTCAGCAGCAGATTGAGCTGCGAAAGGAGTAGACTTTCTTGAACCTCTGAAACCGAGCTCGCCGGCAGAAGCCCATGAAAGAGCATTACCTTGAGTATCGGTGATGGTTACGATAGTATTGTTGAAGGTAGACTGAATATGAGCAGAACCACGTTCAATGTTCTTTTTCTCACGACGACGGCGTGAACCGGCCGTTTTCTTAGCAGTAGCCATTTTATCTTCCTCCTACTTACTTTTTCTTGTTTGCTATAGTCTTCTTGGGACCCTTACGAGTACGAGCGTTAGTCTTGGAACGCTGACCTCTTACGGGCAAACCTTTACGGTGACGAAGGCCTCTATAGCTGCCGATTTCAATAAGTCTCTTGATATCAAAGGCGATGGTACGACGACGGTCACCCTCTACTTGAAGGTTGTGGTCGATGTATTCACGCAACTTAGAAATATCATCCTCAGTTAAATCCTTAACTCTTGTATCAGGATTGATATCTAAATCGGCAAGGATTTTTTTAGATGTAGTAAGACCGATTCCAAAAATGTATGTGAGACCGATTTCTACTCGTTTCTCATTTGGAAGGTCAACACCAGCAATACGTGCCATTAATCAAAGCACCTCCATTTTTTCTTTACGGCGAATTTCGCCATTTGCGCCTACAAATTAACCTTGACGTTGTTTATGCTTGGGGTTCTCACAGATAACCATGATTCTACCCTTACGTTTGATTATTTTGCACTTTTCGCAAATCTTTTTAACAGAAGGTCTGACTTTCATTCGGATTATACCTCCTTAAATTTTACAGTGTGATTAAATCACATTATTTGGAACGCCAAGTAATGCGTCCCTTAGTCAAGTCATAGGGAGACATTTCAACTGTAACCTTATCTCCGGGAAGGATTCGAATGTAGTTCATGCGAAGTTTTCCGGAAATGTGGGCTAAAATTTTATGTCCGCCCGGTATTTCTACCTGAAACATTGCGTTAGGCATAGCCTCAACAACGACGCCTTCAAGTTCTATCATATCTGCTTTAGACATTTAGTTTCTCTCCTTTTCATAGGTACCCTCAAAAATCTTAAGGGATTTCCGTAATTGTTTGTTAGTATTAAAGCTTTGTGGTTCTAAAACGGTATTTGTAAAGGATAAATGCTTCACATTCTTTTTCTTGGGTCGTTCTAAGGGTCGCTCTTTTCCGTCGCATACGCAAACAAAATTCGGCGTTTCTTCAACTACCGCAAGGTAGTAGCCCTTGTCTCGCCCTTTTTTTGAACATACTATTTGTCCTATCATATTAAACCTCACAAAGGGTCATAATCTTAGGTCCGTCACTTGTGATAACGATAGTGTGCTCAAAGTGAGCTGAAAGTGATCCATCCTTTGTCAATACTGTCCAACCGTCAGGTAAAATCTTGACATCCGAACCACCGGCGTTAACCATAGGTTCGATGGCAAGTGTCATACCCGGCATAAGTCTTATTCCTCGGCCGGCAGGTCCAAAGTTTGGAACTTCCGGTGCTTCGTGAAGGGCGGTGCCAATTCCGTGACCCACGAATTTGCGAACCACTGATAATCCGTTCGCTTCAACAAAGCTTTGAACCGCATTTGAAATATCACCAATTCTACCGCCTGACACTGCAGCGGCAATTCCTTTATAAAGTGATTGCTCTGTAATGTCCATCAGCCGCTTTGCTTCGGGAGAAATATCTCCACAAGCAAAAGTGGCGGCATTATCGCCGTGATAACCTTCAAACTCGGCGCCAAGGTCAATACTGACTATATCCCCTTGCTTTAATTTTCGATTACGGGAGGGAATACCGTGAATTACCTCGTTGTTTATAGATATACAGGCGGTGGCAGGATAGCCGTGATAGTTTTTAAAGTTGGGTTTTGCGCCCTGACTTAAAATATAATCCTCGGCTAATTTATCCAGCTCGGCCGTTGTAATGCCCGGCTCTACCGCCTTGCCTGCTATTTGTAATGCTCCTGCCGATATTCTGCAAGCTTCTTTCATAATTTTAAGCTCGCGTCCGGTTTTAAGCACTATCATATCCTACTTCTCCAATGCTGCGAGAACGAGGCGGGTTGTATCCTTAACCTCATCCTGACCTTCAACACATACGAGTTTATCGCAGGATTTGTAATATTCCTTTAAAGGCTCGGTTTGTTCGTGATAAATCTCAAGTCTGTTCAAAACAGTCTCGGGTTCATCGTCCTTACGAATAACCAAGTTGCCGTCACAGAAGTTACATTTGCCATCTACATTAGGCTTTTTGAACTCGATGTGATAGCTGGCGCCGCATTTCTCACAAACGCGTCTGCCTGACATACGCTTAACGATTTCCTCGTCTTTAACCTCAATCGAAAGAGCAAGGTCAATGTCAAAGCCCATAGCGTCAAGCGCTTCAGCTTGGGGAATTGTACGGGGGAAACCGTCGAGAATGTAACCGTTTTCACAATCACTCTCAGCTAAGCGCTCCTTAATGATGCCGATAACAACCTCATCAGGAACCAAAGCGCCGGCTTCGATAAAGCTTTTAGCCTTTAAACCCATTTCGGTACCGTTTTTCAAAGCAGCACGAATGATGTTGCCGGTAGAAATGGTGGGAATGTTGTATTTTTCAGAGATTACCTCTGCCTGGGTGCCTTTGCCGGCACCGGGAGCTCCCAAAAGAATTAATTTCATTTTCTTACTCCTTTTAATTAATCAAGAAAGCCCTTGTAATGACGCATCATCATTTGGGATTCAAGATTACGAACAGTGTCTAATGCAACACCAACCATAATGAGTACCGAAGTACCGCCTAAGGAGATGTTGATTTGACCTACATTTCCGATGATGATGGGAAGAATTGCGATTACGCTCAAGAAAAGCGCACCCATTAAGGTAATTCTTGACAAAATCTTGGAAATAAAATCAGAAGTGGGCTTACCGGGACGGATACCGGGGATGGCACCGCCGTTTTTACGAAGGTTGTTTGTCATTTCAACAGGATTAAATTGGATGGTTGCATAGAAATAAGCAAATCCAATAATCATTGCGAAGTAAACAACTGCGTAAAAAATACCTTGAACACTAAACAACTGTAAAAACTTACCAAAAGAGGTAGCTTGTTGAGCATTGTTCATGAAGCCTAAAATCATTGTGGGGAGCATCAAAATTGAGGAAGCAAAGATGATGGGCATAACACCTGACATATTAACCTTAATCGGGATATGGGTGTTTTGACCGCCATACATTTTGTTACCTACAACACGTTTAGCATATTGAACGGGAATTCTACGCTCAGCTTCGGTCATCCAAACAACAAAGCCGATGATTGCCAAGAAAGCAACTAAAATTCCGATAACAGCGAATTTTTGGTCATACTCGCTCCAGTAGGTCCATAATGCACCTGCTGCTTGAGGACCGCGAGAAAGAATACCGGCAAAAAGAAGTATTGAAATACCGTTGCCGATACCTTTTGAGTCAATTTGTTCGCCAAGCCACATTACTAAGGCAGAACCGGCTGTGAATGCTAATACGATAACAAAGCCTGCGAAAATAACAGCGCCTGTACCTCTAACAGTTAACAAACCGCTTCTCTTCAAGTAAATATAGTAAGCTATACCTTGAATTACTGCCAAAATAACTGTTGCATAACGTGTGATTTGAGCTAATTTCTTTTGACCCTCTTCGCCTTCTTTAGAAAGTCTCTCTAAATAAGGAATAGCAACACAAAGAAGTTGTACTATAATTGAAGAGTTAATGTACGGGGTTACCGACATTGCGAAGATGGCGCCGTATTCAAGACCGCCACCGGTCAAAATTGATAAGTAGCTGAAGAATTGATTTACGCCTTCACCTGTCATAGATGCGCGTAAAGCAGCTACGTTAATATAAGGAACGGGGATTACCGAACCAATACGGAAAATGAGAAGAATTAAAATTGTAAATAAAATTTTATTTCTAAGCTCTTTAATTTTCCAGGCGTTCTTTAATGTTTCTAACATTAAATCACCTCGGACTTTCCGCCGGCGGCAGCAATTTTTTCAGCTGCGGAAGCAGAGTAAGCGTTGAGCTTAACTTCTAACTTCTTGGTAAGCTTTCCATTGCCTAAAACTTTTACAGGAAGGTTAGCCTTCTTAATGATTCCTTTTGCCTTTAAAGCATCAGCGTCAACGACAGTACCGTCCTCGAACACTTCTAAAGCGGAAACGTTAATTGCTACCCATTCCTCAGCAAATATATTGTTGAAGCCACGCTTAGGAACACGTCTTTGTAAAGGCATTTGACCGCCTTCAAAACCTGCTCTCATTCCGTGACCAGCACGGGCTTTTTGACCCTTGTGACCCTTACCGGCAGTTTTGCCGTTACCGGAGCCATGGCCTCTGCCTATGCGCTTAGACTCTTTTGTAGAGCCAATAGCCGGAGCTAATTCATGCATTTTCATTGTTCGCACCTCCTTGCTTAATACACGGTTTAACCGCAATTCCACTTATTAATTAAGCCTTTGTTTCGCTGAATTCTACTAAGTGGATGATCTTGTTAATTTTGCCTCTGGTCTGAGCATTGTCGGGATGACATCTTTCATCACCGATTTTGTGAAGACCCAAAGCCTCAGCAGTTGCGATTTGGTCCTTCTTAGAACCGATTGTGCTCTTAACAAGCTTTACCTTAAGGCAAGCAGTCTTTTTTGTAGCCATTTCACTGCTCCTCCTTAACCTACGATTTCCTTGGCAGTCTTGCCACGGATAGCAGCAACCTCTTCTGCACTTCTGAGTGCTTTAAGACCTGCTATGGTAGCGCGAACTACGTTACAAGGATTATTTGAACGTAAAGCCTTTGTACGAATGTCGGTAATACCAACAGTCTCAACAACGGCACGAACCGCACCGCCGGCGATAACACCGGTACCGGGAGCAGCGGGCTTAAGTAAAACTCTGCCTGCGCCGAACTCACCAATGATTTCGTGCGGGATAGTAGTACCTTTTAATGATACCTTAATAAGATTTTTCTTAGCGTCTTCGATACCCTTACGGATAGCATCCGGAACTTCACCGGCTTTACCCATACCGTAACCTACGATACCGTTTCCGTCACCAACAACTACGAGAGCAGAGAATTTCATAATACGTCCGCCCTTTACAGTTTTAGAAACACGGTTAATGGCAACTACACGCTCTTTTAAATCTAATGTTGATGCGTCTATATTTGTAGCCAAAAGTATTCCTCCCTCTTAGAACTTAAGGCCGCCCTCACGGGCACCTTCAGCTAATTCTTTGACACGGCCGTGATAAATGTATCCGCCACGGTCAAAAACAACTTCGGTGATGCCCTTAGCAGCAGCACGCTCTGCAATTAACTGTCCAACCTTGCGAGCACCCTCAGCATTACCGCCGTTCATATCGAAATCTTTTTCGTTAGAAGCAGCTGCTGCGAGTGTTACGCCGTTTACATCATCAATAAGCTGGGCTGTGATGTTCTTATTGGAGCGGAATACGTTAAGACGAGGACAAGCAGCTGTTCCGCTGATTTTAGCACGAACACGCATATGACGCTTGATTCTTGCCTTGTTACTGTTAGGTTTACTAACCATTTTACATACACTCCTTTATTATTTCTTAGCACCCTTGGCAGCCTTACCTTCTTTACGACGGATATGCTCATCAGCATACTTAATGCCCTTGCCCTTATAAGGCTCGGGGGGACGCTTCTCGCGAACCTCTGCCGCAAATTGGCCAACCTTTTGCTTATCGGCACCGCTTATAATGATCTGGTTAGGGTTCGGTACCTCGATTGTAATACCGGCAATCTCAGGCATAATTACCTGGTGAGAATAGCCTAAGTTCATTACAAGATCTTTGCCCTGCTTCTGCGCACGATAACCTACACCGTTTACCTCGAGAGTCTTGGAGTAACCATTGGTTACACCTTCAACCATGTTAGCTATAAGTGTACGGGTAAGACCGTGAAGTGCACGGTGGTCCTTATTATCGGACGGGCGTGTTACGATGATTTCATTGCCTTCAATAGCAATAGCAATATCAGCATTGAAAGTGTTTTTAAGTTCGCCCTTGGGGCCCTTAACGGT
>JAZOXF010000034.1:0-18172 GCA_045659605.1 Acutalibacteraceae bacterium
AAGATAAAATAAATAAAAACACTATAAATATAATCGCAAGGGTTAATCTATACCTTTTTAAATATTTCTTTACATTAAACTCTTCCATTTAAAAATCCTCCATATTAAAATAATTTATAATAGAATAAAATAGTTATTAAAAATTTTTCAAATCGTCACTGCGCACTTATGCTAAACATATTTTAATCGCTAACACTTTCTTTTAATGGCTTTTCACGCTAACACACTTACAAATATATGGTAACATAAAAAATATATGTTTTCAATAAGAATTCCACAAAAGCAGAATATTGTTCTCCAAATAATTATTATAATCTCTACACCCTGCAATTACAGCTCTTTTTGTAGATAATTTCTTATTAAACAAATTTCCACCTCAATAAAAAAGCACACCCCGAAGAGTGTGCCGAAAAGTGTTACATCAGTTTGTTGCGACGCAAACCGAAATTTCACCATACGGAGAAAAATGGTAACACCTTTTACCAAGGCATTGTCTCCCCTAGTGAAAAATATTATTTTATAACAATTTACCTTATAATTTTCTACAACATTGTAGGGGAGGGCTTCTGTGCCCTCCCGATATTCTATAATCAATATCGATTTAAAACGGTAGGGGATGGAACCCCTCCCCTACATATTATGAA
This sequence comes from Acutalibacteraceae bacterium, assembly GCA_045659605.1. GTDB lineage: Bacteria > Bacillota > Clostridia > Oscillospirales > Acutalibacteraceae > UBA737. The sequence goes on from JAZOXF010000034.1 coordinate 645, forward strand.
AATAATATAATATTACAAAAAAGGACTTGGGAAAATTCCCAAGTCCTTTAATTATGAATTACGCATTACGAATTCCGAATTACTTATTAAGTGCTTCGTTAACTGCAACTGCGCAAGCAACAGTCATACCAACCATGGGGTTGTTACCTGCACCGATAAGACCCATCATTTCAACGTGAGCAGGAACGGAAGAAGAACCTGCGAATTGAGCGTCAGAGTGCATACGGCCCATTGTATCGGTCATACCGTAAGAAGCGGGACCTGCAGCCATATTATCGGGATGGAGTGTACGGCCTGTACCACCACCGGAAGCTACTGAGAAGTATTTCTTACCTTGCTCAATGCATTCCTTCTTGTAGGTACCAGCAACAGGATGTTGGAAGCGAGTGGGGTTGGTGGAGTTACCGGTGATTGAAACGTCAACACCCTCTTTGTGCATGATAGCAACGCCTTCACGAACATCGTCAGCGCCGTAGCAACGAACCTTAGCGCGTTCGCCGTTAGAATAAGCGGTTTCCTCAACAATTTTGAGTTCGCCGGTGTAATAATCAAACTGAGTTTGAACATAAGTAAAGCCGTTGATTCTGGAAATAATCTTAGCAGCGTCTTTACCAAGACCGTTAAGAACAACTCTTAAAGGCTCTTTACGAGCTTTGTTTGCGCTTCTTGCCAAGCCGATAGCACCCTCAGCAGCAGCGAAGGATTCGTGACCTGCAAGGAATGCGAAACACTTGGTCTCCTCACGGAGAAGCATTGCGCCTAAGTTACCGTGGCCTATACCTACCTTACGGTCATCAGCAACGGAACCGGGAATGCAGAAAGACTGAAGACCAACACCGATTTTCTCAGCAGCTTCAGCAGCAGACTTAACTTGGTCCTTAATTGCGATAGCGCAACCAACAACGTAAGCCCATGCAGCGTTTTCAAAGCAGATAGGTTGAATATCTTTTACGATTTTGTAAGCGTCAACGCCTGCTTTATCGCAAATTTCTTTAGCCTCTTCAATGGAGGAAATGCCGTGTTTTGCCAACTCAGCGTTAATTTGATTTATTCTTCTGTCATAACTTTCAAATAATGCCATTTCATTTTCCTCCTTATTCTTCTCTTGGGTCGATGAGTCTAACAGCATCATCAACACGGCCGTATTGACCGCTAGCCTTTGCTAATGCTTCGTTAGCATCCATGCCCTTTTTAATCATTTCCATCATCTTGCCAAGGTGAACGAACTTGTAACCGATGATAGCGTCGTTTTCGTCAATAGCGATTTTGGTAATGTAACCCTCAGCCAACTCGAGGTAACGGGGGCCTTTTGCCTTGGTAGCAAAAGTAGTACCAACTTGTGAACGAAGACCTTTACCTAAGTCCTCAAGACCTGCACCGATGGGAAGACCACCTTCGGAGAAAGCAGTTTGGGTACGGCCGTAAACAATTTGGAGGAACAACTCGCGCATTGCGGTGTTGATAGCATCGCAAACGAGGTCGGTATTTAAAGCCTCAAGAATTGTTTTGCCAACCAAAATTTCAGAAGCCATAGCAGCAGAGTGAGTCATACCGGAACAACCCAAAGTCTCAACCAAAGCCTCTTCAATGATACCCTCTTTAACATTAAGGGTAAGTTTACAGGTTCCTTGTTGAGGTGCGCACCAGCCCACACCGTGGGTAAGACCGGAAACATCCTTAACCTCTTTTACCTGAACCCATTTGCCCTCCTCCGGAATGGGAGCAGGACCGTGATATGTACCCTTAGCTAAAGGACACATATTTTGTACTTCATGTGAATAGTTCATATCTGTACTCCTTTCAGAAATATCAAAATTATTATAACTTAATTCGACATAAAACTCAATAGTCAAATGTCAAAAAATTAACACGATTTTTTTATTATTTTTGTGCCATTACACTTTTAAAATAGTCTTCGGCCTCATTTAACTCTCTTTCCATGGCAGTCAAACGGTCCCCCGGCTCAATATCCAAGGTGGTAAGTCTTAAAATTTCGCTTTTCGCAACCTCTGTTCTACCCAAAATAAGGTTAACCAATTCCTTTGCATTTGGACCTGCGCCAACACCTGTAAGTTTGTTACAATATTCGGCGCTACTTAAAACAATTTTACCAATAATTTTCGCGCCGTCAGAAATGGCATCGGACAAGGTTATCTCCTTATGCTCAATAGGTTTTTGAACCTCAACAGGTTGAGGAATTTCAAAGCTATCAGCAACAACTGACTTTATGTCAGGCGAAGCACCCTTTTCAAGAGCCACAATTCTCGCCCTTAATTCTTTAAGTTGCTCCATTAAGGCGTTGTTTTCCTCTCTAAGCTCGGCACTTGAATTTTTTTCGGCTCTAAGGCGAGAAGCCAACTCCTCAGTAAGTTCAATATACTGCTTTTTCTTCATTTTACCTGACCTTCTATTTTTAATGGCATTGTGCAATCCGTAAATCGACAAAGCAATTAGTATACCTAATAAGGCACCTGCACAATCAATAATAATATCCCTAAGTTCTCCGCTTCGCCCATTTACAAAGGTTTGGTGATATTCATCACTCATGGAATAAAGGGCCGAAATCAAGAAACTTATAAAACAACGCACTGCAAGAGGTATTACAGTGTAAGTAACAATTGCCGTAAAACTTAAAACGCCCAATACGCCATACAAAGAAAAATGGGCGCCCTTGCGAACAATAAACTGCAAAGAAGAAACCAAATTTTCCAAAGAAGCGCTGCTTAAATTAGGAAATATAAAACTTGCAACCTTCCTAATAAGACCGCCGCTCAGATTAGATGAATCATCCGCAGTTTGATGGGATAAATAAAAAATAAGTCCCATCCACCCTATTAATAACAAAACCGAAATAATACGAAGTGCGACAGGACTTTTTTTCTTTTCCAAATTAACCAACCTTTTTATAATAGTTCATTGGGTTGCGATAAATACCGCCATAAGCAATACCAAAATGCAAATGGTAGCCTGTTGACCAACCGGTAGAACCAACATAGCCTATAATTTGGCCTTTTTTAACCCTTGTGCCTTGTGAAACTGCAAGGCTTGAAAGGTGACCGTAAATACTCAAATATGTGGAACCGTGATCAATTCTTACATAGTTTCCGAAGTTGCCGTTACAACCGCAAGAACCACTGGCTTTTGGATAGTTGTGACCGCAGCCACCCTTGGCAATATCTACCAAACCATCGGCAATAGCATACACAGGTTGACCCGCAATTTCACCACGATAACTACCAATAATATCAATACCGTCGTGTTTACCCTTATGAACAGGGTCATTTCCTTGGAAAACAGCGGAAATTCTATATCTTGTAGTGGGCCAAATAAACTCGCCACCCTGATAAATACCACCGCCACCGCTGGATTGAGAAAGGGATGCCAAGGTATTTTTATAAGCCTTAATTTCCTTTTCAATCTTCGCGTTTTGAGATTCCAAATTATTTTGGTTTGCATCAATTTGGTTTATTATGCCTTGAATACGATTGCTTTCGGTTAAAAGTTCCTGTTGCTTTTCGGTAACAGTCTTTTTAATTTCAACCTGTTCATCAAGAAGTTTTTGATTATCGTTAATCTTCTTTTCAAGGCGGTCAATAAGTTTTTTGTCACGTTTTGAAACCGAAGCGGTATACTGAGCTAAATGTAAGAACTCGGCGAAATTTTCCGCTCCCAAAAGCACCTTTATTCCGCTGTTGGAACTGCTGATATGAACCGCGCGCAAACGCTTTTTGTAGGCCAATTTATCAGCTTCAATTTGCTTGTTATTATTTGCAATATCAGTGTTAATTTTATTAATCTCGCTATTACAAGCATTGATTTGTTGTTGAATAATATTGATTTTTTGTTGCAAAGCGGACTTAACTGCAGCTTGAGAATTGATTTGGCCCTGCAATTCTTTAATTTGCTTTTCAAGGGCTTGAGACTGTTGCTCCAACTTATTAATGTTTTGTTGGAGTTCACTCGCCGACTGAGCCATTGCGCCAAAAGGAATTGCAGTTAAAACCATAACAAGTGAAATTACGGCAGTTAAAATTTTAAATAATGTTTTATTCATAAAAATCTCCTATATTGCCGTAAATTCGCTACCTTCTTTGCGAAGGTATTTGCCAATCATAATAGCGCTTCCCAAAATACCTGCGATTAAACCGATACCAAGGAATAAGCCAAGTAAAATCCAAGCCATATCTCCATACTTAACAATATCAGTCGTATTAAGGGTATCAACAATTGTTTCGGTTGCCACACGGTAGCAGAAGTACAAAATACCCTCCGCCAACAATGCGGAAATAATACCGATAACTGCGCCTTCCACCACAAATGGAATTCTAATAAATGTATCGGTAGCGCCAACCGCCTTCATGATACTGATTTCAAGTTTGCGGTTATACATGGTAACTCTAATTGTATTAGAAACGATAACAAGGGCAATAAGCATTAAAATACTTATAATCCACACACCTGCAACACCAATACCCTTTTTAAGAGCGGTGATAGTGGAAGCTAAATCGCTATGAGACTGAACGTTATAAACACCGTCGAGCTGTGAAATTTCTTCCACGGTTTTATCAAACAAAGCCATATCGTTCATTTTGATTTTAGCTGAGCAGGAAATTGGGTTGTCCCCTTCTAAAAGTTTATCGGAATCGCTTTCACCAATGCCAAAAATTTCCTGAACAGTTTTAAGTCCTTCTTCACTGGTGATAAACTCAACCTCAGCAACATTATCAATTTTTTCGATTTTTTCACATAAAGCCTTGGCTTCATCGTCACTGTGAATAACATAGTCGGTTTGTTTAATGCCGTTTTCATCAGCCTCAGGATCTTCTTCCTCAGTTTCGGGAATTTCGGCTTCCAACAATGCCCAGTTGTAATCCTTCATATAGGCAATAACCACATTTTGTTGTTCCAAATTACCGATTGCAACATTAACGTTTTCGGTTATTAAAACCGCCAAACCGATAATTACCATACACGCCATTAAAACGCCTACCGAAGCGATGGTCATCAAGCGGTTAGCCCAAGTGTTTTTAAAACCTTCACGAATTAAATATCTGATACTGGTTAATCTCATTGGGCGTCACCTCCCATTTTATCGGCAACAATTCTACCGCCGTCAAGCATAATTACACGATGGTTAAAGTCACGTACCAAGTTGTGGTCGTGGGTTACCATTAAAACGGTAGTACCTTGCTTATTAATTTCGGTGAGCATTGACACAATTTCGTAAGACATATTGGGGTCTACATTTCCTGTTGGCTCATCGGCGATAATAAGGTCGGGAGAATTAACAAGAGCGCGGGCAAGACCAACACGCTGTTGCTCACCGCCCGAAAGTTGAGCAGGCATTGAACGAGCCTTGTGACCAAGACCTACCTTGCTTAACGCTTTTGAAACCTCACGGCGTACATCCCTACCGCTGGCGCCCACAACGTACATTGCAAAAGCCACATTATCAAAAACATTCATATTGGGGATTAAACGGAAATCTTGGAAAACAATTCCCATTGTACGGCGAAGCAAGGGCACCTGTTTACGTTTCATTGATGTAAGATTAAATCCGTTAACAGTGATTTTGCCTGTGTTAGCCTTTTCTTCGCGCATAATAAGTTTCATAAAGGTACTTTTGCCTGCGCCCGAAGAACCAACAACGAAAACAAATTCACCGGGATTAATTTTAATATTAACATCCTCCAAAGCATGGGTGCCCGAAGGATATGTTTTTGAAACCCCTCTAAACTCAATAATGGGTTTAGGTTGTTTTGCATTTTCAGATGGCACAATTTGTTGTTCCATTTAAAAGTATCATTCCTTAATATTTAATAGGGTTATTTTTAAGATATTTGTTAACCATTAATGCAATTTTGAAGATAATTGCATGGTCAAACTCTCTAAGGTCAAGACCTGTAATCTTCTTGATTTTCTCAAGTCTGTAAACCAAAGTGTTTCTGTGAACAAAAAGTTTTCTTGATGTTTCGGAAACATTAAGATTATTTTCAAAAAATCTTTGAATTGTGAACAATGTTTCTTGGTCGAGAGTTTCAATTGAACCCAGTTTGAAAACTTCCTTTAAGAAGGTTTCGCAAAGGGTGGTGGGAAGTTGATAGATAAGACGGGCAATTCCTAAATTGTCATAAGAAATAATGGTCTTCTCGTTATCAAATACCTTGCCAACTTCCAATGCGGTTTGAGCCTCTTTGAAAGAACGAGCCAAGTCTTTAAGGTTGTCCACAGTGGTACCGATACCGATAGTAGCGTGAACATAAAACTCACCTGACATAGTATCAGCAATAGTGGATGCCAACTTCTCAATGGTTTTGGGGTCAATTCCGGGTTTGGTTTCCTTAACCAAAGCCACATCATTTTCATTAATTACAATTACGAAATCTTTAGCCTTATCGGGGAAAAGATTTTGAACGATATCGTAAACCGAAACATCGCTATGCTCAATAGCGCGAATCAAGAAAACAGTACGATGAACATCACCATTAAAATAAAGCTCACGAGCCTTGATGTAAATATCGCCGGGCAAAATGTTATTAAGAATTACGTTCTTGATAAAGTTGCTGCGGTCGTACTTTTCGTCATAATAAAATTTAATGCTGGAAAAAGATACAGCTAAAACTCCTGCATACTTTGAGGCTAAAACATCGTCACCCTCAACAAAAACAGTATAATTAGCAGATTGAGTAATTCCTAAACTTTTAAATGTGTTGCCGCCAATTGCAACAATCTCATTAGAATTTACAGCATCAATATCCAATGTTTCTCCAATTTTTCCAAGTTCGGAACAAGCGATAATAACGGAATTTTCATCAACAACACCGAAGGTTCTATCGATGGATTCCTTCATTTGATGGATTACACCTTGAAATAAGCGGTTTGACATATCCTGCACTTCCTTTAACGGTATATATTATATAAATTTAAAATAGATAAAACTATACACATACATTGTACACAAAAACTGAAAAATTTGCAAGTAATATTCTTAAAAATACATAAAAAAGTTACAATTTTATTACAGAAAATATTGGCAAAAGAAAAAACCCTCCAAAATAGAGGGTTTTAAGTTATTCAGTTTGGTCTAACATGGCCTGCATTTTCTCAATACATTCCTTACAAACCAAGTGGTCATTAAAGGTTATTACATCGGTTAAAGAGTCGCAAAAAAAGCAAGTTGGGTGATATTTTTGCAAAATCACTTTATCATCTTGCATAAAGATTTCGAAACTGTCTTCATCGTTTTTAATGTTAAGCTGAGAACGAATTTCCTTCGGAATTACTACTCTTCCCATTTTATCAACCTGACGAACCATTCCGGTAGATTTCACACTATCATCTCCTTTTCCCAGCCATTATACCACAAATGTCAAAAATTGTCAATTAATTTGCCATTGAATTTCTTCAAGTCCGCTTGACTTAAGGATTTCATTAGTTTTCGAAAAGTGTTTGCATCCTAAAAATCCTCGCCTCGCCGACAAAGGACTCGGGTGAACGCTAATTAATTTTTTGTGGATGGGATTTGTTATCATTTCCGCCTTTTTTTGCGCATTTGCGCCCCACAGTAAAAATACCACGGGGGTCTCTTTTTTATCAAGTTCCAAAATCACGCGGTCGGTGAACTTTTCCCAGCCTTTTCCCTTGTGACTGTTGGGGTTTGCCTCCCTGACTGTCAACACATTATTAAGCATTAAAACCCCTTGTTTTGCCCAGTTTACAAGTTCACCGTGAGGTGGAATTATAAAGTCCACATCATCCTTTAATTCCTTGTAAATATTCTTCAAAGAAGGGGGTACTTTAACCCCTTTTTTTACCGAAAAACAAAGACCGTGGGCCTGACCTTCGCCGTGATAAGGGTCTTGTCCTATTATAACCACCTTTGTATCGGCAAAAGAGGTGTATTTTAAAGCATTAAAAATATCATCTTTTTCGGGATATATCTTATTTTGGCTGTACTCATTTTCTAAAAAACATTGAAGTTCTTTAAAATAAGATTTTTCCCATTCGTCAGCCAAAATACTGTCCCAATCGTTTCCGAATTTAACCATAATTAAACATCCAATCTGCAAACATCTTGGAAGGTTTCACGCTTAACAACTACCCTGTCTACACCGTCTTTAATCATAACAACGGGAGGTTTAGCAAGGCGGTTGTAATTAGAAGCCATTGAATAGTTATAAGCGCCGGTTGTAAGCACCGCCAAAACATCACCTCGCTGAGGCCTTGGCATAGCAATATTTTCCGCCACAATATCACCCGACTCGCAGCATCTTCCCGCTACATCGGCGGTAAAATCCTTAGGTTCGTTCATTTTGTTAGCAATTTCAACTGTATACTGTGACTCGTACAATGCAAATCGGGGATTGTCAGGCATACCACCATCCACCGAAACATAACTTTTATAGCCTGTAATTTCTTTTACACTGCCCACAGTATAAAGGGTCATACCGGCATCAGCCACAAGGCTTCTACCAGGCTCCATCATAATTTTAGGCATCTCGAGACCTAATTTTTCACATTGTGCCTTTAAAACTTCGCCTATTTCACGAATTTTCTCGGCATAGTCGATTTCGGGGTCTTTTTCGGTATATTTTACACCAAAACCACCGCCAAGATTCAGCATTTCAGCAGTAAATCCCAAGGTCTTTTTAACATCAGCCAAAAATTCAAACATCATCTCGCCGGCTTCGATAAATGGTTCCGACTCAAAAATTTGAGAACCAATATGACAATGAAAGCCCAAAAGTTTAACATTTCGGGTTTCTAAAATGTTTTTTGTAAGTTCCATTGCTTGTCCTGTTTCAATAGCGACGCCAAACTTGGAGTCCACCGAACCGGTCATAATCTTTTGATGAGTGTGTGGGTCAATGCCGGGAGAAACCCTTAAAAGAACCTTTTGAAGAACGCCCATTTCCCCTGCAATTCGGCTTAAAGACTCCAATTCTTCGCGGTTATCCACAACAAAATAACCCACGCCGCTTTCTATTGCAAAACGAATGTCGGCATCGGTTTTATTATTGCCGTGGAAGAAACAGTTTTCCATTGGAAAACCCGCCTGTAAAGCAGTATAAATCTCACCCGAAGAAACGGCGTCAATGTCAATTCCCTCTTCCTTTGCAATTTGGTAAATACACTTTGCGCTAAAAGATTTACTTGCAAATTCAGGGACCGAGCCCTTGGGAAAATATTTAGCCATTGCTTCCTTGTAACAACGCATATGCTCTCTTATTTTATTTTCATCCATCAGGTATAAAGGGGTGCCGTATTTTTGCGCCAACGCCACCGTATCCATACCTGCAAAAGTTAAATGTCCCTCAGTGTTGAGGGACACATTGTTGCATATCATAAAAAATCCTCTTTTAAATCTTAATTCCTACGTTCTTCATTTCTTTGTAAAGAACTTCACGCGCGTCATCTTCCATAGGTGTCAAAGGCAAACGGAGATAATCCTCGCAAAAGCCCATTTTAGCCATAGCGGCCTTAACGGGAATGGGGTTAACTTCGCTGAAAAGAGCGCTGATAAGGGGGATATATTTTAATTGCATTTCGCAAGCCTTTTTAACATCGCCCTCTTTAAAAGCACGGCACATTTCGCTCGACTCTTTTGGCAAAAGATTAGAAAGTACCGAAATACAACCCTTACCACCCAAGGACATAATCGGTATGGTTTGGTCATCATTTCCCGAATAAATAATCATATTATCACCGCAAAGGTGAGCCACTTCGGCAATTTGCGAAATATCGCCACTGGCTTCCTTAATAGCGTTAATCATAGGATGTTTTGAAAGTTCCAAAACGGTTGAAGGTTTAATGTTGACACCTGTTCTTGAAGGAACATTGTAAAGAATAACAGGAACGGTGGAAGCATCTGCGATAGCGGTGAACATTTTAATAAGTCCGTTTTGGGTTGCTTTATTGTAGTAAGGGGTTACAACCAAAACGCCGTCAACACCAACTTCGCAGGCGTGTTTTGTAAGTTTAACGGCATAGGATGTATCGTTAGAACCGGTTCCTGCAATTACGGGAACCTTGCCATCAATACGTTTTACAGCAAACTCGATTGCAGCCCTGTGTTCCTCGTCGGTAAGGGTGGAACCTTCGCCTGTTGTTCCACAAACAACAACAGCGTCTATTCCCTCATCAATTTGCCAATCAAGTAATTTTCCAAAGGCTTCAAAATCTATTCCGTTTTCATTTGTAGGGGTGATAATGGCGGTAGCCATACCTTCAAAAATTGGGGTTTTCATAGTATATTCTCCTTCAAAAAATAAGTATAAAAAATAGCCGATTGCTCGGCTATCTAAAAATCAGAAAAGCATAACAACTACTATAGTTTATGCCAATTAATCTGTTTTTGATAGCACTCCGCAACTGCGACAGTAAAGAGGATATTATTCCCATTTACCAGGAAAGCCTTATGCCTTTGGCTCCCTTCGGCAGCCGTTCCTTTCGCCAAGGGTATCTTCCCGCCGGAATTCGCACCCCTTGAAGTTACTTATAACAAGCCGCGCCTCTATCTTCTTAGATTAATCTAACATAAAACGCGGCATTTGTCAAGTCGTTATCTCTTGTGTTTATTCTCCCTTTCTTTACCGTCATAAGGGATATATCTCACCTTGCGCTTTTTGCCTTTTGAATAATTCATTGCTATACATTTTGCAACAAAAGCAACCAGCCCAACAGCCAACACAACATATACCACAATCATTACTGTAGATGTGAAAATTGATTTCAAAATATCAACAAATTTCAAAACAGGGTTCGCCTTAACATCTTCGCCCACAACCAAATCAACTTCGCCAATAACATTTTCGGCAAAAACCACCTGAGCCTTGCCCAAAACTTGACCTTTTTTAACAGGCGCTTTCACACTGTCAGAACTAAGTTCCGTCTTTATAACAATGGTGGACTCATCCGCATCCTTAGGCAATACCGAAATAAAGGGTTTGTCAAAATAAAGGGACACAAAATCGGTCTCCATTGAAAGTTTTAAAGGAATTTCGCAAACAGGTTCGGTTGATGTGGCAATTTCCTTGAAAGCAAAGTTATTGAATGCCCATCTAAAAAGATTTGCGCACTCACCCAATTCCTGCCTTTTCAAAGGATTATTGGGTGCGTTCATTAATACGCAAAGGTAGTTATACCCATTGTAAGATGCGGTGGAAACAATGCATCTTCCCGCCTCATCGGTATAGCCTGTTTTGACACCGGTCGCGTAGGTGTATTCATATCCCGAATGGCTACCCTTAAGCAGAAAGTTGGTAGTAGATAAAATTCGTTTTTCCTGCATATTGGTGGCAGGCAAAACATATCTCGCCTTAGCGCAAATTTCCCTGAAAGTCTTATTTTTAAGAGCATACTCGGTCATTTTGTAAATATCGGTTGCAGTAGTGTAATGCTTTGAATCATGAATGCCCATCGGATTTGTGAAATTGGTATTATTCATACCGATTTTTTTGGCCGTTTCATTCATTTTTTTAACAAAAGCCTCGTGAGAACCGTAAAAATAATCTGCCGCCAAACAACTGGCGTCACCAAAGGAGCACATGATAATCATATGCATTAAATCGGTGTGGGTAAATTCCTCCCCAACCTTGGTGTGAGAGTCGGTAACACCCGTTCCCAAAATGTCTTTTCTTGCCTTTTCGGTCATAGCGATTTTGCCATTCGGCGAATACTTGTCACTCTCTAAAATCACTATGGCGGTCATAATATTGGTTATTGCCGCAGGATAAACCTTTTGATTTTCGTTTTTGCTAAACAAAACCTCACCCGTATCCAAGGACACAAGCATACCCGACTTTGCAGTAATTTCAAAGCCTGTGACCTCATAAGCCGACACCGAAAGGGTGGGAAAAACTATCAAAATTGCCAAAATTATAAAAAATATTCTTTTAAGCATAGAAATATCTCCGAATATGTGATATACTGTATTTATATTTTAACATAAACAATAAAAAAATAAAAGTATAATTTTAAGTGTGGTGAAAAATTACGGTTTATATTACAGGTGATACGCATGGTTGTTTGGAAAGACTTTATGACAAAAACTTTCGCAAACTCAAAACAGGAGATGTTTTAATCGTTGCGGGAGATTTCGGTTATATTTTTGACGGTTCCAAAACCGAGCGAGAAGTTATTGATTATCTTTCAACCCGTAGATTTGTTACCGCCTTTTTAGACGGTACTCACGACAATATGACAAAAATCAATTCCGCAAGGGTTACCTATTGGCACGGCGGAAAGGTTCACCGTATTAAGGGCAACTTAATTCACCTTATGCGCGGTCAAATTTTCAACATTGAAGGTCACAGTTTTTTCACCTTTGGCGGTGGCGAAAGTGTTGACAAGGATATGCGAATTGAAAACGGACTTTGGTGGCGAGAGGAAGAACCCACTCCTCAAGAAATGGCCGAAGGCGCTAAAAATTTAGATGAAGTGGACTGCAAGGTTGATTACATTATCACCCACGAACCCCCTTCCCTTGTTAAAAGTTCCATGTTGCTTTTAAGGGGTGACAGCGACCGAGTCAACAAACTTGGCGGATATTTCGAGGAAATCGGCCGTTCTTGTGAATATAAACACTGGTATTTCGGTTCCCTTCACGAAGACAGGCGAATCACTCCCCATCACACCTGCGTATTCAAAAAAATGATACCTATCGGCGACTGACTTGACAGTTGTGGTAAAATAAATTTATAAACCCATCAATTTCGGAGGATTATTTATGATTAATACCGATGGATTATGTTTAGGATGTATGAGCGATAACGGAGGCGAGAAGGTTTGTCCCATTTGCGGATTTGATAATTCTTCTCAAAACCCTTCCTATGCACTTCCTTTAAAATCTCTTTTGGAAAACCGCTATTTTATTGGTAAAACCTTATCTGCTGATGGCGAAGGCATTACATATATTGGTTGGGACAATTCCAAAAATTGCAAAATTACCGTTAAGGAATATTTCCCCAAAGGTTTTGCTAACCGCAATCCCGACAAAACCGTTTCCATAAGCGAAAACGGAAAATATACTTTTAACGAAGGTTTGCTTGAATTTTTAGATATTAACCGCGCAATCATTTTGTCCACCCTTCCCTCTTTAATGCCCATTTATGATACCTTTGAGGCAAACGGCACTGCATACGCTGTTTGCGAACTTATTTCGGGCATAACATTAGAAGAGTTTTTAAACAAAAATTCCGGTACACTTAAATGGGAACAAGCCCGTCCTTTGTTCTTACCTTTGATTGATACCATTGAGGGTATGAACGAAATCGGTTACATTCACGGTGGAATTTCGGCCGACACCATAATCGTAGGCCGTGACGGAAAACTTAGAATTTCCGCCTTCTCAATTAAGAAACTCCGCCGCAACGACACCGAAGTTGAGTCTTTGCTTTACAATGGTTATGCTGCTTGCGAGCAGTACGGTATTGAGGACTTGCACATTGATACCTACACCGATGTTTACGGCCTTTGCGCCACACTTTTCAGGGTATTTATCGGAAACGTTCCCCCTGTTGCAACCCAACGTTTGGAAAACGATGCCATGACCATTTCGGCTAAATTTGCCGAAGAACTCCCCCGCCAAGTTTTGGCCGCTCTTGCTAACGGTTTGCAGGTTAGGCCTCAAAACCGCACAAAAAACATTGAGCAACTTAAAAACGAATTAGTTTACGGTGAAATTGAAGTTCCCGCACCCGTTCAAAAGAAAACCGTTTCCAAAGACATTTCTTCCAACACCAAGAAAAAGAAAAATAACAGTACCACTAAGTATGTTATTATATCCGCCTTGTGTACCATTTTGGTATTAATTGCGCTTGTATTACTTCTTTTTAAGGATAGTATTTTCTCTTCGGATAAAGACAACAGTTCTCTTACCGAAAGCGTAGTTTCCTTTGAAGAACCCGAAGTTAACTCCATTGGCGACATTGAAAGCGGTGCCGAAGTAACGGCAAAACTTTATCCTGTTCCCAAACTAACCGGTAAGTACTTTGCCGAAATCGTTGAAAACGATGAATGGGAAATGTTCGAATTTGTTTTAGGAAACAAGGTTTACTCCAACGACTGCCCCAAAGGTACCGTTTGCGCTCAATCGGTAAAAGAAGGCAGTGAAGCTGTCAGAGACACCAAGATAGAACTTACCATTTCTTTAGGACCCAAAGAATTTAAAATTGCAAACGTTATAGGTCTTGAAGAACAAGAGGCTGTTTTGGAGCTTTTAAAACAAGGTTTCTTGTACGAAAACATTAAGGTTTTAGAAAAGTATGACGAAGAAAGCGAACCCGGTATTGTTTTAGAACAAGTTCCCGATTTTGGTGAAACTGTCAATGCCGAAGCTGTTGTTGAAATCTATCTTAACTCCTATAAAGGCGACGAATAAATTTAGAATATAATATTTATACCCACGAATTTAAAAAAAGTATAGACAAAGACCCCTATTTAATGGTATAATACAATGTGAATAATACTTATGTATTAACTTTTAATTTTGGTGATGCTATGCGAGTTATAACCGGCACACTAAAAGGCAAACGCCTTAACACTCCCGACGGTAGGGATATTCGCCCCACGCCTGACAGGGTTAAGGAAGGCCTTTTTAGTGCTTTGCATTTTGATATTGAGGGTAGACGGATTTTAGATTTGTTTGCAGGTTCGGGTCAACTTGGAATTGAGGCTTTAAGCCGTGGAGCTGAGTCTTGTGTTTTTGTTGACGCTTCCAAAGATGCAGTTAAAATCATAAAATCCAACCTTTCGGTTTGCGGTTTAGAAGATAAAACAAAGGTTTTCCAATCGGATTTTAAATCCTTTTGCGCCATGTCGAGAGACACCTTTGATTATGTTTTCTTAGACCCGCCCTACTTGGAAGGTCTTTTGACCCCTGCCATCAAGGCGGTTTTACCTCTTATGAGCGATTACGGTGCCATCATTTGTGAGCACCCTCCCGAAGTTGAATTAGACCCCCAAGTTGGTGGTTTTTATATTCATAAAACATATCGTTACGGTAAGGTTATAATCACCGTTTACAGAAAGGGGGAGCCGTGATGAACGAAAATATAACGGCTTTGTGCCCCGGAAGTTTTGACCCTGTAACCTACGGTCATCTTGATATTATAACAAGAGCCGCCGGTATGTTTAAAAAACTTATTGTGGTAGTAGCTGCCAATTCTTCAAAGAATTGTTGTTTCACTCCCGAAGAACGTGTTGAACTCATAAAGAAATGTGTCACAAATCTTGACAATGTTGAGGTTGTACATTACGATGGCTTGTTGGCGGACTACGCTGCCCAAGTTGGCGCTACTGCAATTATAAAAGGCCTTCGCGCTATGTCCGACTTTGAGTACGAATTCCAAATGGCTCTTACCAATAAAGAGTTAAATCCCAATGTTGAAACCTTGTTTTTGACCACTGCGGCGCAAAACATGTATCTTAGTTCCAGTATGGTAAAGCAAATTGCTTCCATGGGAGGAGATATTTCTCATTTTGTTCCCGGTGAAATAAAACAAGATATTATAAATAGGATTTCCACTAAAAAATAAATACCGATTTTCGGTTTACGGAGGAAGAAAAAAATGACATTAGACGAATTACTTGAACAGTTTGACGAGGTGCTTGATTCCGGTTTCAAAATCCCCGGCAAAAAAACAGTTGTAGATGTAGAAAAACTTCGTGCAGTTGTTGACGATATCCGTCTTAACATCCCTGCTGAAATCAAACAAGCCAAAGGCATTGTGGCTGACAGAGCTGACATTATCACCAACGCTAAGCGTGAGGCTGACGGAATTATCCGTAACGCCGAAGAAAAGGCAAAAGCAATGGTAGCTCAAGAAGAGATTGTTAAACTTTCTCAAGCAAAGGCTGCTGAAATTATTGCTACTGCTCAAGGCAAGAGCCGTGAGATGAGAAAAGCTGCTCAAGATTTTGTTGACGATATTATGCGTCGCGCTGATGAAGGCCTTACCGCTAACCTCGGCGAAATCCGCAAAACCCGCGCAGCATTAAAGCAACCCATCCCCACCGCTACCAAAGAGCAATAATAATATTTAATACTAGAATTTTAGAAAACGCACAGTGGATGCTGTGCGTTTTCAGTGCTAAATAAACCCCTATTTGAAAGGAGTACTTTCAGTGTACGACAGTATTTCACCCAACGTTAATTTCGTTGAAGAGGAAAAGAAAATTGAAAAATTTTGGTCTGACGCCAAGATTTTCGAAAAGAGTATAGACTCAAGAGCAAAGGGCGAGCCCTATGTATTTTACGACGGCCCCCCTACCGCTAACGGTAAACCTCATATCGGCCATGTTTTAACCCGTGTTATCAAGGATATGATTCCCCGTTACAGAACCATGAAGGGCTGTATGGTTCCCCGTAAAGCCGGTTGGGACACCCACGGTCTTCCCGTTGAGCTTGAAGTTGAAAAACTTTTAGGTCTTGACGGTAAAGAACAAATTGAGGAATATGGCTTAGAGCCCTTTATTGCTCACTGTAAAGAGAGTGTTTGGAAATATAAGGGTATGTGGGAGGATTTCTCCAAGACCGTTGGTTTCTGGGCTGATATGAATGACCCTTATGTTACCTATGACAACAACTTCATTGAGTCCGAATGGTGGGCTTTAAAACAAATCTACGACAAAGGTTTGTTATACAAGGGCTTTAAGATTGTTCCTTATTGCCCCCGTTGCGGAACTCCCCTTTCTTCTCACGAAGTGGCTCAGGGTTATAAAAACGTTAAGGAGCGCAGTGCGGTTGTACGCTTTAAGGTTGCAAACGAAGATGCTTACTTCCTTGCTTGGACCACAACTCCTTGGACCCTTCCTTCTAACGTAGCGCTTTGCGTTAACCCCGATGATACCTACTGCAAGGTTAAGGCTTCAGACGGCTTCACCTACTATATGGCTAAAGAACTTTTAGACAAGGTTCTTGGCAAGTTGGCAACCGAAGAAGCTCCTGCTTATGAGATTATCGAAGAGTTTAAAGGCTCCGATTTAGAACATCGTGAATACGAGCCTTTATTCGATTTCGCAAAACCTGTTTGCGAAAAGCAAAACAAAAAGGCATTCTTCATCACTTGCGATAGTTATGTAACTATGAGCGACGGTACAGGTATCGTTCATATTGCCCCCGCTTTTGGTGAAGACGATGCTAAGGTTGGCAGAAAATATGACCTTCCCTTCGTTCAATTTGTTGACGGCAAGGGTGAAATGACCGAGGAAACACCTTATGCAGGTCTTTTCGTTAAGGATGCCGACCCCAAGGTTTTAGTTGACCTTGAAGCAAAGGGTCTTTTATTCGACGCTCCCAAATTTGAGCATGACTACCCCTTCTGCTGGCGTTGTGACACTCCCCTTATCTACTATGCTCGTGAGTCTTGGTTTATCAAGATGACCGATGTTAAGGATGACCTTATTAAAAATAACGATACTATCAACTGGATTCCTGAAAGCATTGGTAAGGGTCGTTTCGGCGATTGGCTTAAGAATGTTCAGGACTGGGGTATTTCTCGTAACAGATATTGGGGTACACCTTTAAA